>NZ_JBEPPX010000038.1:0-16976 GCF_040547535.1 Roseovarius sp. MBR-78
CCGAAGATCGTGCGCCGACATGTCCGTCCGTGTGATCGCCACTGCCATCGAAACCTCCATCATTTGCTGACAGTGAATCACGGCAAAGGCCTCAACGGAATCCCCAGGGAGTCACCAGTAAAGGCCGTTGGTATTAGCTGCCTCGAGAGTCAGCTTGCGGGTGGATCCCGGTGAGTGACGATGCACCATGCCGAGTGCGGCCTGGCGTTCCGCACGACCGGCAGCCTGCCCTAATCTCCGTCAGGTGCGAAATCTCAGGTCAGGTGAGAATTGAGAAGGTGCGGGCCAGGAAACGCTCACGGTGAAACAGGAGTGCCCCGCCCGATTTTGGGAACGGGGCTGTCCGGTGATTTATTTTGCGGCCAGTCTCGGCGGGGTGAGACATATCATGGCGGAGTCAATGACTGTTTGAATCGTCTGCCGGTCAAGCGAGGTCTTGGCGATGACGTTCAGGCCCTGCGCTACGCAAAGCAGGTATTTTGCCTTGGCCTCGGGGTCTCCCACCATGTCCCGGATCAAGGCGTCATGAAAAGCGGTCTCGAGGCGGATCAGGTGTTGTGACATGATCTCCGCCACGTCATCGTCCGACTCCTTGAGCTCGACGAAGGCATTGGTTCCCAGACATCCCCAACGCCGGTTGCCATTGACAATCCCCTCGGCGATGTAATCGAAATAGGCACGGATGCCGTCCAAACCGGAGGCGCTGGATGCCAATAGGTCAAGCCCGGGCCGGTTGATGCTGTCGAGGTAGCGCCGGATCACCGCCAGAAACAACCCATTCTTGTTGCCGAAGGCAGAGTAGACGCTGCCGGGATTTAGCCCCATCGCATCGCAGATCTCCTGAATGGGCGCGCCGGAGTAGCCGCGGCGCCAGAATACCTCGATCGCGCCGTCCAGTGCCTTCTCTTCGTCGAACTCTCTGTGTCGCCCCATGTCAGACCCCGAAATTTCCAATGCTATCCGTCGGATCCAAGCAACTCATGATCCAAGCTACTTATATTGCAGTGCGCGCGGTTCGTACAGGGCGCGTGCGCGTCCGGCACGATCCCGCTTTATGGAGAGGTCCACGAATGACCGCGGACCCACCTTTTACTCAGCTGAGAGCCTGCCTTGAGTGGGCGGCAAGATCGCGCACCGCCAGCACCGACGAGTAGGTCGACACCGCATAGGGAACGCAGAAGGTCAGCAAGATCTTGAAGGCGGAGGCGATGTCGATCTCGCCGCCCAGGATGCGGTCTCCATGATTGATTGCCGCCAGAACGATGCCCACCAGAACGGCCACCCGCGAGGCACGCCGGACGACGCGCCTATTGCAGGCTATTTTCCAGAAGCCGGTGCAAGCGCCCCCAGCGGGCCCCTGATCGCTCATGCGTTCATGTTGGCCGGTTGCGTCGGCTTGATCAGCCCCGCTAGGTCATCGAGCGAAGCCAGACGATGATCGGGTTCCATATCGAAGTTTTCCATCTGCATGCGCAAGAGCTTGAACATCGTCGATGGGCCAACCACTTCCGCCGCGGCAATCTCGGCGGCAAGCGCTTCGGGCGTCACCCGTTCGATCCACGCGACCTGAAAGCCGAAGTTCTTCGCCGCGCAAGCGTCGAACGCGTTCGACGAGACGAACACCGTGTTCTCGGGCTTCACGTTCAGCGCGTCTTCGACCAGCCCGTAGGCCTTGTCATGGGGCTTGAAGATGCCCGCCTTGTCGATGCTGATGACAGCTTGCAGACGACTGTCCAGCCCGGTGTTTGTGACGAGCGCATCGAGGATCTCCTGATTGCCGTTCGACAGGATCGCCAGCGGCACGCCCTGGAGCGCGTCCAGCGCGGTCAGGCAATCGGCATGGGGGGCCAGATGCAGGTACTTGTCCATGATCCGGTCGCGGGTGGCTTTGTCGGCACCGATGCCGATGGCGTCGAGCGTATAGATCAGCGACTCCTCGGTGATCTCCCAGAAGCTGCGATAACAGCCCATTATCGAGCGCAGCCAGGTGTATTCCAGCTGCTTCAGCCGCCAGACTTGGGTGATCAGCGCGCCGTGTTCGGGAAATTCCTCGCTGGTGACTTTCGAGATAGATTGGACGTCATAGAGCGTGCCGTATGCGTCGAAGACGAAAGCGTCGATTGTCATGTTGGGTCTCCTCGGAGTTGAATGTCAGATGGCCAGAAAGGTGAAGCTAGCCAGGAAGATGGTTGCTGTGGCGACGACCGCGGCTGCGCGCGAGGCGGGCCAGCCGAGGTCGATTGCCAGGTCCTTGGCCAGGCCACGCAGGAACAAAGCCAACGCGGTGAGGCACAATGTTGCGGCAATCGCGGTCTGTCCTGCGGTGCCGTAAATCCAATAGGCGGTGGCGGGTGCCCCCGCCCAGAGAACCGGTGCGGAGCCTGATACCAGTGCCAGAAGTCGTAAGATGGCCACCTTGCCCCCGAAGGCGCGGGTCATCGCCCAGATGACGAAGGTGAAGCCCACCCACAACAATAAGGTTTGCGCCATACCGCCGAGAGAAATGTAGACGAGAGCTTCAGTCATGGGGATGCCCAGTGCCACCACCTCGGGGCCGCGGGCGATAAGGGTAGCGAGGCTCCAAAGTAACCCCGCGACCGGCATGCCGAGAACGACCTGCCAGCGGTTTTCAGTTGCAGTCATAGCGTTCACCACGGCACCAGTCCCCACAGCATGACCGGCACCCAGAGCGCGGCCAGGATCAGTAACCATTGGCTACTGTCATAGCGGGCGCGGGTGACATTCGCCCAGCCGTGCATCCGCTCGACCATGTCTTGCGCGCGGTGGCGTTCCAGGGCCGCCGCTTCGCGTTTGACGCTCTCGGCGATTAGCGACACCAAGATCGTCAGGATAAACCCGACCGGCACCGAGATCAGCGAAGTCGCAAAGCCCAACTTGGCCACCAACCCTGTCCCCAGGGAAAGTTCTGGCAGGATGTAGGGCGACAGCAGGATGTAGAGCATGCCGGAAACCAGGCTGCCGATGAAGGCACCCCAGACGTTGATCCGCGTAGACCAGACTCCCAGCACCACCATCGGCGTGATCGCGGTGGCGCAGAGACCAAAGGCCCAGAAGATCGAGGTGATCAGGAATGCCGGCGGGTCGAGCGACACCAGAAGCGACACCACGCCAGTTCCTGCCAGGGCAAAGTAGCCGTAGCGCAGCTGCTTTTTCTCGCTCAACTGTGGGCGCAACACTCCGACTATATCGTGGCCCACCACCGTTGCTACGCCGATCATCAGCCCGGCGATGGTCGACACACCCGCCGCCAGAACGCCCGCGATAACAAAGGCCGAAACCCATTCGGGATTGTAGGCTAGATTGAGCAGCAGGGTGGTCTTGTCGGCGGCCTCGGGCGTCAGCTCTTGGCCGATCAGCGCGAAGTGATAGACGCCGGCGATGCCCATCGCATAGGTGCCGAGAAACATCATCCCGACCCAGAGGCAGAACCACGGCACTACACGCCGTGCGGACTTGATGTTCTCGGAGGTCAGCACCCGCTGCGCCAATTGCGGCAAGCCCAGCGTCCCGATCGTCAGCGCGACGAACAGCGAGAGATAGAACCGCGCCTCGAACTTCAGGTCGAAGAAGGTGGGGATGCGCTCCAGCAGTGTGTCGGTCAGGCTGCCATAGCCCAGCGGCGGAAACCAGAAACCGGGCACACCCATTGCCTTGAGGATCGCGGCCAGCGGCACGATCAGGGCAATCATCATGATGACCATCTGGATCGCGTCGTTATAGGTTGCGCCCTTCATGCCACCGATGGTGATGTAACCGGTGATCACCATGGCCGAGAGGATCAGCGAGGGCGTATAGGGCAGCCCGAGTAGAACCTCGAAGACTTTGGCGATGCCGATGAACTGACCGACCATGTACATCAGCATGATCAGCAGCATCCATGCGGCGGCCAAAAACGCGGTGTTTCGGCCATAACGCGTCTGGACGAAATGCACCGAGGTGAAAACCTCCATTCGGTAGAGTGACGCGCCGTAGAGCATGACCAGCAGAGGCACGCTGAGGATCAACTGCACCCACATGTAGACGAAGGGCAGGTGCAATTGTTGGATGAGGGCAACCACGCCCAGGAACGTGGCAACGCTCATCCAGGTGGACGAGGCTGCAAGCGAGTTGACAAACGGGCCGATCGACCGCCCGGCGAGGTAAAGATCGGTCGCATTGGCGGTCTTCTTGTTGTTGAAGAGCGCCACGGCGTAATACAAGCTGAAGACGGCGACCGTAATGCCGAGGCCCAGCCAGATGTTCTGGATCTGCCAGTCTGCCGGGGTCATTTTGCTACCCCCGCAAAGTTGAGCCTGCCAGGGCCTGCATCCGGAATTGCGTCGCCACGAACAACGCCTGCGTTCTCGGCCTCGATTTTATCTTCGAGCAGGTTGGCGTAGCGGCACCAGACGATCGAGCAGAGCAGAACTCCGAATGATCCCAGCGTAATGGCGATGAAGTAATGGATCGGCAATCCGAGAACCCGAATGCTGTCGTCCGTTCCCAACAGAATGGCCCAGAGGCCAGTGTGCCCCAAAAGGACGTAGACGACACCAAAGCCGATCGTTGACCGTATTTCCTTGCGATAAGCGCTCAAGATATTTCCTCCCTTGTGTAGCAAGAACACGCGCAGCCTCCACACCGCGAACTTCTCGTCACAGCCTATTGCCATGTGACTTAAAACCGTAAACATTCTTGAATTTTAATTCAAGTAAAATACTATTGTTTAAAATCAGTATATTAGGGCCTGTGGGCAATCACCGTGATGCGATGAGGGCTGCGGCGAGGTTCCAATTGGCGTCGTAGCTGCAATCGGTCTTGTCGTAGCGCGTAGCTATACCCCTGAATTCCTTTATTTTTGCGAAGTAGTTTTCCACCAGATGGTGCCATTTGTAAGCGTCGGCATCATAGTCGCGCTGGTGCTTCCGGTTGGACTTTGGCGGGAGTTTGGAGGGTCAGGATTTGATCCGGGGGATCAAATCCCCGACGAACGCGGTCGCGCCACGTTCGTCGAGCTCTTCAAGCAGCCAGTTCGCATCGAAGGCCTTGTCCGCCAGCAACGCGCCGAACGACACATCCCTGATGAGCGGGGCAACGCCCTTCATGTCATGTGCTTGGCCGGGCAGCAGCAGGAAGCGGACCAGATTGCCGAGCGCGTCCACCAACGCCACGATCTTGGTCGTCAGGCCGCCGCGCGAGCGCCCGATGGCCTGAGCCTGAGTCCCCCTTTTGCGCCCGATGCCTTCTGGTGAGCCTGAACGATGGTGCCGTCGATGAGCGCGTATTCAAGGTGGGGGTCACCGCTCATGGCATTGAAAAGCCGCTCGAATATACCCGCCTTGGCCCACCTGCGGAACCGTCGGAACTGGCTGTTCCAGTTCCCGAAAGCGGGCGGCAAATCGCGCCAGGGTGAGCCGGTCCGAACCCGCCAGAAAACAGCTTGAACCAGACCGGGTTTACCGGAGACGTTTGAGTTTGTCATTCTGCGGCGATGTTAGCCGCGCAATCTGCGTTGTAGAAGTTCCTTTCTGCTGTTGCGGGTGAGATGTATCCGAGCGGGCCGAAGAGGCGCTTTCTCGAAACGGTCGCGTTCCTGCCCGATTTGCCAAAAGCCAACGTCCTCGCGCATCTCTATGGCGCAGCGGGCGCGCATTATTCGGCCAGATGGCACGCGACGCGCGTCTTGCCGATGTGGCGCATCTCGGGGCGCTCGGAACTGCACCGCGCCACTGCCAGCGGGCAGCGCGGATGAAAGGCACAGCCCGAGGGCGGGTTGATCGCGTCGGGGATCTCGCCCTTGGGCGGATCGACCTCGCGGCCATAGGCATCCATCCGCGGCGCGGCATCGAACAGCATCTGCGTATAGGGATGCTTGGGGTCGCTGAACAGCCGGTCGCGCGGCGCCTCTTCGACCAGCCGCCCCAAATAAAGCACGCCGATCACATCGGCCATGTGATGCACCACCGTCAGATCGTGGCTGATAAACAAATAGGTCAGGCCGAATTCTTCGCGCAGGTCCGACATGAGGTTGAGAACCTGGCTTTGCACCGACACGTCAAGCGCCGATGTCGGCTCGTCGCAGACGATGATCTTTGGCTCCGACGAGAGCGCGCGCGCGATGCAGATACGCTGCCGCTGCCCGCCGGAGAATTCATGCGGATACTTGCCCGCATCCTGCGCCGACAGGCCCACCTGTTCCAGAAGCCGCTCGGCAAGGCCCTCGGTCTTGCCGCCGCGCGCGGCGACCGGCTCGGCGATGATGTCGCGCACCCGCCAGCGCGGGTTGAGGCTGGCATAGGGGTCTTGAAAGATCATCTGGATATCGGCGCGCACGGCGTCGATCTTGGCCGCATCCGTCTCGCTGGCGAGGTCCACGCCCTCAATCTCGACCATGCCCTTGGAGGGCGACACCAGCCCGACGATGATCTTGCCGATGGTGGATTTGCCCGACCCGCTCTCGCCCACCAGCGCATAGACGCTGTTTTCGGGCACCTCGAAACTCACCTCCGACACGGCGGTCAAAAGCGCGCGGGGCACGCGTTCGATCACCCGGTTGAGCCAGGGTTTCGAGACGTCGAAAACGCGGGTGAGGTTTTCCACCTTGATGATCGCGCTCATGCCTCGGCCTCTTCTTTTGCACCCGTTTCAAGCGGAAACCAGCAGGCAGCGCGCCCGTCACAGCCCGCCAGCGTCGGCCCCGGCTCCTCAGCACAACGCGGCTGCGCCCGCTCGCAACGCGGGGCAAAGGCACAGCCCGGCGGCAGCGCATCCAGCCGCGGCATCGCGCCGGGGATTTGCCGCAACCGCGCGCGGCCCTGGCTTGCCAGCGGGGTCGAGGCCATGAGACCGGCAGTATAGGGATGACGCGCGCGGCCCAGAACCTCGCGCACCGGGCCAAGCTCTGCCAGCCGCCCGGCATACATCACCGCCACCCGGTCGGCGGCCTCGGCGATGACGCCCATGTCATGCGTGACCAGCATCACCGCCACGCCCCGCTCGCGGCACAGCCGTTTCAGCAGCACGATGATCTGCGCCTGCACGCTGACATCAAGCGCGGTGGTCGGTTCGTCGGCGATCACCAGATCAGGCTCGGCACAAAGCGCCAGCGCGATCACCACCCGCTGCCGCATCCCGCCGGAAAACTCGTGCGGATAGCTGCCGATGCGCTGGATTGCCGCCGGGATGCCGACCTCGTCCAATGCCGCAATGGCGCGGCGGCGGGCCTCGGTCTGGCTCACGTCGAGATGCTCGAGGATGGTTTCCGTCAGTTGGTCGCCGATGGTCAAGAGCGGGTTGAGCGAGGTCAGCGGGTCTTGGAAAACCATCCCCATCCGCTTGCCCCGAAGCCGCCGCAGCGCGTCGCCCCTGAGCGACTGCACCGGTTGCCCGCTCAGCAACACCTCGCCCGAGGCAATGCGCGCGGGCGGATCAAGCAGGCCAATCACCGCGTTGCCGGTCATGGATTTTCCAGCGCCCGATTCCCCCACCACGCCAAGGATTTCGCCCGCTGCGATATCATAGCTCACATGATCGACGGGGCGCAGGATGCCATGCCGCGTGGGGATTTCAACGACAAGATCGCGGACAGAAAGGACGGGGGAGGACATCTTTATCTCAACTCCGCTTGCTTTGTGGGTGTGCTGATGGGAAGCCCATGGTTTTTGATCCTGAACCACGTCCATGTCTTCATACCGCCCGATTGTTAAGTCTCGCAGTCGGTATCCTTTAGATGGTTGATGCTTTCGGGCACCACTAAAGACATCATATCCGAAAACGTGGATGGTAACTTTTGCGTCCGCTCCCAGACTAAGAATTTCTCGCAGTGAATTGCACTTCTTAATCTCAGCTCGGAGGGACATAGATGGCTTATCAATAAAATCAATCTCTTCTCGTGTATCAAATAGTCTTACCAATCTCCTTTCTTTAGGCTTTAAGCTAGGAACCGAAGAGGCATTAGTTACTACTGAATGATAAGCCCAACCACTTGCGCCCTTGAAATTTTTGATACCAATTCTTGCATGAATTTGAACATCAACTATTTCCCGGCGACCAACATTCTTAAAGCAGCACTGATAAAATGAACTACCACTCTTAAGTTCTCGCTCTACAATTTCCTTAGGAAATACAATGGAGGGTGTTAAAAAGTGCGCATTTATCCACCAAAGCAAAAAGGAGGCGAGCAAGCCAAGAAAAAATGAGATTATCCAACCTACATAAGGTGATTGAATAATTGATGATGAGATTTCCATCATCTCAACCTCGGGTTCAGCGCGTCGCGCAGCCAGTCGCCCAGCAGGTTGATCGACAGCGCCAGCGCCAGCAATGTCATCGCCGGGAAGAACAGGATCCACCACTCGCCCGAGAACATGAATTCCTGCCCGATGCGAATGAGCGTGCCGAGCGACGGCTTGGTGGGCGGCGCGCCCACGCCCAGAAACGACAGCGTCGCCTCGGCGATGATCGCCAGCGCCAGTGAAATCGTCGCGATCACCAACACCGGGTTGAGCACATTGGGCAGGATATGGCGCAGCATGATCGAGAACGGCGTGCGCCCGATCAGCCGTGCCGCCTGCACGTATTCCTTGTTCTTTTCCACCAGCGTCGCGCCGCGCACCACGCGGGCGAACTGCACCCAATCCGACAGGCCAATGGCAAGGATCAGGACCCAGATCGCCATCGCGTCGCGATGTTCCGGCGGGGTGATGCCCTTGGCGATGCCAAAGATCAGCATCGCCACCAGAATGGCGGGAAAGGTCAGTTGCACATCGGCGATGCGCATGATGATCGTCTCGGTCCAGCCACCCAGATAGCCCGCCATCAGCCCCACGGTGACGCCGATCAGCATCGCCAGAAACACCGCCGCCAGCCCCACGAAAAGCGATATCCGCATCCCGTAAAGGATGGTCGAGAACACGTCGCGCCCCTGATCGTCGGTGCCCAGCACGAAGAATTCGCCGGTGAACTGGTTGGCCTGCCCCGGCGGGGTAAACCCGTTCATCAGGTTGAGCGTGGCCGGGTTGAACGGGTCATGCGGTGCGATGAGCGGCGCGAAGAGCGCGCCCAGCATCATCAGCAGCACCACCGCGAAAGACACCACCGCCACCGGCGAATGGCGGAACGACCAGATGAAATCGCTCTCCCACATGCGGCGCAGGCGCGAGGGGCGCGCGTCCGGCGTCTCGATCCGTGTCTCGGCCATGTCAGTGCCCCCCTGCGGTGCGGTCGGCGCGCAGGCGCGGATCGATCGCGAAATAGAGCATGTCGACGATCAGGTTGATGCCCACGAACATCACCGAGATCAGCATAAGATACGCGGCCATCACGGGGATATCCACGAACTGGATCGCGTTGATGAAAAGAAGCCCCACGCCGGGCCATTGAAACACCGTCTCGGTGATGATCGCAAACGCGATGATCGCGCCCAGTTGCAGGCCGGTAATGGTGATGACCGGCACCAGCGTGTTCTTGAGCGCGTGGCGGAAATTGATGGATTTCTCCCGGATGCCACGGGCGCGGGCGAAACGGATATATTCCATCCGCAGGACCTCCAGCATCTCGGTGCGCACCAGCCGCATGATCAGCGTCATCTGGAACAGGCCCAGCGTGATCGCGGGCAATATCAGCGCCTTGAGCCCGCTTTCCGTCAAAAACCCCGTGGTCCACCAGCCGATGCGCGTGACCTCGCCGCGCCCGAAACTGGGCAGCCAGCCAAGCTCTACCGAGAAGAGGTAAATCAGCAGGATACCGATGAGGAACGTGGGCAGCGACACCCCGATCAGCGACAGTGTCATGATGACATTGGCCGAAATCCCCCGCCGCCAGATCGCCGTGAAAATTCCCAGCGCAATGCCCCCCGCCAGCGCCAGAACGCCCGACACGAAGGCAAGTTCCAGCGTCGCCGGAAGCCGCTCGACAAGGATTTCCGAAACGGGCCGCCCCTGCCGGTAGCTCAGCCCGAAATTACCCTGCACCGCCTGTTCGAGAAAACGCCAGTATTGCACCGGAAAGGGCTTATCAAGGCCCAGCTCGGCGGTGAGCCGCGCGATATCGGCCTGGGTGCGTTCCTGCCCCAGCATGGCGTCAACCGGATCGCCCACGAACCGGAACATGGCGAAGGCCACCAGCCCCACAACCAGCAGAACCAGCACCGATTGCGCGGCGCGTTGGATGATATAGGCCAGCATGGCAGGCTCCGGTTCGGGGATCAGGCACAGGGATCAGGCAGGGGCGGCAGGCACATCGCCCGCCGCCCGCCCGCGTTCAGTTGACGGTAAAGTATTTCACCTTCGGGTCATCCTCGGGGCTGACCTCGATCCCCATCTTGTCGGTCATCCCCCAGTTCAGCACCTGGTGGTGGATCGGCAGATAGAGTACCTCGTCCTGCACCGTATTCCAGATCTCGGCGATGGTCGCGTTGCGCGCCTCAAGATCGGTTTCCGAGGCAAGGCTCACGATCTTGGCGTCAAGCGCGGGGTTGGAATAGCCGGTGCCGTTCCAACTGCCACGCTCTTCGCCGCGCGTATGCACGAGGAAGTTGAAGATATACTCGCTGTCATAGGTCGGCACGCCCCAGCCCAGCATATAGAAATCGGTGCCGCCAGAGGAGATCAGCGGGAAATGCTGCGCCTTGGGCTTGGCGTCGAGATTGACGGTGATGCCGATCTGGCCAAACATGCCGACAGCGGCCTGACAGATCGCCTCATCGTTGATGTAGCGGTCATTCGGGCAATCAAGCTGGATCGAGAACCCGTCGCCATAGCCTGCCTCTTCCATCAGCGCCTTGGCGCGGGCCAGATCGGTGCGCGGCGTATCCATCGCCGCAGTCCAGCCATTGACAAAGGGCGGGGCTATGATGCCCGCAGGCTGGCTCTGGCCGCGCATCACTACCTGGCGGATGGCATCGCGATTGATCGCAAGGTTCATCGCCTCGCGCACGCGTACATCCGCCAGCGGGTTCTTGCCCTCGACATTGTCGTTGGGGATATCGTCGGGGCCCTGGTTCAGCCCGAAAAAGATCGTCCGGTTCTGCGGTGCGGTCTTGACCACAAGGCCATCGGTGCCCGCCACCCGCTGCAAATCCTGCACCGGCACATCCTGGATGAAATCCACCTCGCCCGAGAGCAGCGCGGCCACCCGCGTGGCGGCGTTCTGGATCGGGGTATAGACGATCTCGCTCACCTCCAGCGGGAACTGGCCCTTGCCCCAGTAATCCTCATTGCGCGTCATCACCGTTTTCACGTCCGGCTCGCGGCTCAGCAGTTTATACGCCCCGGTGCCGTTGGCATTGGTCGCGGCAAAGGTCGTCTCGCCGCCATCCATGTCCTGCACCTTGACCACGCCATTGGCCTCGGCCCAGCCGCTATCCATGATGAACAGGTTGGTCAGGTTCGACGGCAGAATCGGATTCGGCCCGTCGGTGACGAATTCTACGGTGTGATCATCCACCGCGCGCACCTCCACCACCGAGGCCAGCAATTCCTTCATCCGCGACTGTTCCGATTTGGCGCGGTTGATGGAAAACACCACATCCTCGGCGGTAAACGCGGCCCCGTCGTGATAGGTCACGCCCTGGCGCAGGGTGAACACCCACACATTGGGATCATCCGCCTTGGGGGCCCAATCGGTGGCAAGTGCCGCCTCGAACGCGCCGGTCGTGTCGCGGATGATCAGCGGCTCGTAGATCTGATGCGCGAGGGTGTGGGTCGGCCCCTCGTTCTGCGCATGGGGATCGAGCGTCAGCGAATCCCCCGCCCGCGCCCAGCGCATGGTCTCGGCCGAGGCGCTCAGGGTCGTCCCGGCCAGAAGCGCCGCCGTCAGTAGAAGTGTCGTTTTCATAATCTCTCTCCGTCTTTTGGCACGCGCAGATGCATCGGCCCAAGCCCCGACTGTAACCGAGCTTGCACGCGCATCAACCACGTTGTTTCGAATATTTCACAAACGGCAAATCCGGCCAACCTGATCGCTGGCCGGATTGCCTTAGTGCAGCCCGAACTCTGCCATAAGCTGCCTGCGATGCCCGACGAAGGCCGGGTCGTTGCGGTCGCGCGGGCGGGGCAGGTCGATGTCGATGAGGCGCACCGCACCGCCCTTGGCCTTTGGCAGGACAAGCACGCGGTCGGCGAGAAAGATCGCCTCTTCCAGATCATGGGTGACAAGCACCATGGTCACGCGTTCCTCGGCCCAGATGCGGGTCAGCTCTTCCTGCATGGTCATCTTGGTCATCGCATCCAGCGCGCCAAGCGGTTCATCCAGCAACAGGATTTCAGGCTGCACGGTCAGCGCGCGGGCGATGCCCACCCGTTGCGCCATGCCACCCGAAAGCTGCCTTGGCCAGGCAGATTCGAACTCTGTCAGGCCTACAAGGCGGATGAAGCGGCGCGCGCGCTCCGCCGCCTCGGGTTTCGGCACGCCCTGCACCTCTAGCCCGAAAGCCACGTTGCCCAGCACCGTCAGCCAAGGCAGCAGGCGCGGTTCCTGAAAGATCACCGCGCGCTCGCGCCCCAGCCCGTGAACCGGCGCGCCGTCGATCAGCACCGCGCCGGTGTCCGGCTCTTCCAGCCCGGCCAGAACGCGCAACAGCGTCGTCTTGCCCGAGCCGCTCGCGCCCACGATGGCAAGGCTTTCGCCACCGCGAATATCGAGGGTGATGTTTTTCAGCACCGTCAGCGCCTGGCCGTCGATGCTGTAGCTTTTGGTGAGGTCACGGATCGTGACCTCCCCTTTCGCCTGTGTTTGCACCAGCGTCATGCCACCTGCCTCAGTTGGTGGCGGGCGCGTCGCCCGTGACCAGCAGGATATCGGCGGCGGCAAGCTGGCCTTGTTTCAGCGCGCCTTCGCGCACCAGAACGTCGATCCAGAATTGCACGTCGCGTTCTACCGGCAGGCCGCCTTCACGCACGCCGTAGCCTGCGAAAAACTTGGCAACCTCGGGGTTTTCATCGCGCGCCTCAAGCAGCTTGGCGATGATTTCGCGGGTTTCCTCGGGGTTTTCGCGGGCATAATCAAGCGCGCGGGCCGATTGCGTCACGAACTGTTTCGCGGCCTCGGGGTGCGCGTCAACCCAATCACGGCGCAGCACGGTAAAGCCGCCCGCGATTTCGCCCAGAACATCGGTGTCGTCAAACACCTTGCGCAGCCCGCCACCCGCGCGCGCGGCCCCTTCAAACGTGGTCTGCCAATAACCGAACGCGGCGATATCCACCTGGCCCGAGCGCAGCACCTGTTCCAGTTGCGGCCCCGGCACGACCACCAGATTGGCGGCGTCCTGCGGCAGGCCCTGCTGATGCAGCGCCTCGCGGATGGTGTAATCAAGATGCGCGCCAAGCGTGTTCACCGCGATGGTCTTGCCCTTGATATCGGTGATGGATGTGATCGGGCTGTCCTCGAGCACGTGAAAGACCGACTGCGCGTCGTCATTGATGCCATTGGTCGGATAGGCGGCGACGAAATCATTGCCCCCCGCGATGGAATTGATGATCGCCGAGGTCGCCGCCGAGCCGATATCAACACTGCCTGCGGCCAGCGCAAAAAGCGACTCGGGCCCGCCGCCCGCATATCCGACGCCCTCGAACGTGATGCCGGTGCCGTCGAAATAGCCAAGCTCTTTTGCAAGCTCATGCGCGGCAACGCCACCATGATAGCTGAGATAGCGCAGGGTCACATCCTCGGCCTGCGCGGTGACGGCGGTGAACGAGAGCGCCACACCGGCGATGAGGGATTGGAACGTATGTTTCATCTGTTTGGTCCTTTTAGGTTGGTTGGGAAGGGAAAGGTCAGTGTCGGATCAGGCTCCAGCGGCACAGGCGCCGTTGCAGCACAACCAGAACCCAGTTCGCGGCAAGGCCGAGAAAGGCCAGCAGGAAGATCGCGGCGAACATCAGCGGGATCTGGAAATTGTATTGCGCGTTCATCACCTGAAACCCGAGGCCCTTGTTGGCGCCGATCATCTCGGCGGCGATCAGCAACAGCAGCGCGGTTGTGGCCGAGAGGCGCAGCCCCACGAAGATGGCAGGCACCGAGGCCGGCAGCACGACGCGACGAAACACCGTGGCGCGCGACGCGCCAAAGGTGCGCGCCATCTCGATCAGCTTGCCGTCCACCTCCTTGACGCCGCCGATGGTGGCCAGAAGGATCGGAAAGAGCGTCGCCCAGAAGATCACGAACACCTTCGATGCCTCGCCCAGCCCCAGCAGCAGGATGAACACCGGGTAAAGCGCCAGCGCCGAGGTCTGCCGGAAAAGTTGCAGGATCGGGTCGAGCGCACGTTCCACCGCGCGGATCTGCCCCATGAAGAGGCCCAGCGGGATGCCAAGCAAAATCGCCGCGCCAAAGGCCAGCCCCGAGCGTTGCAGCGAAATGCCGATATCGTCGATCAGCTTGCCCGAGGAAATACCCCCCCAAAGCGCCTGCACGATGCGATCAGGCGGCGGAAACACCGCCGGGTTGAGCCAGCCCGCGACGCTGGCCACATGCCAGCCCGCGAAAAACGCGACCAGCAGGCCGTAATCCGAGAGCGCAGAGCGCGCGCGCCGCGTCAGCGCGGATATGGCGGGGGAATGGACCGGCCCGCTATGGGGCCGGTCGCTCAGGTCTGAAATTTGATAGGTCATTGAAATCTCCTTTTACTCGGCGGCCAGCGTCGCGCCGCGCGCGGCGGCGTGGCGGTTGACCGGAAAGGGCAGGCCAAGGTTCTCGCGCAGGGTGCGGCCCTCGTAAGACGTGCGAAAGAGGCCGCGGCGCTGCAATTCCGGCGTCACCAGCGCGATGAAATCATCGAGCCCCCCCGGCAGCCACGGCGGCAGTATGTTGAAGCCGTCGGCGCCCTCGTTCTCGAACCACTCTTGCAAGGTATCGACGATCTGAACCGGCGTGCCGATCAGCGTCAGATGCCCGCGCGCGGTGGCGATATGCTGGTAAAGCTGTCGGATGCTGAAGCCGTTATCATCGGCAATCTGGCGGATCAGCGCCTGACGGCTTTTCATGCCCTCGGTCTCGGGCGAGGGCGGCAGCGGCCCGTCAAGATCAAAGCCCTTGAGATCGAGCGTGCCACCCGCCAGCCCGTTGAGCAGCGCGAGGCCATCCGCCTCGACGATCAGATCGGTCAGTTGCGCGTATTTCGCGCGCGCCTCGGCCTCGGTTTCCCCGACAAAGGGCGCGACACCGGGCATGATCAGCACGTGATCGGGGTTGCGCCCCTTGGCGGCGGCGCGCGCCTTGATGTCGCGATAGAATTCCTGTGCCGTGTCCAGCCGCTGATGCGCGGTAAAGATCACCTCGGCACTCTCAGCCGCCAGATCGCGCCCGGCCTCGGATTGCCCGGCCTGCACCACCACCGGATGCCCTTGCGGGCTGCGCGAGACATTGAGCGCGCCCTTGACCCGGAAATGCGTGCCGACATGCGCGGCGTCATGCAGCTTTTCGGGGTCGTAGAACGTGCCGCTATCCTTGTCGCGGATAAAGGCATCATCCTCGAAACTATCCCACAGCTTCTTGACCACCGCGACATGCTCGCGCGCGCGATCATAACGGTCGGCATGGGATATCTGCTGCTCAAGGTTGAAGTTCTGCGCCGCCTCCCCGGTCGCGGTGGTCACCACGTTCCAGCCCGCGCGCCCGCCCGAGATCAGATCGAGCGAGGCGAATTTGCGCGCAACCGTGTAGGGCTCTTCATAGGTGGTGGTGTTGGTGGCGATAAAGCCCAGATGCGTGGTCTGCGTGGCCAGCGCCGCGAACAGCGTCAGCGGCTCGAACCCGGCAATCTTGGCGCTGCCGCCCTCGCGGCCCGCACCATTGGTGGCAAGGCCGTCGGCGAGGAAATAGGCATCGAACAAGCCGCGCTCTGCGGTCTTGGCCAGCTTGATGTGATACTCAAGGCTTGTGGCCCCATCGGCGCGCGCCTCCGGGTGCCGCCAGGCGGCGACATGCTGCCCGCCACCGGGCAGGAAGGCGCCAAGTTTGATTTGTCTGGTCATGGGAGTCTCCTTTGGTTTTGACATGGCTCCGCCATTGCCTGACGCGGGGGTGCGCTCAGGGTGGCAGGCCGGAATTGTGGGGTATTGCCGCTTAAGCGGCGGCGGATCTGGGTCTTGCGGCCTCTTTTGCGGGGGCAATCGCCGCGACAAGCTGGCTGACGGCCCCCTCCAACCGGGTTGCGATGTCAGGCGATGCGATGCGCCCGTCTTGCAGATCGGAGGAGGCCGCATAGACGCCGGTCGGCACGACATTGGCCTCGAAAAAGCCGAAGAGCGGTCGCAACTGATGCTCGATCACCAGCGCATGCCGGTGCCCGCCCCCCGTGGCCGTCAGCAGGGTGGGCTTGCCGCGCAATGCTTCTGGTTCGATCAGATCAAAGAGATGCTTGAAAAGGCCGGTATAGCTGCCCTTGTAGACCGGGCTTCCGATCACGATCGCGTCGGCGTCAAGCAGGCTCAACACCAGGTCGCGCGCGCCGTTTGCGAGATCAAAGAGGTGCTGGGCAGTGCCCAAGGACGGGCCCAGATCGCCCAGATCGAACACCAGCCCCTCAAGGCCCGTCCTCTGCGCCGCGTCATCGACGGCGGCCTGCACCAGGGCGCGGGTGCGGGAGGGGCTGCTGAAACTCCCCGCGAATCCGACGATATGAGCCATTTGATCACCTTTCACGATTATGTCTGTCGTGATTAAGTTCTATCGTCTTCGCACAAGTTTCTCCATTCCAAAGACGATGCTGTTAAGAGGGTGTTCGCATCGCCCGGACCCCCTTGAGGAGAACGTCAGCCCCCCTCGACCGGGGCAAGCTGTGCGGCCTTGAAGACCTCATTCGCCAGTCGGAAGGTCTGTTGGCGGATGTCGGGAATCGCGGTGATTTCCCAGAGTGCGCCGCGCGCGCAGGGGCCGATGGCGTAGAGGCGGCGCGAGGCCACGCCGCCGCGGGCGATGACGCGGGCACCGGGGGTGGTGTCGAGGCCAAGGCGCAGCGGATCGAGCCGCGCCAGCCC
>NZ_JBEPPX010000039.1:0-16942 GCF_040547535.1 Roseovarius sp. MBR-78
ACCTGCGCCTGCGTCAGCCCCGCCACGCGCACTATCAGCGTCTCGGTGGCGGCGTCGAAATCGCCGATGGTGTCGTTGCCGCCCACGTGCACGAAGGTATCGGTGCCGCCACGGCCGTCGAGGCGGTTTTCGTTGGTATCGCCCGCCAGCGTGTCGGCGCTGTTGGAGCCGCGCACCCATTCGATATTGCTGATCGTGTTGGTAAAGGCCACCCCGTCCCAGCTGCCGGTGGCCGTGCCCGCCGCGAGATCGACGCTCGCGCTGCCCACGCCCGAGCGGTCATAGCGCAGCCGGTCGAACCCGTCGCCACCATCGATCGTGTCGTCGCCGCCCCGCGAGATGAAGCTTTCATCCGCCGCGCCGCCGGTGATCGCGTCGGCATTGGCGGTGCCGCGCACCTCCCACACATTGCTTGTGCCGGTGATGGTCTCGGCATTGCCGAACCCGTCATCGGCGATCGCGCCGGTGGCGAAGTTCACCTGCGCCCCGCCGGTCGCGCCGGTGGACGCGAAATCGAGCCGCACCAGCCCGTCGCCGCTGATCTCGTAGCTGTCCGCGCCGTCGCCGCCGCGCACCTGCATCCACTGGTTTGCGCCGGGCGCAAGGGTGAAGCTGTCGGCGCTTGAGGTGCCGATCACACCCAGCCCACCATTGCCAAAGCCCGCGAAAAGCGGCTGCTCCACCCCGATCAGCGTGTCGGTGCCGTTCGCGCCCTTGTTTACCGTGCCGGTCTCGGCCACCCCGTCGATGGTCACGGCGATACCGCTGTCCAGCGCGCTGTAGTTCAGCGTGACAAAGCCGTTCACTCCGTCATTGCCCGACATGTCGATCACGTCATCGCCCGCAGACCCGTCAACCTGGTCCCCGTTCGGCGTGGCGTTGCCCGTCACGATCAGGTCATCGCCCGCCGTGCCCGGCAACACGTCGTCGCTATCCGTGCCAACCACCTGGTTCGGCCCGGCTTCCTCGGTCGTGTTGGCAAGGCTGCTGAACGAGATGGTCGCGCCCGGCGCAAACGCGCCCGTGGCGGCCCCTATTTGCGTGACACCGTCTTCAATCGCCTGAAATGCGGTAACGCTGCCCGGCACGGCCAAAGGATCACCGCCGATCTGAAAGAACGCGTCAAGGAAACTGCCATCATCCTGTTCAACCTCGAACACAAGCAGCGTGTGGGTGCCCGTGCTGGTGGTGACGGTTCCAAGAAAGGAAAGGGAGTCGTCAGGAAGGGCCGCCACCCCGCCGGGCACCCCCGGCCCGGATGCAATCACCGACACCGCATCCGACGTGATGTCGACCTCGGGAATGTCGTCGGGCTCTGTGCCAAGGATCGAATAGCTGAAGGTCGTCTGACCCTCGGGGACAAAAACCGACAGGGACAGCGGGTCAACCGCCACCACCGTATCGGTTGCGTTTCGTGTTACCTGAAACCCGGAAAGCGTAAATGTCGGCATGTGAATTCACCCCCATTCATTATATTGGTATCTTGGTCGCCAAAGCCGTCTGCCTTGTCGTGCATTGATCAAACGTGCCCCGAAAACATCGAACACGGCTTTATTGCCGTTCGGGGGCTACGAAATGGCCGCCCAAGGTGCGCGAACACCGTAGGCGGGACGTGTTCATCACCATCGTGACGCTCCTCCCGCTGCGCCGGGCTCGCGTTTGCGTCGATATCGACCGATGTGATCGGGAACGAATCGTATCGCGTCCGGCCAAAGCCCAGCCCACCAACACGTGTGTTATTATCCCCGATCAGGCGGACGGCTTCCGCGTTGAGCGAGACGGTCAAGATATCGTCCCCGACAGAGCACAAAACATTGTCAAAGCGCGCGTTTTCCGCGGTCGTGATCAGGTCATCACCGCACGTGCCTAAGAGGTTATCACCACCGCCTGTGTCGGGGCGCGGGTTGGTAGCCATCATGCTCTCCAACGTTCGATCACAATAAATTTAACATTAGTTTTAAATTTACTGTTCGATACTGCAAACACTTTTTTAACCTTTCGTTCCCTGGTCCTCGGCGCGCTGACGATCTTGACGGAAGCCAGGGGCGTCAGGATGTGCCTTTTTTTGTCGGTTGAATGTGCAGGGTCTCGGTAGTTCCAACCCGGATCATACGGACCTCGGACGTATACCGACCACCTTGTTCCTGTGGCCGATCAGCAGGCCTTGTCGCGCAAAACGCCACATTTTTTGCGCAATGCCGGGGTTCGGACGTTTGGACCATGCGCCATCGACGAGCCGGGCGCCTTCGGGCTTTTGCCCATGGGCGAGACCGGCGCGATCGTCCTCAGCGTCGATTTCACCCTGCACCCCACCGGGGCCGCGACCTCTCCCTGCGCATCACCCCGCAAAGCGACGGGTTCCAACCGGCCTCGCCGCAGTCGAATTTTCTCTCGTCTCGGGGTGATTTTCCTCTTGCAGCCCGCGCCGTGGCTTTGTATCTCCCGGCTCACCCAAGGACGCGGGCGTAGCTCAGGGGTAGAGCATTACCTTGCCAAGGTAAGGGTCGAGAGTTCGAATCTCTTCGCCCGCTCCATTTTCCAGCTAGGAAATATAAGGGTTAGGAAAAGGGTCGCTGGTGCGGCCCTTTCTTCCTTTGCCTGTTCATGTTGCATGGCGATCCATGATCAAGGGTGGTTCAGGCCCCATGCCGTGTTCGCCAGAGCGTGTCGCGTTCATTCGCATTCACGCGCTACACTCTAACTTATTGATTTAGCATGTTCGAGAAGCTCAAAACCGGTTCCCACTTTTGAGCAACATGCTCTAGGGGCGGTTTTTGGGGTCGGACCCTGACGCGGGAGAGGGGCGGCATGAAGGCAATCTGCGCCGGGTGTCATCCCGCCTGCGCGCGCAACTCCTCCAGCGGGATATGGCAGCGGATGATGTGGCCGGTCGCGGTTTCGCGGGCAGGGGGCGTGTCGGTGTCGCAGATCGCCCCGCGTTTCACCGGGCAGCGGCGCTGAAACGGGCAGCCGCGCGCGGGCGGGGCCAGTTCGGTGGCGTCCTCGGCCAGAAGGCGCGGCGCGTGGTCGGGATCGGGGGCCAGCACCGCGCCCAGGAGCACATTCGTGTAGGGGTGATGCGGCGGGGCAAAGACCGCCTCGGTCGGCCCCTGTTCGCAGATGCGCCCCTGGTAGAGCACCGCGACCCGGTCCGAGAGCGCCCGCACCACCGTCAGGTCGTGGCTGACAAAGACGAAGCCGGTGCCGTGGCGCGCCTTGAGATTATTGAGCAATTCCAGCACGGCGGCTTGCACCGAGACATCGAGCGCCGAGGTGATCTCGTCACAAAGCACCGCCTCCGGCCCGGCGGCAAAGGCGCGGGCCACGGCGACGCGCTGTTTTTCGCCGCCCGAGAGCTGGCCCGGCAGCCGGTCGAGGTAATGCGCGCCGAGGCGCACGGTGTCGAGCAATTCGGTGGCGCGGTCGCGGCAGGGCTGGCCGCGCAGCCCGAAATAGAGCCGCAGGGGCTGGGCGAGGATTTCGCCCACGGTCTGGCGTGGGTTCAGGCTCTCGTCGGGGTTCTGGAAAATCATCTGGATGCGGCGCAGCGTCTCGGGGCGGCGGTGCTCGGCAGAGGTGGCCAGATCGGTGCCGTCCGCCAGCGCGATCCGCCCCGAGGCAGGCGGCAACAGGCCCGCCGTGGCGCGCAGGATGGTGGATTTGCCGCTGCCCGATTCGCCCACGAGGCCCAGCGTCTCGCCGCGCCGCAGATCGAGCGTGATGCCCTCGACGGTGGCCGGGGGGCGCGGCGTGCCGCGCAGCCGCGCCAGCAGGCTGGGGCTGTCATAACGAACGCTGAGCGCGTCGAGGCCCAGCAGCGGTGCGCCGTCGGGGGCGGGTTCGGGCGCGGCGCTGTCGGGGGCGGCGAGCGGGGCGACCCGCTCGGGATAGAGGCAGCGCGCGTGCTGGCCTCCGGGCGTTTCGGCCATGGTGGGGCGGGCGGCGCGACAGTCATCCGTGGCGAGCGTGCAGCGCGGCGCAAAGGCACACCCCGTGCGCGGCATGTCCGGTGTCGGCGGCCGTCCGTCGAGCGCGCGGGGCAGGGTGTCGTCTCCGAGGCGCGGGATCGCGGCCAGCAAGGCGGCGGCATAGGGATGCGCGGGCGTGCGCAGCACCGCGCGCGCAGGCCCCGTGAGCACCGTCTCGCCGGCATAGAGCACATGCACCCGGTCGCAGACCTGCGCGATCACGCCGAGATCGTGGCTGACATAGACCATCGCCATGTCGCGCGTGCTGGCCAATTCGCGCAGCAGCTTGAGGATATGCGCCTGCGTGGTCACGTCGAGCCCGGTGGTCGGCTCGTCGAGCAAAAGCGCGTCCGGCTCGCCCGCCAGCGCCATCGCGATGGCTACGCGCTGCTGTTGCCCGCCGGATAATTCGTGCGGGTAGCGGGTGAGGATGGTTTCGGGATCGGGCAGGCGCACCTGTGCCAGCAACTCGCAGGCGCGGGCGCGGTGCGTTGCGGGATCGTGGTCGCAATGCAGCCGCAGCGATTCGGCGATCTGGGTGCCGATGCGCTGCGTCGGCGTCAGCGCCTGGCCCGAATTCTGCGGGATAAGGCCCAGCTTGCCGCCGCGGATGCGCGCGAGGCGCGGCGCGTCGAGGGAAAACATGTCCTGCCCGTCGAACCGCGCCGCGCCGTCCAGCCGTGCCAGGCCATGCCGCAGATAGCCCATCGCCGCCAGCGCCAGCGTGCTCTTGCCCGATCCGCTCTCGCCGACGATGCCGACGCTCTCGCCCCGGCAGACGGCCAGATCGACCTCGTGCAGGACCGGCAGCATCGCGCCGGAGCGACCGCGAAACCCGACGCAGAGCTTTTCGATGTCGATGAGGGGCGCGCGGTCTGCCATGTCAGATCACCGCCTTGCGCGCGCGATCAAGGCCCAGCGTCTTGGCGAGCGCATCGGCGGTGAGGTTGATGCCGACGATCAGCGTGGACAGCGCCACCACCGGCGCGATCACGCCCACGGGCGCAAGCGACATGTAAACCCGCGCATCCGAGACCATCAGCCCCCAGTCGGGGCGCGGCGGTGCCACGCCAAAGCCCAGGAATGACAGCGCAGAGAACCCCAGAAGCATCCACGACCACCTCATCGCTCCCTCGACCAGCAGCGTGTCGGTGACGTTGGGCAGGATCTCGCGGCGGACGATGTCAAAGGGGCGGTGCCCGCGCGCCCGCGCCGCGGCGATGAAATCGCGCGCCACCACCTCGTGGGCCGCCGCGCGCGCCACCCGGATCACCGGGATGCCGAAGAAAAACGCCAGCGTCGGCAACAGCACCTCGCCGCCGGTGCCGAAAACGGTGATCAGCACCAGAAGCGGCAGGATACCCGGCAGCGCGAGGAAGGCATCGACGATGCGCATCGCCACCTCGTCGGGCCAGCCGCCGCGCAGGCCCAGCCACACGCCGGTCAGCCCGCCCCAGAGCATCGCCACCGGCGTGGCAATGCCGGTGATGACAAGCGCCTCGCGCCCGCCCAGCATCACGCGGGTGAGCACGTCACGCCCAAGGTGATCGGTGCCCAGCCAATGGAGCGCCGAGGGGGCGGCGAGGGTGCCGGTGGCGTCCATCGCCTTGTAATCATAGGGCACAAGCCACGGGCTGAGCAGCGCCAGCGCGAGATGAAACGCCACCAGCGCCAGCCCGATCGCCCCCGAGGGCCGTGCCAGCATGTCGCGCAGCACACCGCGCGCGCGCACCGTGGCCGACAGCGCCGCGCCGCTCATCCCTGCCTCGCGCGGTGGCTGCGCAGGCGCGGGTTGAGCGCGAGGCTGAGGATGTCGGCCACGAGGTTCACGCCCACATAGGTCGCCGCCACGATCATCGTGATCGCCTGCACCACCGGCAGGTCGCGGTCGGAAATGGCATCGACCAACATGCGGCCCAATCCGGGATAGTTGAACACCACCTCGACCACCACCACCCCGCCCAGAAGCCACGCCACCGTCAGCGCGATGACGTTGATCGCGGGCAAGAGCGCGTTGGGCAGGGCGTGGCGGAACACGATCCGCCAATAGGGCACGCCCTTCAGCGTCGCCATCTGCACATACTCACTCGCCATCGCCTCGATCACCGAGGCGCGGATCATCCGCATCACATGGGCGATCATCAGCATGGTGAGCACGGTCGAGGCGAGGATGAACTCGGGAAAGAATTCCAGCGGCGGCGCGTCGGCGGGGGTCAGCACGATGGCGGGCACCCAGCCCAGCCAGATGGCAAACACGAGGATCAGCACTGTGGCAGCAACGAAATCGGGGATCGTCATGGCCAAAATCGCGCCGGTCGAGACCAGAAGATCGGGCCAGCGGTCGCGGGTCAGCCCGGCGATGACACCGAGCGATATGGCCAGCGGTATCCCCACCGCCAGCGCGCCCGCCGCCAGCAAAAGCGAGTTGCGCACCCGGTAGCCAACCATCTCTGCGATGCTTTCCTGCCCGCCCGCCGACATCCCGAAATCGCCCTGCATGATCCCCGCCGCCCAATGCGCATAGCGGGCGAGGGCAGGGGTATCGAGCCCCATCGCCTTGCGGCAGGCGGCGAGCGCCTCGCCATGCGCGTCGCGCTCCAGCAGGGCGGTGCAGGCATCGCCCGGCAGCGCCTCGACCCCGAGGAAGATGATGACCGACACCAGCCACACGGTCACGAAACCAAGCGCCAGACGCCGTGCAATCAGCCCCAACATGCAGATACTTTCCCCAGACAGGCCCCCGTGCCGGACCATCGGCCTCCTGAGCCTAGACCAGCGCCGTGGCCCGCGTCGAGAGGGGGAAGAGCCGCGACGAACAATCGCGATCAATTTCATGTGTGACTATGGTAAAAATTCATGCGTGCCTTTGCGCGAGCAGGTGACAGAGCGATTTTGTTATTGCGAATGAGTTGCATTTTACTTGACGAAGTTGCGAACCGCTCGCATATTGCCGCTATGCCCCCCGAGGAGACCGCTCGTCCATGATCCTGACCCGCCGTCACGCCATGAGCCTTGCCGCCGCTGCGGCCTTTGCCGCGCCGCGCGCCCATGCGCAGGGCGGCCCGCTCGGGATTGTCGCCACCACCGGCATGATCGCCGATGCCGCGCGTGATATCGGCGGCGATCATGTCGAGGTGCAGGCGCTGATGGGGCCGGGGATCGACCCGCATTCCTATCGCCAGACCCGCACCGATATCGCCGCGCTCACCCGCGCCGACCTGGTGCTGTGGCACGGCCTCTATCTCGAGGCGCAGATGGAGGATTTCCTGCACCGTCTGGGCGCGCGCCAGCCGGTGGCCGCGATGGGCGAGGCGGTGCCCGAAAGCCTGCGCATCGCCCATGCCGGTTACGAGAACCGTTTCGATCCCCATGTCTGGATGGCGCCGGCGCTCTGGCGGCACGTCACCGACCGCATCGCCGTGGTGCTGGCCGAGGCCCGCCCCGAGGCAGGGGCGGCGTTTGCCGCCAATGCGCGGGGCCTGCGCGACCGGCTCGACCGGCTCGATACCTATGCCGCCCGCGTGCTGGCCAGCGTGCCGCCCGAGGCGCGGGTGCTGGTGACGGCGCATGACGCGTTCGGCTATTTCGGGCGCGCCTACGGGTTCGAGGTCGAGGGGATACAAGGTATTTCCACCGAATCCGAGGCCGGGCTCATGCGGATACGCGACCTTGTCGACATGATCGTTTCGCGCGGCATCCGCGCGGTTTTCGTCGAGAGCACGGTATCGGATCGCAACGTGCGCGCGCTGATCGAGGGGGCGGCGGCACGCGGCCACGAGGTGCGCATCGGCGGCGAGCTTTTCTCGGATGCGATGGGCCTGCCCGGCACCTACGAGGGCACCTATCCCGGCATGATCGACCATAACGTGACCACCATTGCCCGCGCGCTGGGCGGGCAGGCCCCGGCCCGTGGCCTTGACGGGCGATTGTCGGCGGGGGGGTGAGCATGGGGATTGAACTGCTGCGCGGCGGGGCAGAGCCGCCCGACCTCAACCCGCTGACCATTCGCGGGCTGACGGTGTCATATGGCGAGAAACCGGCGGTGTTCTCGGTCGATGTGAGCTTTCGCGCGGGCCAGATGACCGCGATCATCGGCCCCAACGGCGCGGGCAAATCCACCCTGCTCAAGGCGGCGCTGGGCATCCTGCGCCCGCTGTCGGGGCGGGTCACGGCCTATGGCCGCCCCTTGGGCGAGATGCGCGCGCGCATCGCCTATGTGCCGCAGCGCGCCAGCGTCGACTGGGAGTTTCCCGCCCGCGTCATCGACGTGGTGATGATGGGGCTTTACCGCGATCTGGGGCTGTTGGGCCGGGTGCGCCCCCACCACCGCGCCCGCGCGACGGAGAGCCTCGCGCGCGTCGGGATGGAGGGCTTTGCCGCGCGCCAGATCGGGCAGTTGTCGGGAGGGCAGCAACAGCGGGTGTTTCTCGCCCGCGCGCTGGCGCAGGGGGCCGATCTCTACCTGCTCGACGAGCCCTTTGCCGGGGTCGATGCCGCGACCGAGCGCGCCATCGTCGACGTGCTCAAGGGCCTCAAGGCCGAGGGCAAGACGGTGGTCGCGGTGCATCATGACCTGACGACCGCGCCGGAGTATTTCGACCGTGCGCTGTTGCTCAATACCTCGGTCATCGCCGAGGGGCCGGTGGCAGAAGTGATGACCGATGCCAACCTGCGCGCGGCCTATGGCGGGCGGCTGGGGGCCATGCACGCGGCGGCGGGCTGAGGCGATGCTGTGGGACGCGCTCACCCTCGGGCTGGGATATAACGCGACGCTGGTCACGCTTGGCGCGGCGATGCTGGGCTTTGCCGCCGGGGCCACGGGGGTGTTTCTCTACCTCGCGCGGCGCGCGCTGGTGAGCGACGCCATCGGCCACGCCACCCTGCCCGGCGTTGTGGCGGGCTTCATGGTGATGGTGGCGATGGGCGGCGAGGGGCGGTTCCTGCCGGGGCTGATGGTGGGGGCTGCGGTCTCGGCGGGGCTGGGGCTGTGGGGTGTCTCGTGGCTGACCGCGCGCACGCGGCTGGGCGAGGACGCGGCCATCGGCGCGGTGCTGTCGGTGTTCTACGGGCTGGGCGTGGTGCTGCTCACGGTGGTGCAGGTGATGCAGGCGGGGCGGCAGGCGGGGCTTGAGACATTCCTTTTGGGGGCGACGGCGGGCATGCTGCGCGCCGAGGCGCTGATGATCGCGGGCGGCGGCGCGCTGGTGCTGGCGCTGGTCTTTGTGCTGCGCCGCCCGATGACCATCGCGGCCTTTGATCCCGGCTATGCGGCGGGGCAGGGGATCGGGCTGCGCGCGGTCGATCTGGCGATGATGGGGCTGGCGCTGGCGATCACCGTGATCGGCCTCAAGGTGGTGGGGGCGGTGATGATCGTGGCGCTCTTGATCATCCCGCCGGTGGCGGCGCGGCTCTGGTCGGAGCGGGTGGATGTGGTGGTGATCCTCGCCGGGGCGTTCGGCGGGGCGGCGGGGTATCTCGGGGCCGCGCTCTCGGCCACAGCCCCCGGCCTGCCCACCGGGCCGCTGATCGTGCTGGCGGGGTTTGCGCTGTTTGCGCTGTCGCTGCTCATGGCCCCGGCGCGCGGGGTGCTGGCGGCGGCGGTGCGGCATTGGCGGTTTCAGCGCCGGGTGCATCTGCGGCAGGGCTTGCTTGCGCTGGCGGGCGATCAGCCGATCTACGAGCCGCTGACCCTGCGGTTGATGCGGCGCGCGGGGCTGCTGCGCGGCGACGGGGTGGCGACAGCGCGGGGCCGCGCGCAGGCGGCGCGCGCGCGCCTTGACGAGCGGCGCTGGCAAATGCTGCGCAGCCTGCCCGAATTCGAGGCGGCGGCGGCGCGCCATGACGGGCTGAGCCCGCTCGAAGACATCCTGACCCCCGACCAGATCGCCGCGCTTGATCGCCATCTCGGGCCGGAGGCGGTGGCGTGATGGGGGCGGATTTCGTGATGCTGTCGCTGCCGCCCATGCTCATCGGCATCTGCGCGGCGCTGGCCTGTGCGCTGCCGGGCAATTTCCTGCTGCTCAGGCGGCAGGCGCTTATCGGCGACGCGATCAGCCATGTCGTGCTTCCGGGCATCGTGGTGGCGTTCCTGCTCTCGGGGCGGGTGGCGGCGGTGCCGATGATGCTGGGCGCGGGCGGCGCGGCGCTCCTCTCGGTGCTGATGATCGAGGCGGTGCGGCGGCTGGGCCGGATCGAGCCGGGGGCGGCGATGGGGGTGGTGTTCTCGGCGATGTTCGCGGGCGGCGTGCTGCTCCTGGAGCAAAGCGCGGCCTCGGGCGTGCATCTCGACGTGCAGCACGCGCTTTACGGCAATCTCGAAAGCCTCGTTTGGTTCGATGGCTATGGTTGGGCGGCACTGCTCGATGCAGGCGCGCTGCGCGGCCTGCCGCCGGAACTCTTGCGCATGGCGGCGGTGCTGGCGGCGGTGGTGCTGTTCATCGCGGTGTTCTGGCGGGTGCTGGTGATCGCGACCTTTGACGAGGGCTTTGCCCGCACGCTGGGCCTGCCGGTGCGGGCGCTGTCGCTGGCGCTGGTGGCGATGGCGGCGAGCGCGGCGGTGGCGGCCTTCGACGCCATAGGCTCGATCATCGTGATCGCGATGTTCATCTGCCCGCCCGGTGCCGCGCGGATGATGACCGACCGGATGGGCGCGCAGGTGGCGTGGAGCGCGGGCTTTGCCACCCTCTCGGCGGTGCTGGGCTATGTGCTGGCGGGCTATGGGCCGCTCTGGCTGGGTTACGCTAACGCGGTGAGTGCGGCGGGGATGATCGCGGTGGTGTCGGGGGCGTTTCTGGCGCTGGCGGCGGTGGTCGGCCCGTGCCGGGGCGGGGGCGCGGCGCGGGCCGGGTAGGGCGGCGTTACCGCTCTGTCAGACGCCGTGCTGCGCCAAGCGTGCCCGGCCCCACCTGCGCATCGAGCGCGCCGCGATAGAGGCCGCGTTCGCGCAGGATGGTCTGGAATTCCAGCGCCGTCTCACGATCCCAGCGCACCCAGCGACCATTGAGCTTGCCGCGCAGTTCCTCGACCGGCAGATCGCCCGTCTCCAGCGCCTTGATATAAAGTTCGGCGGCGCGCACCGGGTCATAGGCCACCCCCTCGCCGCGCTCGTAGAGGAAACCCAGCGCATTGAGCGCCCGCGCATCGCCGTTCTGCGCCGCGTGGCGGAGCCATTTCACCCGCGTCTCGGGATCGTCGAAAACCCCGCCATCCTCGTGAAAGCGCGCGAGCGCGGCCTTTGCCTCGGCGCTGCCCTGATCGGCGGCCATGCGGTAGAATTCGGCGGCCTTCACCGGGTCCGGCAGGTTGAGCCGGCGCGCCAGCGCGCCGGGCACGGATTGCGGGCTCATGTAGGTTTCGGCGAGCCGGAATTGCGAGACGTGATAGCCCGCCTCGGCGCTTGCGTGCAGTAAATCGAACATCCGGTCGAAATCCTTGGGCACGCCGCGCCCGATCCGATACATGATCGCCAGCGTCGATTGCGCGGGCGCGTCGCCGCCCTCGGCAGCGCGGCGATAAAGCTCGACGGCGCGGGCGTGATCCTCGCGCATCGGGCCGATGCCGAAATTGTGGTAATCGCCCAGCTTGGTATAGGCGGCGGCGATCCCGGCCTGCGCGGCCATCTCGAACAGGCGCAGCGCGGGCGCATGCACGCCCTCGCGCTGCATGATGACAGCGAGATGATACAGCGCCTGCGCGTCCGGCTCTGGCCCGATTACCGCCGCCTCGCAATGCGCCCGCGCGCGCCCGAGCGTGCCGAAATACTCGGTCATCGCCTCGCGACTGACCGGGGTGCCGGATGTGGGCGGCCCGGCGATTTCGTGGCACATCGCCGCCGCGTCGCTCTCGTTCGCCGCAGCGCCCGGATTGCCCCAGATCGCCGCCAGCACGGTCAGCGCCAGCACGCGACCGGTCGCGGTCCTTGCGAAATTGCCCATTGATCCCCCCTTGATGCGGTCGTGCCCGTCGCGGCCCTGCCGGTGCCCCGAGGCCGAGTTTGCCGGTCTGCGCGCTGGATTTCCACCGATAACTGACGGTCATGGCGCAAAGATGCGCCGCCGGGCTCTGGGCCGCCCCGGCACGGCACAAGCGGTTTCTTGCCGGTCGAGGCTTATCCAGCAATCACAGGTAGAACGCATTATTGCGGCGTTAAGCTCTCACCTGTATGTGATGCGCATGTTACCTCATATCCTGCACCACGGATGGGCACGCCTGTGCCGCATCATCGCCACCCGGCCACGGCTGGTCTTTCGGCTGCACCGGCCCCGCGTTCTTGCCGGGTCGGGCGTCGCGTTGATCGCGCTGGTGGCGGGAGCCTATGCGCTGCGCGGGCCCGAAGAGACGCAGGGCGCGCAGATCGCACCGCGCGCGGCGGATCGCCTCGCGGTGGTGATGCAGGTCCCCGCCGAGGGGGGCAAGGCCCCGGCATGGGCGCGCGCTCCGTTCGAGACTGCGCCCGATATCCCGGCAACGGCTGTGCCGCGCCTTGCCGCGCTGTCCCTGCCGGAGGATGCCGGCGCGCGGGTGTCGCGGCTGTCGCGCATCTTTCGCGGGCCGCCGCCGGTTGTGCCGCCTGCGCGACCGGGGGCAGGGCGGCCCGAGGGTGCCGCAGCCCCTGCCGAGGCAGAACCGCGCCGCGTCACCGCATCGGTGCGGCCAAGGTCGCGGCCCGTATCGCAGCCTGTGGTGCAACCAACTGCGCAGGCGCAGCCCTTTGCCGTTCTGCGCCCCCGCGCGCGGCCCGGTGATCTGGCGATCCGGTCTGCGGTAACGGTGGCGCTGCGTGCGGCCCCGGTGGCCGCTGCGCCCGCTACCGCCGTGGCCGCCCCTGCGCCCGCCACGCCCCCGCGCGCGCAGGCCGCTTTGCCCGCCGCCCCCCGGATCGTGCCCGGCTCGGCGCAATGCCCCGCCCGGCTCAGCCGTGACATGCCCCGCCGCGCGCGCAGCGCCGAAGGGGCCAGCGTGGTCATGGCCCGGCTCGACGCCGTCGATGGCGTGACCCGTGATCGCCACGCCGCGCGCGAAATCTTGAGCGGCAATATCCCCGGCTTCTTGCGCAATCTCCGCCCGGTCAGCATTCGCGGCCTTGCCGCCGACGGATCGACCGTGGTGGTCACTCTCTGCGTCACGCCAGATTACCTCGCGCTTGGCAGCGATGCGGATTACGCGCGCATCCCGCTTGGCCTGCGCGCCGCGACCCGGATCGGCGACGCGTTCAACATGATGCTTCCCACCCCGCGCATGGTGGACCTGATCCATCGCGGGGCCTCGACGCGGCTCTTGCCCAAGCCGATGCCCGCCGGTCCGCAGATGACCTCGACCGGGTATCTGATGCAGCACAACGCCACCATCGACGCCCAGCGCGCCCGCGCCGGGGCGGCCCCCGGCACGCTGATTTCCGGCCACAAGAAGGATGTCGTGCTCACCACGCGCCTGGCCTCCATGCCCGGCCGGGTGGCGATCTATGGCTGGCATCGGGGCAATGGCCAGCCGATCCAGCCGCTGAGCACGGTGCATGGCGCGGGCTATGCAGATTACAGCCACGGCGTGCGCCTTGTAAGCCGCACGGCGTTTCTGGATGGCAGGCCGGTGGACCTGCGCGATCTGATCGCCTCGCCGCTCTATGCAGGCTTGCTCAGCGACGAGGGGCCGGTGGCCGGGCCACGCTTGCGCATGGCGGCGCTGGCCGCGAATTGAGCTTTGATGCTGGCCGCGCGTAAGGCTGGCCATGCCCCGGCGCGCGGTCCGTGTCTCTGCCCCGTGCTATTTCACATCCTTGAAGCAGCGGAACCCGAGGTGGTAATTGTGATGGCTGCTCGCCGATAGCACCGGCCCGCCATGCCAGAACGGGGCGCGCCAGCGGCTCCAATGAGTATGTGCGCGCACGGTGTCCCAGATGAACCAGCTCCCCTTCATCTCGGTCACGCCAAGCTTGCGGCTGCCCCGGCTTGCCATCTGGTCGGGGGCAAGCGGCAGGTTCATGTGCTCGGCGGCGTTACCGTCGAGATCGTAGACGCCGAGCGGGCTGCGGCATTCGGGAAAGCTGCCCGCCGGGTAGGTGTTGGAGCCGCAGCCGGTAAAGCTGCCGCCGTTGCAGCTTGCATTCTTGTGGCTCCCCGTGGCGCAGACGCCCGAGCGCCATTGCGGCCCGATACTGTAGCGCGCGCTTGCCTGGTACTTGGCGTTATGGGCGGCGCGCGCGGCCTGCACACTGCGCCCGAAGAAATAATCCGGCGGGGTCAGCGCCCCGTGCGAGGCCCCCTCCCATTCATGGGCATCGCCGATGCGCTTGCCCTCGGCCCAGCACAGTTCTGCCGCCTCCTTTGCGCGCACCCATGTCACGGGATACATCCCCGGCACATTGGGATATTCGAACATGTCGGCGCAGACGGTGGCGTCCTCGGGCCTTTGCGTGGCCGGATCGTAGAGCGGCGCCATGAACGGCGCGCCGCAGATGCGCTCGAACGCGCGGTTACGATAATAGCTGCGCGGGTTCTGGCCCAGCTTGGCCTCGAGCTGTTGTGGCGTCATCGGGTGGCGCGTCACCGCCGGGTTGCCCTGGCCGATAAAGCGCGACCCGGCAAAGATGCTGCGGATGCGTGCCATCTGGCCATCACTCAACCCGCGGGCCTGCTGCATCTGCTGGAACATGCGCGCGTTGTTTTCTGCAAGCGTCTGGCCCGACGCGGGCAGCGCCAGTAACAGTGCCAACAGCCCGCCCGACAAGGCCCCCTTGATCTGCGTGCGCATCGCTTCCCCTCCTTGGCTATTTCCTGAGCAGGTAGATGAAATCGCGGTTGTCGGCAAAGCCCACGAAGCGCGGGATCGGCGTGCCGTCACGTTCGCGCGAATCGACCGCCGCCATCCCCTGCACGAGATGTTGCGGCATGAGCGTGCCGTTTTCCGTCACATAGAGCGCCATATAGGTGTGCTCCTGGCTGTTCATGTCGAGCAGCATGGCGTGATCGCAGCCATAGGCCTGAAAGGTGCGCGCCATCGCCGAGGGCGTCGCGGTCGAGAAATAGGCGTAGATCAGGAAATCCCGCCCGGCCACCGTTTTCATGCAGGCCCCGCCGCGCAGCGTGCGCAGGTCCGCCTCGGCAGAGCCGGACCAGTTGCCGCCAAGCCAGCTTGTGACCTGCTCGCCCGCGGCCCCGTTCTCGACCAGCGGCACGCCGTTCTGGCGCGCAAAGCGCACCCGAGGCAGAAGCGCGCGATCCTCCTCGCGCCAGGTGCGCATATGCACCGATCCGTCATCAAGCACGAAGAGCGTAGAAAGGCCCGGATGCAGTTTGCTGAAGATCACGCCGTTGGCGAGAAAGCCGTAATGGCTGCCCTTGTTGGCATAGGCGAGATCGCCCGCGCGCCACGCCCCGTGGTCGCGCTTGAACCCGGCGGCAAAGGTCGCGGCAACACGGTCGGTCAGCGCCGGGCTGAGCATCCCGGTGCGCACCAGCGGCGCGGCCCGGTCAAAGCCATCGGGCCCCGGCAGGCCGCGCGTGCGCACGCCCGCAGGCGGGCGCGGCGACCAGTCAAGGCGCGGATGATCGGTGCCGGGCTCGTAGCCCAGCTCGAATTGCGACATATCGAACCCGACAAGATAGACATCGGCGCGCCGCTCGACCGCGTCGAGCCCGTGGGTCCGGCCCGGCCCGTTCAGCACGTCGGGATGGATCATGCCGGGCTGCATGGCGCTGGCATAGATGCCCGGCGCGTCCTTGATGGCATACCAACTCCCGGCCTCCATGCCGCGCTCGGCCCCCTCCGGCTCGAAGCCGAAATAGGTGCGGATCACCGGGTGCTGCGAGAGCCGCGCGCGGCCAAGCTCTGCCGCGACATCGCCTGACGCGCCGCCCGCGACCACCTCGCCGGAACTCATATAGGCATCCTCGTAGAACGATCCCTTTATCAGCCCGACGATGCTCTCGCCGAAAACCACGTTGTCGCGCAGGAATTCCGCCACCGCCTCGCGGCTGGTGCGCGAGCCGCGCATCTCGTTGCGCACGAAGGCGCGCCCGTTGCAGATCGGCGCATAAGGCAGGCCCGAGGCGATGGCGCGGTCAAGCTCGGAGGTGCGGCCCTGCCACGGCGTGCAGCGCTCCTCGATGCCATCGCGCGCGAACAAAAGCGCCGGGGCCTCTGCATCCGTGAGCGACAGGCGCGTGTTCTCGGGGTCCGACAATTCCAGGTGATAGCTTGCCGCGCGCCGCGATCCGTCACCGGCCACCACATCGAGCAGGAACCACGCGTTGATCCCCGGATTGAGCGCGGTGAGCCGCACCTCGCCGCCTTCTGGCAGGCGCGCGTCGACGCTACGCCGGAAGGGTTGAATTTCGACAATCGACTTGGGCCGGTCGGCGGCGTAATCGGCCCAATTTGCCTCGGCGAGCGCATCCTCGGCGCGGCGGATATCGGTGGCCGCCGCCGATTGGGCAGCAACAAGCGCGAGGCAGGGCATCAACGCCCCGAACAGGTGTGTTTTAAGTGAATGCAACATGAACAACAGGCTTCTATCAGGGTGGTCAGGGCTCAGGTGAAATAGCGAGCAGCGAACATTCGTTCAGCTTATCGCCGCCCCGTCCGGCGCGTCAATGTCGCGCCGTGGCAAACCCCGCCCATTTCACCGCAATTTCAACACCGCCAGCGCGATCTGCGCCTTTTGGATGGAACCCGCCCCACGTTACGACGCATATCCATGCACCCGGCAAGGTCAGTGGACATGGATGTTCGGGCGGGTGGTACCGTTTTTCCTGTGTGCGGTGATCGGGCGTTCTGCGTAAGCCCGCCCTTCACCAAAAATAATTGAGCGGGGAGCCGGTTCAGATTATCGTGAGTCTTATACCGACAGCCTTTTGCGCTGACTCTCGAGGGTCTTTGCCCGCGCTTTCGGAGGTGATTCAGTGCCATCGAGGCAATGGAGGGCTCACAGGCGGTGGAGATCACACGAAACGACCGGACGGCGGGGGGGCGAGCGGTCG
>NZ_JBEPPX010000040.1:0-16688 GCF_040547535.1 Roseovarius sp. MBR-78
TCAGGCGTATGCATTTTTCTCTTCGTCATTATGGATCGTCTCTCTCGTCATGCGATCCACCTTAACAACTGGTCCGAATTTTCGCGACCACCTATACCACGCGGCCGAGTCCAATACCCGGCTGCGCAATAGCAAAGCACAACGGCGGCATGATCCAGTCACATCACCCCGGCCGCATGGGGCAGGATGAATGGCGCGTCGCCGGGCGGCGTTGCGCTGACGCGCAGCGGGCAGTCATAGACCGCTGACAGAAGGTCAGAGGTCATCACCTGCGCCGGCGCGCCTTGCGCCGCCACGCACCCCTGCCGCAGAACCACCATGGCGTCGGCAAATATCGCGGCAAGGTTAAGGTCATGCAGCACGCAGATCACGCCGCCGCCGTCCGCCGCGAAATCGCGCGCAATGCGCATCACCACAAGCTGCTGGCCTATATCAAGGCTTGAGACCGGCTCGTCGAGAAAGAGCCAGTTCGCGCCGCCGCCCGTGCCGCGCGGTTCCCAGACCTGCGCCAGCACGCGGGCCAGTTGCGCGCGTTGCTGCTCGCCGCCCGAAAGATCCTGATAGAACCGATGCACCATATGCCCGAGGCCGACGCGCTCAAGCGCGCGCGCGGGCAGGTCCGTCCGCGCGGCATGAGGCCCGGCCAGATGGCCGAGGCGCACCACCTCGATCGCGGTGAAGGGAAAGGCCAGCCGGGTGGCCTGCGGCAGCACCGCCCGCCGCGACGCCAGCGCCGCCGCATGGCGCGGGCCCACCGGCAGATCGTCAAGCGTGATCCGCCCCGCCGCCGAGATCTCGCCGGTGAGCGCGCGCAAGAGCGTCGTCTTGCCAGAACCGTTCGGCCCCACGATGGCCGTCACCTGCCCCGGCTGTGCCACCAGATCGATGTCCGACAGCACGGACGTGCGGCCCAACATCACAGCCACTCCTTCGGCCCGCAGCGTCATACGTCCACCAGCCCGCGACGCCGCAACAATATCCAAAGGAAAACCGGCGCGCCCAGCACGGCGGTGACAATACCGATGGGCAGTTCTGCGGGCGCGATGACCAGTCGCGCGATCATATCTGCACCCAGCAAAAGGCTTGCCCCCAGAAGCGCGCAATTGACCAGCAGCGGCCCGTGATCGGGGCCAGTCGTCAGCCGCAGGAGATGCGGCACCACGATGCCGACAAAGCCGATCCCGCCCGACACTGCCACCGCAGCCCCGGTTGCCCCGGCCACGGTCAGGATGGCAAGCGCCTTGAGCCGCTGCACGTTGACACCAAGGTGCAGTGCAGTGGCCTCGCCCAGGGCCAGCCCGTTCAGCCCGCGCCCGAGAAAGGCCGCGCCCGCCAGCGCCAGCACGATGATGGGGGCCGCCGTGGCCAGCTTGGCCCATGTCGCGCCTGCCAGCGAGCCAAGCCCCCAGAAAGTGAGATCGCGCAATTGCTGATCATCGGCGGCGTAAACCAAGAGCCCCGACACCGCGCCCGAGAGCGCCCCGAGCGCGATCCCCGCCAGAAGCATCGTCGCCACCGAGGTGCGCCCGCCGCGCGTGGCCACCGCGTAGAGCAGCAGCACCGAGGCCCACCCCCCGAGGAAGGCCGCAAGCGGTACGGTGTAAAGACCAAGGACGGCCTGAAACGCGGGTGGCAGAAGCCCGCCCAGCACGATGGCGGTGACCGCGCCCAGTCCCGCACCGGCGCTGACGCCGACAATGCCCGGATCGGCCAGCGGATTGCGAAACAGCCCCTGCATCACCGCGCCCGAGACCGCAAGCGCTGCCCCCACCAGCACGCCCATGACAATGCGCGGCAGGCGCACCTCCCACAGGATGACCCGTGCGAGCGCCTCGTTCTCGGCCCCGCCGGTCAGCATGCCCAACAGTGACACGCCCGAGGCCCCGGTCTCGAGGCTCAGCACACAGCTCACCACAAGCAGCAGCGCCAGCCACAGATGTGCGGCGCGCGCGCGGCTGCGACGGTCCGGCGCCTGCACCACGCGCAGCGGTTCAGCTTGGGTCAGCGTCATCGCCTGCCCCGGAAGCGGCATAGAGTTTGGCATGAAGATCGCGCGCCGCCTGCGCCGTGCGCGGCCCAAATCCCAGAAGATAGAGCCCCGGCATCCGGACCACCGTGCCGCTTTGTGCGGCGGGGGTGGTGCGGATCGCGGGCAGCGACAGGAGTATTTCGTCCTCGACCACATGATCGCCGCCACGGGTCATCATCAGGATGGCATCGGGCGCCGCGGCGATCACCGCCTCGTCGGTCATCTGCTTGTAGCCGTCAAATGCGGTCACCGCGTTGACCGCCCCGGCCATCTTGATGATACCGTCCGCCTGCGTATGCTGCCCGCCCGCAAGGATGCGGCCGCCCCGAAGGCTGAGGATGAAGAGTACGCGCTTTCGATCTTTGGGGGCGATTTCGGTGGTTGCGGCGCTCGTCGCCTCAAGGGCGGCGCGGGTCTCGTTGATGAGCGCCCTGGCGCGGTCCGGCACGCCAAGTGCCTCTCCCACAATCGCGATCTTTTCGAGAATGCCGGGGCCGTCCTGCGCGTCGGGCACCGGGATGAACGGGATGCCCGAGGCGTGCAGCACGGCGATGGTTTCGGGCGGGCCCGCATCTTGCATAGCGAGGATCAGATCGGGGGCCACCGATAGCACCCCCTCCGGGCTAAGCGCGCGGGCATAGCCCACATCGGGCAAGTCCATCACCACGGGTGGAAAAGTAGACGAGGTGTCGCGCGCAATAAGCCGATGACCTTGCCCAAGCGCATGGATGATCTCGGTCACCGATCCGCCGATTGACAGCACGCGACCTTCCCCTTGCGCGAGGGCGGGCAGCGCGCAGAGCGCCGCGCTCGCCACCCCATGCGCTAATATCGCGCGGCGGGTAAGGGCGGCACGGCGGGTCATGCGTCCACCGCCATGTCCGCATCGGGCAGGCCTTCCACCATCGCGGCGAAATCCGCGCGGTGATCTCCCGTCTCCTTGCGCAGGCCGAAAACCTGAAAGATCAACCCGCCCTCGGCATCGAACGCCTCGACCGAGGTGGTGGGGCCTTCGCGGGTCTGTTTCTCGACCGCCCAGACCTCGGCGATGTGATCGCGGCGCAGGTGCAGGTTGAAGCCCGGATCCATCACGTTCTGCCACGGGCCCATCGGCTTGAGCGTGTTGACCGGGCCGGAATGGATCTGGATGCAGCCGCGATTGCCGACGAAGACCATCACCGCGATGCCGCTGCCCGCAAGCGTGTTGAGCATGTCATCCACTGCGTCCGGTGCGAGCGCGCGAACGAACGGGGCCCCGGCGATGCGGTAGGCACCAAGGCGGTTCATCCTGAGCTTGGATGTCAGGCGCAGGAACTGATGCGTGTCGGTCATCCGCCGCCATTCGGCGCGCAGGGCCTCGGCCTTGTCGGGGCGGGCCTTGGCGGCCTCGGTCGGCTTGCGCGGTGCAAGCGCGAGCACCTGCCCCTGATCCGGTAGCGCGAGCGAGGCGCGCAAGCCCTCCCACGCGCCATGATGCGAGCCGTCGCGCAGGATGATCTTGTGCACCGCGTCGCCCGCCGCGTCGAACACCTGAAGGCTGCGGCGCGGGCCGGTCTCGGTCTCGACCATGAAGGCGTGGCACCAATGCGCCGGAAAGATTCGCAGGTCGATTGCCTCGTTCAGGATCATCGCCGCGTGATCGCCGGAGTGGTAATTGGCGTATTCCCCGATCTTTTCATGCACGCATGCCGCGTTGCGCGTCAGCGCCATGACCTCGCCCAAAGCCTGCGCCGCTCCCATCACCGCATCGGGATGCGCCTTGATCCGGGTCACGCCATTGCCGCAGGAAGCGGCAATCAGCGCAGCCTCGGGCAGGCCGAGCGCATCGGCCTGATCGCGGGGGCGCATCTGCGGATTCTCTGCGCGGAAGGCGCGAATCGTTTCGGGAGACGGGGTATCAGTGACAGCCATGCCGACCTCTTTTCTGATGTGTAAAGGGATGGCTGCATCGCGCGGAGGCGACGTGGCTGAGGGGCGGGATTTAACCTGCACCCTTATCTTGACTCTTTTAGTCATAAAACAGTATCGAGTGCAAGAGCCTGATCCCGAAAGGATTGGCCGCAAATGAAACGCCGTGCCAGCCCGCCGCAAGCACACCGGTGAAAACCATGTGTTTGAAAATGGAAGGGAACGACATGGCACGACAGTCACGACGAATTCTGATGGCATCAACCGCGCTGTGCCTCAGCTGGGCGCTGGCCGCACAGGCACAACAGACGGGTGCGGAACCGGATACCGGGAGCGGAACGCAAGACACGTTTCGCCTGCCTGACATCCTGATTTTCGGAGCTGCGCGCGATGAACGCGCACTGCTTGACACCCCCAATGCCGCCAGTGTCGTGGGCGAAGAGGCGATCCGCCGCCGCCAGCCCTCAACCTATGCCGACATGCTTGACGACGTGCCGGGGGTGACCATCGAGGGCGGGCCGCGCGGTGTGAGTCAGGAGGTCAATATCCGCGGCTTCCAGGACGAACAGGTGGTGCTGCGCTTTGACGGCGGGCGGCAGAATTTCAACCTCGCGCATCGCGGGCGGTTCTTTACCGATCCGATGATCCTCAAACAGGTCGAGGTGCTGCGCGGCGGGGCCTCGACGCTTTTTGGCTCGGGCGCGCTTGGCGGCGTGGTCTTTGTCGACACCAAGGATGCGCGCGATGTGATCGAACCCGGCAAGACCGTGGGCGGCGAGGTCAGCCTCGGCTACAATTCCAACGGCAACGAATGGAAATACGGGGCCACGAGCGCGGTGCAGCAAGGCGCGTTCGACGCGCTGATCTTTCTGGCGGGCCGCGACCGGGGCAGCGATCTGGAGGATGGCGGGGGAAATGACATTGTCGATAGCGAGATCGACAGCGAGAATTACCTGCTGAAGTTCGGGTTTGAACCGACGGACGGGCTGCGCCTGGAGGCCAGCTATCAACGTTACGAGGACGCGGGCGTCACACCGCCCAACACCAATGTGCAGGGCACACCCACCACCCGCGTCAACCGCGATCTGACGCATGAGCAATTCCGCGTCGGGTTGGACTGGAAACCGGCGGGCAACGACCTCATCGACCTCAAGGCGCTGTTTTATTACAACGATACCGCGGTGCGCGAAGATCGCATTTTTGACGGGCGATTTGACACCACGGATTTCGAAACACGGGGCTTCGAGATCACCAATATCTCGGAATTTGACATAGGCGTGCCGGTGGCGTTCGCCTATGGGTTCGAGATGTTCGAGGACAAACAGGTCGGCACCCGAAACGGTGCGGCGCGCGCCCAGACGCCCGATGCCGAACAGCAATTCTACGCCGCGTTCGCGCAGGCTGATTTCAACGTTTCGCCTGTGCTTACGCTGACCGCCGGGTTGCGCTATGATGTGATCGACACCAATCCCGAGGGCGGGTTCTCCAGCCGGTCTGACGAGGAGTTTTCCCCAAAGCTGGCACTGTCCTGGCGACCGACGGAAAACACGCAGGTCTTTGCCTCGGCGTCGCGGTCGTTCCGCGCGGCGTCACTGACCGAGATGTTCCCGCAAGGCGTGCATTTCATCGCCGGGCCCGGTTTCCCTCTCGGCGGGCCGGGGGCGCCGTTCTTCACCGGGGTAAACGAATTCCTGCCGACGCCAAACCTGTCGCCGGAAACCGCGGATCAGATCGAAATCGGAGTGCGCCACCAGATGACGAGCGTGCTTCGCCCCGGTGATCGGCTCGACCTCTCAGGCAATATCTACTATGCGCAGGTGGATGATTTCATCGACGCTGTCGTGACCTTCATCGACCCCGCGACAACGGCTTTCAATCCGATCACAGGACGGCTGGAGGTGAGCGGCTCGACCACGTCGCGCAATATCGACGCCGAACTTTACGGGCTGGAGGCCAGCGCCGATTACGATGCCGGAACATGGTTCGGGCGTGCCTCGCTGACCATACCGCGCGGCGACGGGCGAAATGGCGCGGGCAAGCTCGGTTCGATCCCGCAGGACCGACTGGTGCTGACGGGGGGCGTGCGGCCCGCACCGGAATGGGAGCTTGGCGCGCGCGCCACCTTCCTGCGCGAGCTTGATGAGGGCGACCTTCCTGACGGAACCCTTGCCGTGGACGGGGCCGAGATCTTCGACATTTTCGCCAATTGGCAACCACAGCGCGGAGCGCTGGAAGGCACGGTGATCAGCGCGGCCATCGACAATGTTTTTGACCAGAACTACCGCGTGCATCCCAATGGTCTCAACAATCCCGGCGTGACGGCACGGTTTGCAATTTCACGCCGGTTCTAAGACCGATAGGCCCAAGGTCGGCGCGCCAAGGCGTGCCGACCAGGCACAGCTTGGCCATGGCAGGCGTTTCTTTGTGCGCCCCCGGCTTACAGGCGAACGATGTGATTGTCCCAAGAGAGGCTTTGGCGTGACAGAACCTGCGTGTTATTCCCGTTCAGCGCCAGCACCCCGCCCAGCCCGTCGCTGAGCAGGAAGCCACCCGCGCGCGGCGCAAGCCCGCAGACATCGGCGCGCGACACCGCGCCAATGAATCGCCCCTCGGGCGAAAAGCGGTGCAGGCGTCCGCCGCGTGGCGAGGTGATGGCGACCTCTGTGCCGTCGCCACCGACGGCCACGCTTCCGGCATAGCCCTGCATCGCGATCTCATCTGCAAGCGGGGCCTGCGCCAGGATAGGGTCTGATCCGCGCCGGTGCAGGCCAAGAAGCGGTGGCGCGGCACCGTCCTCACCCTCCCATTGCATGGCAAAGGCCAAAAGCCCGTCGGTGCGTAGTGCTAGATGGCGGATCGAGTTCTGGTGCAGCGCGCGGTCAAGCGCGATCTGTTCCAGCATCTCGCCTTCAAGATCAAGATAGCAGAGGTTTGGGCGCATCGTGTCGATATTGAGCTTGGTTCGATCACCGGGATCGGTGGCGATGCCGCCATTGGCCACCGCCAGGGTGCGGCCATCGGGCATCAGACGTATGTCGTGTGGCCCGATGCCCCCGCTGGAAAATTCGCCAATGCGCCGATACCCCGCCGCCACGTCCCAGACGCCGATCCGGCCAGCGCTCGTGTCGCTGTCTTGTTCGGCAGTATAGAGCCGCGTGCCCGCCATCGCGTAGCAGCCGTGGCCGTTGAAATGCCGCCCATTTGGCGGGGTCAGGCGATGGCGCACCTGCCCGCTCACGCAGTCGATCACCAGCGCGAAGACACCCGGACGGCGGGCAAAGGCCACCGCCTCAGCGCGGATCGGATGGCCTGCGCCCGCATGGCCGCGCGCGGGCAGGGGAATGGCGAAAAGGCTCTGGCCGTCCCTGTCCAACCCGTGCAGCGCGAAACCGCCAGACACGTCGCGCGCTGCCGCCAGATAGGCGGGGTTGCCCGCCGCCGCCCAGCCAAGATGGGGCGTGGCCCCGGTGGCCAGAAGCGCGGCAAGAAAGGCGCGGCGTGTGGTCATTGTCTCAATCCCCATCCTGTGCGTTGAAACCCGGCGCAATTCCAAGGCGGGTGCCGATCTCCTCTGCAATGGCCTCGTGCAGGCCTTGGAGCGCCTGTTGTAGCACCTCGACGCGCAGCCGCGCCTGCGGGTCGGTGATATCCTGAAAGGCCGGATCCTTGATCACGTCAGCAGCGGCGCCGATGCGCGCAAGCGCGGCGTCGCTTCGGGGCAGATCCCAATCGGCGAGCGCCGTAGCCAGACCATGCGCCGCCCGCGCCGCAAGCCGCACCTGCCGCAGACTGCGGCCCGAGCGGCGCGCCTCGGCCAGTGCCGGGCGGGGGCGATCAAACGTACCCATGGGCAGGCCAAGCCGTTTTTGAATTGTGAAGTCCAGCCCGCTGATTACCTGCGTGTAAAGCGCGCGCATCGCCTCATCCTCGCTCAGGAATGTGGTGTTGCCGGGCGCGCCCGCGGCTCGCAACACTGGTGCGTAATCGTCTGCCCAGGCCGACGACAGCGCCTTGGCCTGCGCGGCCAGATCAACGGCGATGGTGGTGATAAGGGTGCAGGTATAGCTGCCCTGCGCATAGGCCATGAAATCCGGATCGAAAAGCAACATATCCAACGCGAACAGGCCCCGCGCGGCGATGGACACATCGCCATAGTCTTGCGGCCTATACGCGATCGGGTCTGTCTCGGCGATCATCCGCGCCAGCGTGCGCTGTGTGAATCCGCGCGGATCAGGCCAGAAGGCAACCGACAGCGCGCCGGTTTCCGACGGCCCCAGCCGCAAATCGCCTATGGCCATCCAGGCATCAAACGCGGTGTGGAACGCAGGGCGAAGCGAGGCGGCGCGGCAATCCTGCGCGGCGGCGTCAGAGAGGCGACCCGCCGCCGCCTCGAACCGGGCAAAGCCGGGCAGGATATGGGTATTCAGTGCCTCTTCCACCCCGGCGTGGGCGGGGACGGCAAGGCTGAGCGTGAGGATCAGGGCAAGGCGCATATCAAAGGCTTTCCAGAAATCGGATCAGGGCGGCGCGGTCCGCGGGCGGCATCGTGACAACCCGATCGCGGGTTGTTTGCGCCTCGCCACCATGCCAAAGCACCGCCTCCAGCAAGGACCGTGCGCGCCCGTCATGCAGGAAATAGCTGTGGCCCGAGACGGTTTCGCTCAGACCGATCCCCCAAAGCGGCGGCGTGCGCCATTCCTGGCCACTGGCGCGCCCCTCGGGGCGGTTGTCGGCTAGCCCCGCGCCCATGTCATGCAACAGCATATCGGTATAGGGCCAGATCAGCTGAAACGAGGCCGGGTTGTCGCTCGCAATCCGATGCGTCACATGTTTGGGCCGGTGGCAGGCGGCGCAGCCGGTATCATAAAACACCTCGCGTCCGCGCAGAACCTGCGGCGCGCCCACGTCGCGGCGGGCAGGCACGGCAAGGGTGCTACTATAGAAGGTCACCAGATCAAGCGCCGCCTGGTCAATTTCGAACCCGCCCTGTTCGGGGTCGCCACCATGGATGGCGGCGCGGCAATCGGTCTGCGCGTCGGTGCATTCGCCCCAGCCCGCCGGATGGATCGGGTTGGAGATGCCAATATCGCCGGCAAAGGCGCTTGCCGTCTGTTCCAGCACCGTGGGATTGCCCGCCTTCAGCCCGAACCGCCCCAGCATCGGTTGATCGTACACATCGGACCAGACAATCTGCGGGCGCCCCGAGATGCCATCGCGGTTCGCATCCTCGGGATCGGCAAGTGCCAGGATGTCTTCGGCCGGGATCGCCTCAAGCAGGCCCATGCCGATCATCTGCGGCGCAACGCGGGGGCTGAGCATCGCGTCGGGGTGCAGTGGGCCATAGCCCAGATCGGCGGCGCGGTAGGTGGGGCTGCGCAGATGCGCGACCTCGTCGCCTGAGAGGGGCATCTCGATTTCCTCATAGCTGACGTCAAGCCGGTATTCCGGTGCATGGCCGGGCAGGCTGAAATCCTGCAACTGTGCGCCATAGGTGGGATCGGGGGCGGTCGGATACGTGCCCGCGATATAGGCTTCCAGCTGCGACGGCTCCGGTGCCGGGATCGAGATGCGCAGAAACATCGACACGGCGCTGTCCTCGGGGCCTTCGGGTGGGTGGCCGCGCCCGTCCTTGAGGTGACACCGCTGGCAGGAACGCGCATTGTAGAGCGGGCCAAGCCCGTCCGAGGCCAGTGTCGACGCGGGCGGAGAAACCCAGATGCGCCGGAAAAGCCCGTTGCCGACGCGGAAATCCAGTTCCTGCTCGAAGGTCAGGTTCGCGGCCGGTTGCGAAAACGCATCGGCAGTATCGCGCGGACGCACTGTCTGCGCGCCGCCAGAATTTTCCTCGAACGGCCAGGGGGCCGAGAAATCGTTGGGCAAGGCGGTCACGGCGTCAACACGCGCGCGCTCGGCCTTGGTGCGGGGGATGATGTCGAGATGGACATCAGTGAGAGGTTCGGCAGCGGTCATGCCCGCGCAAACTCCGGCTGTGCCGACGATGGCAAGGATCAAGCGATATGGCTTCGATTTGGGCACAGGCATGACCTTTCTATTCCCTCTCAGAATGCATAGGCGAGTAGGGCACCGATTGTATGCGTTTCGTCGCCCCCCTCGTCGCCATAGCGATAGGCGAGCGCGGCAGTCAGTCCGTCCACGACCTCGATCTCGCCCGAAACCGTGGCCAGGTGATCCTGCGGCAGGGTATCAACATCGCGCAGCGCATAAACGGCAGAGAGCGTGACCGGCCCGACCGGGGCCTCGATGCCCAGGGTGGCGAAGGTAGCGCTGTCGGCGGTGCCGTCGAAATGATCGAAATAGGCCAGTTCGGCAAGCAAGGTGACAGGCAGCGCGCCGTTTGCGACTTCATGGGTGATGCCGCCCACGATACCGGTCTGGTCGTCGGTGTCGCCGATGCCGCGCTCCTGCGACTGCACGGCAAGGTTATAGCCGGTCGCCCCAAAGCTGCCCGAAAGGGCGATGGTAAAGGATTCCGCGCCGTTGGTATTGGATACGCCGCCATCGCTGCGGTTGGTGCGCCCGCGATTCTCGCCAAGCGATTCGCTAAGCACGCTGCGATCTGCGGTAAACAGCGACAGGCTAAGCTCGTGCTCGCCGTTGCCGGCGGCGAAGGGGATCACGAAGTTCGCGCCGATCTTTTCGGTGATCTCGTAATCCTCGGCGAAATCGACACCGTAGATACCCGGGGCCACATCCCAGGCGGTGCCGAATGCAGGGTTGAACTTGCCAAGCACCACCTGCGCCGCGCCGAAATCATGCGCGAAATAAAGCTCTTCGGCGTAAAGGCCGTGATCTTCCAGAAAGCTGTCCGAGGTGGGCGCGGTGATCTGTTCCAGAACCAATGTGCTGTTGATCGAGGTTTGCGAGGTGAAAGCGAACGACAGCGCACCCTCGATGGTGGCGAAGGTGTTGTTGGTCTCACCGCCGGGCGCGGAGGAATCGACCGTGAAATCGCTTTGCAGTTCAAGCGAGAATTCAGCCGAAAACGGCGAGGTTGCGTTTTGCGCGTGGGTCGCCGTCGCGCAAAGCGCCGTGCAGGCCGCGAGCGTCGCAGATAGGGTTTTCATCACTGTTCCTTTGTTCGTTTCTGGGTGGTGCTTATTGCATCACCCGTGTTTGTTACGTGATAACATACCTAGCTGCAAGCTGGGTTGCACTCCGCCGGGTTTGACGGCGGACGAGTCATTTGGATTGATACGGCCTCTCGTCACTGGTTGATCGGGTGTTCTCTCTGTCGGTCGCATAGCGCTCGAACAAGTGCAGGACGGCATCCCGTTCCCTGCGTTCCGCACGCAGATTTGAAACCCTCTTACCGATATCGGCCGGAACGGGCGGTGCCCCCACTGCGGCGAGCATCACCATGCCGTATCCGCCATGTCGATTGCAGCGGAAGCCGTAGAACCCGGTAACCGGCAACCCCACCTCGACGCGGGGCGTGTTGAAAATGCTCACCGGCGCCACGCCTTCGGGCCATATTTGGGGTACCGAGTGAACGGTATGCTGCGCCAGAGAATTGAAGAAAACGATGCCCCCGCCAACGTCAAGCATGACCAGATCAGGGACAAAACGAAACATGCCGGTCGCGGCGGTTGCCTTGGGATCGGTCAACTGCTTCACCGAAACGGTCTGCACTGCCGCATGGGCATCAAAGGGTCGAGCAAGAGCAAGCCCTGAAATGACCATGCCTGCGGCAATCACGGAGCGGCGCGAAAGAGCGCCCGCGCCGTTACCAGAAGTTCCGGCACGCAGTTTCACTGAAACACCGCCGAGGGATTGTCGAGGCTGTCGGAGCCCTCGAATTCAAGACCGCCAAGGTCGAGCGCCGCGACGATCCGCTCGATCGAGCGGGTTTGCGCAATGAGGGCATCAACCCCGCCCATGATAAGCCGCTCGCCCGCCGCGTTACCGCGCTCGAGCATCATGTCATAGGCAAAGCCTGCCTCGGCGGCGGTCTTGATCCGGCCAAGCGCCAGCATGGTGTCGTCAAGCCGGGCGCGCATTTCGACATCGAGGGACGCATCCACACCTGCCACCAGATCGGCCAGCGACGGCCCCGAGACCAACGTTCCGTCGATCCGCACATACTCGCCGTGATAGACGCTCCGAACCCCCATCCCGTCATAATAATGGCTGTTATGGGTGTTGTCGGAAAAGCAGTCATGCTCTTCCTCAGGGTCGTTGAGCATCAGGCCAAGCCGCATCCGCTCGCCCGCCTGCTCGCCGTAAGACAGGCTGCCCATGCCGGTGAGGATCGCGGTTAAACCCGCCTGTTCGTCGGCGGTGACGTTGGCGCGAGCCGCGCCGCCCTCCTGCCATTGTGCGACCATCCATTCGAGGTCCGACACCAGAAGGTCGGTCGCGGCCTTGAGATACTCTGCCCGGCGGTCGCAATTGTCGTGCGCGCAGGCATCTCCCTGCGCATAATCCGTCCAGGGGCGGTTGCCCGCGCCTTTCCCGTGCCCGTTCAGATCCTGCCCCCAGAGCAGGAATTCGATGGCGTGATAGCCGGTGGCGACATTGGCCTCGACCCCGTCAGCCTCGTGCAATTGACCTTCCAGAAGCGCGGGGGTGATGTGGCTTGCATCAATCTCTTGCCCCGAGAGGATGAAAACGGGGTTGGCAATGACGTTCAGCGCAGCAAGCTGGTTGGCATCCGACGGCCCGCCATAGGCCCCTTCGACATAGTCGATCAACCCCTCGTCAAGCGGCCAGGCATTCACCTTGCCTTCCCAGTCATCGACGATGGCATTGCCAAAACGGTAAACCTCGGTCTGCTGATAGGGCACGCGGGCCCGCAACCAGGCGCCGCGCGCCGCGCTCAGCGCCTCGGGCGACGGGTTTGCAATCAGGCTGTTCACAGCGTCTTGCAGGGCGCGGGCCGTTGTCAGGCTGTCCTCGTATTTGGCAGCGGCGAGATCGGCGTAATGGTCAAGCACGTCGCCCGCGCTTTGCGCCGACGCGGCCCCGGCCAACGTCAGACAAAGGGAAGTGGTGGTAAGAAAAAGGCGGGTCATCGTGATGTCCTTTGGGTCATGTCAGGTTTGGATAGGGTGTTCGGCCAGCGGGCTTGGGTCTGCGACAGATGATCAAGACAGAAATCCAAGCACAGGCCAGTGCCATGCGACACCTCAAGACCCGCCAACAGAATTTCATCCCGTGGTACCGTGTCTTTTCGTGGCTCATAGTTTGTCATGAATTCAATACCTTACTGGCCTTCCCTAGCAGACTCCGATTCCTAAGTAAAATAGTCGGAATAGTCAATAGCTGATTTAATTACTAAGGTATGCCTGGTCCGCAAATCGCGTCTGTGTGATGCTGGATCGTGAACTTGCAAGTTGAAATCGCGACGAATTCGACCGTCAGAGATAAACTTGACTCTTTTAGTTTCATCGACATATCAGGGTCATGATCGCACCGCCTATGCCGGTGCGCGGCACAATCAGACACTGCCAGCCTTGCGCCAGCCATGTGGTTTTCCCTCGTCTTGAAAAGAGTGAGGAGCAAGGGGCAGATGATGAATATCAGGTCGACTTTCAAAAGCGGTGCCATCACCGCCATCTTGTGCGCCGGGTCTGTATCTATCGGCTTGGCCCAAGCGCGCGAAGACAGCACGCCTGCGCAACTCGACCTGACGCTCAATATGGTAAGCCCAACGGACACCGGGACCTGTCGGCTGACATTCGTGATCCTCAACGGGCTTGGCTCGGATATCGAGAAGCTGGTGTCGGAAGCTGTTCTGTTCGATGCTGCGGGGCGCGTCACACGGATGACGCTGTTCGACTTCGGCGCGTTGCCCAAGGGGCGCCCGCGTGTTCGCCAATTCGACCTTGCAGGTCTGACCTGTGACGCGCTCAGCACGGTTTTGATCAACGGAATCGACACCTGTGAAGGGGCGGGAATCACGCCGATGACTTGTCTCGACGGGTTGCGCCTTTCGACCGAAACAGAAGTCGAGGTGACGGGATGAGCGGTGTTAGCGCTTTGATCGACCATCTGCGCGGGCTTGTCGAGACGGGCGGGCCGGTGATTGCGATCATCGGCGCGCTCTCGGTGGCGACGCTGGCGGTGGTGCTTTACAAGCTGTGGCAATTTCGCGCCTCAGGCGTGGGGCGACACCACGCGTTGCGCGCCGCCGTGGCGGAATGGGACCGGGGCGAAGCGCATGACGCAAGGCGCACGCTCATGGGGTCGCGCAGCTATCTCGCGCCGGTGATCGCGCGGGCCTTTGACGCAGGCGAGACGGTGAATACAGTCACCATTCGCCGACTTGAGGCAGAGGCCGAAAAGCGGTTCACCCACCTTGAACGCGGCTTTCGCTTTCTCGACATGGTAGCACAGGTCGCGCCCCTGCTGGGCCTGTTTGGCACGGTTCTGGGCATGATCGAAGCGTTCCGGGCGCTGCAATCGGCGGGGGCGCAGGTCGATCCGTCGCTCTTGGCGGGCGGTATCTGGGTGGCGCTTCTGACCACCGCTGCCGGGCTTGCGGTGGCGATGCCCGCCTCGGTCGTTCTGTCGTGGCTTGACTCGCGGATGGTCGCCGAGCGGGCACTGGCGGACCATGCCCTGAGCGTGGTGTTGCGACCCGATCATAACGCCAACACGCACGCGGCTACCGCCCCGGTACCGCAGGGCCGGGTGGTGCCCGCAGGTGCGTGATGCGGGCTTTCGGCGGCGGCGCCTCTCGCTTACCTCGCTGATCGACGTGATCTTTTTGCTTTTGCTTTTTTTCATGCTGTCCTCGACCTTTTCGCAGTTTTCCGAGGTTGAGCTTAGCACCCAAGGCGCGGGCCAGCCGGGTGCATCCCAATCACAGCCAATTTTCGTGCAATTGCGCGCCGAAAGCCTGCGCGTGAACGCACGCAAGGTGACGCTTGCGCAGTTGCAGAATGCGGTCGTGCCCCTGATCGAGGGTGGCGAAACCCGCGCGCTCATCAGCACCGACGCGGATGTGACGGCACAACGGTTGACCGATCTCTTGCTGGCCTTGCGCGGCATTGAGGGGCTCTCGGTTCAGGTGCTGGTGCCGTCATGAAAACGCCCACTCGCCGCAATCGGCCAGAGCCGACGATCCCGCTGATCAATATCGTTTTCCTGATGCTGATCTTCTTCATGGCCGCCGCCACGCTTGCGCCGCCGCTCGACGGTGATGTGCGGCTGGTGCGCACGGCTGATCTGGAGGGGCGCGCCCCGCCCGATGCGTTGGTGATCCACGCCGACGGGCAGCTGATGTTCCGCGGCGCGGGGCTGCCGGATGCCGCCGCCTATATCGCGACGCTGCCTGATGCGGGGCGCGAAACCGTGCGCATCGTGCCCGATGCTGATTTGCCAGCGCCAACCCTGCTTCGGCTGGGCACCGCCTTGCGCGCGGCGGGTGCAGGGCGGGTGGTGATGGTGACCGAACGGGGGCTGCAATGATCCGCATGTCGCGCGCCGTTGCATTTGGTTGCGCCGCGTCGGCGTTGGCCTTGCACGTGATCGCATTGTGGGTAAGCGCCCCACGCCCGAAGATCGAGATCGAGGGTGGGACAGGCGCGGCCGAGGTGGCGCTTGGCAACAGTTTCGCCGACATGGTGGCGGGCGTGGCGCAGCCCGTATCAGAGGCGACCGTGACGCCGAACCGGCAGGGAGAAGCCGAAACTGAACCGGTCGCGTCGGACGTGACCCGACGTTCAGAGCCGTCGCAGTCAAGTCGGCCTGTCCTGCAAACTGCCCATACGCAGCGACCAAGCGATCGAACGCAGGCCATCCTGCCCGAGATCGCGTCAAACGCCCCCGATCCGATTATCGCTCAATCGGTCACCAGATCCAGAGACGTTCCGGCCATCGGTGCCATGGTGCCGACGGCTCCGGTCGCACCGGATAGCCTTACCTCTGCCGAGACGGTGATCACTGGCGTGCAGGCTACACCCACTTCTGTGCCCACCCCCGGTGATGTCGTCGAAGCCAATCCAAAGCAACAGAACGGCCCGCGGATCTCGAAACGCCCGCAAGCACGCCCGCGCGAATTGGAGTCGGCTGCCGTCGTTCACCATGAGCCCGCACGGGCAGCGGTGCCGCGCCCCACCAAGGGCGGCAACGCAAGCCGCGATGCCCGGCGCGGCGCTGCCACCGGGCGCGAGGCGGTTAGCACCGCCCGGCAGGGACGCGACAGCGCAAGCCAAAGTGAGGCACAGGGCAATGCGGCCGTCAGCAATTATCCCGGCCTCGTCATGCGCCACCTTGCCCGGGTGCCGCGCCCGCGCGCCGATACCCGTGGTGCGGCGTTGGTACAGTTCACCATCGCCGAGGGCGGTGCCCTCGCCTCTGTCGATCTCACCCGTTCTTCCGGCTCAGACCGCTTTGACCGCGCAGCACTTGATATAGTGCGACGCGCGGCCCCCTTCCCGGCCCCACCCCGCGCGGCTCAGCGCCGTTTTTCTGTTCAGATCAAAGGGCGATAAAAAACGCCGCTTCACCGTAAGGCGCGCATCGCAACGCTATTTCATTCGGTGGCGTTGGTGTTCCCAATGTCATAAATGCAACTCTCTACCCGAATGTCGCATTGCCCTCCAATCGGCTCTGCCTCAATCGGTGGGGTGGAGGGGCAGCATTCGGACTCTGAGGAGTTCTGGTCCGGCGTGGCCGTACATTGCGCGTTTAGAGGTGGTCCTGCTTTTTCGACCAGTTTGCAGCCCGGTTAAGGTGGATCAGGGTTTTACATCAGGCTGCCATTTTCACGGGTTCGGTTTTGCTG
>NZ_JBEPPX010000041.1:0-15045 GCF_040547535.1 Roseovarius sp. MBR-78
GCTCTTTCATCAGCCCGGCATCGCCAAGCAAATCCTCCGGCCGCTCGCAGCCCTTCAGCAACTCGTCCAGTAGTTCCTTGGAAATGGTCATAGTTTTTACTCCTCCCAGGAAGCATGGACCAAATCCCAGTTACACAGAAGATCGGACACTCTCCGAGGATCAGGCGAACGATGTCCTCATCGGCCAGACTGCGGGCACACCAGGCGTCCCAGTCCACCTTCACCTTGCGCCAGGCGCGGCTGACCACGTCCTTGCTCACGGTGCCCTCAAACAGCCCGAACAGCGCCCGCTTGACGCGCCGCGTGTTGGTCCCGGCGAGATAGACCGCCGCGATCAGGGCCTCGGCCTTCTTCGTCAGCCGCTGGTAACGGGGCAGCGCCTTCGACCGCCATTCCGTCACCTTGCCAGCGTCACCCTCGATCCGCGCCCGCGGCACCCGCACGGTTTCCGTCCCGAAAGTGCCGGTGAGCTGACGTTCGCGGTGCCCGTGGCGATACCCTTTCGCGGCTCCGTCGCCTCGGTCGTAGCGAAGGCGACCGAGAAAGCTGGCGAGCTCCTCCTCAAATACGGCCTCGATGGTTGCGCGAACATTCATCCGCAGACGCTCCTCGATTGGATCGAACCCGGCCTCATGGGCCAGTAGCGGAAAGTTCGAAGTGTCGGTAGTCTGGGTCATGGCGTGATCTCCATGGCGGTTGCAGCCGCCGGTTGGGTGGGTGTTGGTTCACCCGGAGATTACGCCGCCCTCAAATTTCCACCAACTCCGAGACACGACCGCGGCGGCCGCGATCATCGAGACAGAACCACTGGCTGATGGTCTTGGTCGCCCCGATGCGGAGCCTGTTTCCTGAGGTTGTGATTTGCGGTATTGTCGTCCGTAAATGACCGATCACAGCATGCTGATCAAGGCGTCCACCGTGACCGCTGTCCCGACCCCGATACCCGCCAGCTCCAGATGTGACCGCATCTGCGCGGGGGACATGGTCTGACCACCCAATAGCGCGCGCGCCTGCAGGGCGCCGCTGATCAGCGCGGAGGTCACCAGAGCGTCCTGAACAAACTCGCCCAGATCGGGGCCTATGATCTCGTCGAACGTGTCCTGCGTGATCTGTGTGAGGTCCTCGTTCTTGAAGGTTGAGTCCCGCAACCGCTCCCCGAACATGCCTGACAGCAGATCCGTCACCTCGCTGGTCGCAAGCACATCAATGTCGGGATACCGGGAAAAGTGTTCGATGATCGCTGCCGGATCCTGAACCGCCTTCACCTGCACATTGCCGATGATCTCGCCGCCGATGAAATACTCAAGGTCCGCGCCCGGATGATTGGTAAGCTCGATCAGCGCGGCGGTTTTTTCATCACCGTCAAGGTTCTCGGCGCGCGCCACCAGATATTCGTGAAAGATGCCCTTCACGTTTGACGTGACCCCACGCATCTGTTCCGGCGTGAGGGTTGTCAGATAATCCGCGAGTTCCTGATCGGTCGCATCAAGAAGGCGGGTGGTTGAGCGGCGCAGCGCATCGAGCACCAGATCCTGATCATCGGTCCAGCCAGATCGTTGCCCCGAGACCAGCTGACCGAGGGTGATGGCGATAGAAACGATGGCGCTTCGACGGATCATGTGGTGTCCAGTTTTGTCAGGAGGGTTTGCAGGTTGATCAGATGGCCCCGCAGGCGCGCGCGGTTGTAGATCTTCATTCCGGCAAGTTGAGCATTATCCAAGAGACGTTGAACCTCTTCCATCAAAGGCGTCACGCCGATACGGGTAAAAAGGATCAGCTCCTTGTCAGAGATGGTCGCCCCCTTGCTGTTTGTGTCACGGATGAACTGGGTCAGGGCATGGATCGCCAAAACGATGGTCTGCTCGCGCTCGGACAGATTGTCCCGGCGCGACTGCCCCAGAATGGCCCGGCGCAGCTTCACTGACCCATAAATACCCGCCCCAAGCGCCCCTGCCCCCAGAACGACACCGCCTGCCGCCACGCCACCGCCGACGATGCTGCCGATCCAGAAGAGTGTGGCTTTGGTTTTTGCCGCGCCCGCAAGGACAGCCACGGCAGTGCCTGTCGATGCGGAGCCGTAGGCCCCGATGGCCCCCATCACGGATGTCGAGATCATAGATCCGACCGCGGTGCTTGTGGCCGCACCGAGGGCAACGCTGGCCTTGCGGTCCGACACTTGCAAGATGCGCCCAGCGATTGCCGTCAGGAAAACCTCGATATCTTTGAGGTGGCGTTGGTTATCCGTCACCCGAAGGGCCGATATTTAGAAAATCCGTCTTTCCGAGGTTCTGAACCGGACGTTTTTCGACGAGGTGGCGCGATCAGCGCCTCGAACGGCTGGCCAAGATGCGCCTCAGCCAGCAACACGACCATCGCGGCGGCGCGGGCGTCTTCGCCAGCGTCGTGGTGATGGAAATCCAACCGCAAGACCTTCTTCAGATTGCCCAGGCCATGCCCGCCGTTGCCCTTGAGTTCGGGCCAAGCGCGCCGGGCGATCTGGACGCTGTCGAACCAACGGAAATCGGGGGCTTCAAGGCCGCAGGACAGGCAGGATGCGGCAACGGCGCGTTGATCAAAGCTGCTGTGTTGCACCAGATGATGCCGTGACAGCAGCGGGAACAGATCGCCCAAGGCTTCCCCAAAGCGCGGGGCGCCCGCGACATGCTCGGGGCCGATGCCGTGAAGCTGGGTGTTGAAGGCATCAAACCGCGTGCCGGGGTTCACCAGTGTCGAAAAACTGTGGATGCTGTTGTCAGACGCAACACAGGCCACCCCGATCTGGCAAATACTACCCGCATCGCTACAGGCGGTTTCCACATCCAGCGCGATGAAACGGAAATCGCCGTTGGGGATCATGGGGCGCATCGCAGGGTCAGCTTGTCTCACACGGGCACCAAAAAAAGTATTTAATATCAGGGACAAGTGTAGCCTTTTCTGGACGCTGATAGCAAGGTGCCTGTTCTTGCGGATCGTGACAGTCGTGATCTACGATTTTGCGGGCGAACGAAGGTTCTCACCACATCGCTCAACTAAAGGTTGGAAACCAAAAGGTCCGACGATAGCCTAAACTGAATTGTGTCGCTTGCGGGGGAGTCGCATTGAAATTCTTAAGGATTGCTTTTTTCTACGCGCTGTTCTTCGTTCTGGTTTTGATTGGTTCAGCATTTTTCATTGATCGCATCAGCGACGGATCTCTGGTTTTGATCGTGTTCGTTGTGCCTGCGGTGTTGGTCTGGCTTTATGAAAAGCGTCGCACCCGGCGGTTGGCTGGGGCACAGACGCCGATCTCAGCAGTTGACGTTGCGAAATTGAATCCAGTAGCGATCAACGAGACATCAACGGTCACAAGTGCTTCGGCGGCGCAATGGCCCAAGGTTTCTGCACCGCCTGCCTCGATACCGCCAGTGAGCAAGGTGCCGCCGCCCACCGTCAAAAGCAGCAAGGCCCAAGGCTGGATTGCGAAAGGGCAAACCGTGTCCGTGCGCGGTCGGGACATCGGGGGTATGGTCTATGTGGGAACCCCGCCCTCAATTGACCGCTACGGATATGGCGAAAAATGTCGTGCCTATATTGATCCAGGTCTCACAGTCGCCCGAGAAGGAAACGACATTGAGGGCGCTGAGATGCCATATTGGCCGGGTTATTCCACTATCCCGCCGCAATGCCGGGCGACCTATCTGGATTGGCTCGCTGATGGCGCTGCGGATGGGTCCTATAATCCCGGTTATATGTTCCTTTATTTTTATGGATTGGAGCGGCGGTTCTTCGTCGATAATCCGTCAGTCGAGGAAAAGCGTGATCTGCTGGCAGAAGTGCGGCGCCTTTCGCAGGTCTTTTACGGAAACCGATCTGCCCAGAGGTATCTTGGCGAGTTCATTCAGCTTGCTGTTGTTTCGACAACCGAGATTGGTGACATTTCACCGGTCTTCGACAATCACGGTTGGGATTTGCCTTTCTCTGTGAAGCTGGCCATCGGGGCTCAACTTCTCAGGGGTGAAGCCCTGAGTGCCGATTGGGTGCTCAGCTGGTTCCTTTGCCACCCGGAAAAATCTTTGCGGACATCTGCGAAACGCTGTGCCGAGGAGTTCCGGATCCTGTTCAAGCTGCGTTTCAGCGAACGTTTCCCCGAAGGCCTCAAGGTTACCAAGCCGCGCAAGATGCTGGAGACACGCTATCAGGCGGCATCGCGCGAATTTGAAGGATCGGTGAAACCGTCGGTTGATGGCAAACCAATCCCCGACATATCAAGCCTGCGAAAACCTATCGAGATCGCACAGGAGATCGCAGATGAGGTAATGGAGGACCTGGAAAAGTTCAGCCGATACCTGGGCCGCACACCTGACAGACGCGGTAGTGTCGAAGCGCATGCCCTTTTACCTGCGGAGCTTCGGGAAATGTTCCCGTCCGAGGAGCTTGAAAATATGAAGACTTGGGCCGGTGGCATTCTCGGTGCAGGCGGGTTGATTCCTGTTGGGGATGTCCTCGAACAGCTTGAGGGCACGCGTCCCGAGAAACCGAGCAAGCGACAACTTACGGGGGCGGCGGATGCATTGGCTCGGCTTGGGTTTGGCTTGGCCCCTGATCCGCGTTTTGCATTGAGGTCGCCCAAGATAGATGAAGCCGTCGTCATCTTCGAGCTTGGTGGTCCTGTTGAGCAGCTTGAAGACGTTTCAAACGCCTACAAAGCCGCGCTCATGGAACTCGCCCTTGGGTCATTCGTGGTCCATGCAGATGGCACTATTTCGGAAAGCGAAAGAGCAGCACTTCAAGGTCAGGCTGAAAATGTCGAAGGTCTGAGCGACCTTGAACAAAGACGGCTTCACGCAAACCTGAAATGGTTTCTTGCCGTTCCCCCGGACATCACGCTCTTGCGCCGAAAGTTGAAAGATGGCGGAGCGGATCAGCAGTCTGCGATCCGTGCGGCACTTATTGGGGCCGCGCTGGCGGACGGTATTGTTCAGCCCGAGGAGGTTGCCGAGATCGAGAAAGTGTATCGCGCGCTAGGTCTCGATCCGAACCTCGTTTATTCCGACCTGCACGCAGGTGAGGTGCCCGATAGTCCGGTGCGCGTACGCGCAGCACAAGCTGGCGCAACCGGTGAAGCGATTCCACCCGAGCCCGCACCGCAGGCGCAAAAGCTCGACACGGCTCGTATCGCCAGCATCAGGCAGGACACTGACCGTGTATCGGCCGTTCTGGCGGATATTTTTACGGGCGAGGAAGAGGCTGAGCCGGAAACAGAGGCACCTTCGCCCCTTGCTGGACTGGACGAGAAGCACACCGCTCTCATTCGCGATGTTGTCACCCGTCCACATTGGTCAGAAGAAGAATTTGCAGAGCTGGCGTCGCGGCATGGATTGATGGTCGCCGGAGCGCTGGAAACATTGAACGAATGGTCCTTTGGCGTTTACGACGAAGCGTTGCTGGATGAGTATGAAGGGTATGACTTATCTCCCGACGTCGCTGACGCGGTGGCAGACGCATTGGGACAGGAGAATTGATATGTCGAGATTAAAGCCACGGGAACGGGACGCAATTGTTCAGGCTTTGCGCGCTGGTGTCGTGCCGAAACTTGGGCTCCGACACATCCAGGTCGGACGTGTGCGCGAGATCGAAGAACTGGTGAAGGATATGGACCGGATTGCTGATGGCGGGTCAGCGATCCGCTTTGTCATCGGGGAATACGGATCTGGTAAGACATTTTTTATGAACCTCATTCGCCTGATCGCTCTGGAAAAGGGCATGGTCGTGATGTTTGCGGATCTGGCACCTGACAGACGCATCCACGCAACTGGCGGACAGGCTCGTGGGCTCTATGCTGAAATGGCCCGCAATCTGTCCACCCGCACGAAACCGGATGGTGGCGCATTGGCGAGCGTGGTCGAGCGGTTTGTCTCGCAAGCGCATCGTGACGCCGAGGCGGCGGGAAAACCTACGGGCACCGTGATCCGTGAAAGGCTTGGCCATTTCGAAGAGCTGACAGGAGGCTTTGAATTCTCCGAGGTGATCCGCCGGTATTGGGAAGGCCATGAGACGGGCAATGATGAGCTGACCTCGGCCGCCCTGCGCTGGCTTCGAGGCGAATTTGCAACCCGGACCGATGCACGCAAGGCGCTTGGTGTGCGGACCATCATTGATGACGCCAATGTTTATGACCACCTAAAGCTGATGTCGGTCTTCGTGCGCGAGGCGGGATACAAAGGTCTTCTCGTGGGTCTCGACGAGATGGTGAACCTTTACAAGCTATCGTCTTCTCAGGCCCGCAATGCGAATTACGAACAGATTCTGCGCATCCTGAACGATGTTCTACAGGGCAGCGCCGAGCATCTGGGGTTTCTGATGGGGGGCACGCCGGAATTCCTAATGAACACGCGCCGCGGGCTCTACAGCTATGAAGCCCTTCAGACGCGGCTGGCCGAGAATAGTTTTGCACGTGACGGTCTTGTTGATCTCTCGGGGCCTGTGGTCAAGCTGGCCAGCCTGACGCCCGAAGATCTGTTTGTGCTTTTGTCCAACATTCGCACCATCATGCAGGAAGAAGAAAACGCGCTGCCTGATGAAGCGCTTGAGGCGTTCATGACCCATTGCTCCGAGCGTATAGGTGAGGCGTATTTTCGGACGCCGCGCAATACGGTCACAGCATTCGTAAACCTGTTGGCGGTTCTGGACCAAAACGCCGGTGTCGCATGGCATGACTTGATTGAGAGGATCGAGGTTGCAGCCGATCAGGGCGATGACATGTCCGATCTAGACGACGCTGCCGGAGTGCGCCCGGATGGTGATGACGAACTGACAAGCTTTCGGCTTTGAGTTGATCCTGTGACGCAGGCTTTTGAGAAACTGGCGCGCCCGATCCAGAAGTGGATCAGGGCGCAAGGCTGGCAGGAACTCCGCCATATCCAGTCGCAGGCCGTTCATGCGATTGTCAGCGGAGAGGCAGATTTGATCATTGCCGCGACAACAGCGGGTGGCAAGACGGAGGCCGCGTTGCTGCCCCTAATCTCGCAGGTCCTCGACGATCCTGCGCAGCTGGGCGGGTTTGACCTGCTGTATATCGGCCCTCTCAAAGCATTGATCACCGATCAGGCGGGTCGTCTGGAAGACATCTGTCGCGAGGCGGAGCTACCCGTGACGCCTTGGCATGGCGATGTGTCTGCTTCGGTGAAAACCCGTGCATTGAAATCCCCGCGCGGCATTCTTCTGATCACGCCTGAATCCCTTGAGGCGATGTTTATCCGCCGTGGACTGGAAATACCCCGCCTCTTTGGTGCGACAAGGGCCATCATCATCGACGAGTTGCACACCGTTTTGGATAGCGAACGCGGGGTGCAGATGCGTTCGTTGCTGACGCGTATGGAGCTTGCTGTCGGGCACCCGATACGGCGCATTGGTCTGTCCGCGACCTTGGGCGACATGAAACTGGCGCGCGCTTATCTGCGCCCCGATGATCCAGCGTCGGTAGACCTGCTGGAGGCTGAGGGGGGCGAAGCTGAACTTTTGCTTCAGTTGCGGGGCTATATCTCTGACGACCAGGATACTGAAACCGCGTCAGCGACCCGCCAGATAGCCAGCCATCTTTTCAAACACCTTCGTGGCAGCGACAATCTGGTTTTTGCGGGATCGCGCCAATCCGTCGAGATTTACGCCGATCAACTGCGCGACCTGTGCGAAGATGAGCGGCTGCCACAGGAGTTTTACCCCCATCACGCCAGCCTGTCGCGCGACCATCGTGATTTTGTAGAGCGACGTTTGAAAGATGGATCAAAACCGACCACGGCGATCTGCACCTCAACGCTCGAACTGGGGATCGACATCGGGGATGTGGCCTGTGTCGCCCAGATTGGTGCCCCGTTCAGTGTGGCATCTCTACGGCAGCGCCTGGGTCGCTCGGGCCGGCGCGCGGGGCAGCCCGCCGTTCTGCGCCAATATGCAGTCGAGACGCGATTGACCCCTGAAAGCAACTATATTGACCGGCTTCGTCTTGGGTTGATCCGCGCTGTTGCGATGATTGATCTTCTGCTTGAGGGCTGGTGTGAGCCCCCCAAGGCGCAAGCCCTTCATTTGTCGACGCTTGTTCATCAGATACTTTCGGTGATCGCCGAACGCGGCGGCGCGTCAGCCGGAAGGCTCTACCGTGTTTTGTGCCAGGAAGGCCCATTCAAGGCTGTTGAGACACCAGTGTTCATGGACGTTTTAAGGGCCCTTGGTGATCCCGAAACCGGCTTGATTGAACAGAGCGATGATGGGCTGCTGCTGTTGGGTCGGGTTGGCGAAAAGCTGGTCGAACATTACAGCTTCTATGCAGTTTTCCAGACGCCCGAAGAATACCGACTGATCTCTGGTGGCAAAGAACTGGGAACGCTTCCCATCGTGAACGTCATGGCCCCCGGCATGATGATCATATTTTCCGGTCGGCGATGGGTTATTCAGGAAGTTGACGACCGCGACAAGGTGATCATGGTGACCCCGTCCAAAGGTGGCACGCCCCCGATCTTTGGCGGTGATCCCGGTGATATCCATAACGTGGTGATCGAGAGGATGTTCAAGGTGCTGGAAGGCGACGATGCACCAACATACATGGACCAAACGGCCCGTGATCTCTTGGATGAAGCCCGCAGGTACTACGCCGAGCTGGGTTTTGCGACATCGTCCATATCAGCATTGAGTGAACGCAGCTATGCGATCGCCACCCGTGTTGGAACTGTAAAAACAACCACACTTGCTCTGGTCCTCAGAGGCTTGGGCTTCGCAGTTGAAACCCATGATGGTTTTGTTTCTGTTGTTGCACAGGATGAAACGACTGATTTGAAAAGCGTCTTGCAGGGTATAGCGAGCGGCGGCGAGATCGAGTTATTCAGAGATCAGACCAATTTGATTTTTGAAAAGTTCCATCCATACCTGACGCGCGATCTGCTCGAGGCAGATGCGCTGTCTGCGAGGGTAGACCAAAGTTCATTGGAAAAAGTATGCCGTGAAATTATCCAAGATCCGTTCATCGAATGATTGAGAGCACTATGTACGGCTAGACAACCATATCAACAAAGTAGGTCTCTTTGTCGAAACTCGCGGGGAAACGCCGGTTCGATTTTGGAGGATGATCTCCTGCTCATCAAGAGCAGGTCGCAGCCAGTCGGCGCAGAGACCTTCGATCAAATCCGTAGTGGCGTGCAGGTCATTCGCCTGCCCGGGCATCAGTCTGAAGTCGACGAGGTAAGCTCAACGCTCAACTTGGCATTTTCATGCTTTTCTTCTCTAGAGGTCCTAGTAATATAAGGATGTTCGAGCAAAAAAGTGGACAAAAATGAATGCCTGCAAGCCCCGAGGCAACAGGTGGCATCGGCTACACCTTTGAAGACTCAGTAGTGGCATCCTATTTGACCAGCCTACTCGTTGAAGGGGGTGCGCGGGGAATATCTGAAGCGATTACCGATGGCGTCTTTCTTCAGCGTGCGGCTCTTGGTGAGCCGCTAGACGACATAATCGTGGAGGCGTCGGATCGATACGGCCAACCTGCCAAATTAGCTCTCCAAGTAAAGCAGAGCCCAACCCTGAGTTCTGCTGAAACGAATACCGATTTTCGAGATGTCATTTCAGCTTGCTGGAGAGAACTCGAAAAAGACGGCTTCAGAAAAGGTCGGGATCGTGTTGGTCTAGCTGCTGCCAATATAGCTCAGTCCACACTCCGAGCTGCTCGTTCTTCGCTTGAATGGGCTCGCGCATCCTCGTCGGCAGACGATTTTTTTAGGCGGCTCGAAATCGAGAATTTCGCAAGCCAAGCACAAAGAATGTTCGTGAGCGATGTTCGAGCTCTGTTACCGGTCGAGGCGCAAGACGAGGAAAATTCGTGGCAGTTACTAAGGCATTTTGTCATCCTCGTTTTTGATACGCTTTCAGCAGGAGCGTCAGGCTCATTCGAGGCAATTGAACGTCTGCGGAACGCGTTACCAACTGGAGAGCGTCATCGTGCCGAAGAGCTTTGGGTGCGACTTTCCCAAATATCACGACAAGCGTCGGGCACAGCAGGTAGCTTTTCAAGGGCAACATTGGTTGGGCAGCTTTCGGGAGCGTTTGATCTTTCGTCTCTTCCAAGCATGCGCAGCGATCTGGTGAAGGTAGCAGAAGAAACAAGACACGCACTTCAAGGTATCCGAATGGATGTCTCTGGGCTTGTTATTCCACGAAATAGTATTCTGGATAAGATTAACGACATCGATGATGGCAAGCGGTTTATCCAATTGGCGGGCGAGGCGGGTTCGGGTAAGTCGGCGGTGTTACGTGCGCTGGCTGAAGGGCACACCCGAAACGGTTTCGCTCTTGTTCTGACCGATAAGCGTCCCGTCGGCCCGGGCTGGCCCTCATTGGCCACGCGCCTGCGCCTAGAAACGGAGCGGCTCGCTGACCTCCTTTTTGAGCTAACCACACTGGGAAAGCCAACTCTCTTCATCGACGGGATAGATCGCTTAGATAAAGAGGCCCGTCAGACAGTTTCAGACATCGTGAATACTCTTCTTGATGACCCGAGGCTTGCGGACTGGCGCGTTGTGGCATCTACTCGGTGGTCACACCTTGAGGACTTGAGGATATGGCTCCCTCCTCAACTCGTTGAGGAGGGCCAAGCACACATCGTGGAGATCGATGGATTTGATGATAATGAGGCTGGCATCCTTGCTGAGCGGTTTCCAACGATGCGCGAAGTCCTGTTCGCCGAGGGTCAAGAGAAGGAATTTGCAAGGCGCCCTTTCTTTGCTCAGGTTTTGGCTCAACGTTCAGTGGGCACTGATGGAACATCGGTCAGGTTTTCCGAGATTTCGCTTGCGCAGGTTTGGCTAGAAGGGCCGCAGGATTTAAATGATAAATCCTCGTCAATTGAACGCCGCCAAGCGATGGGTGAGCTAGCCGCGAGATGCGCTCAAGCAACCAATAGAAGCAGCGCAGTAGAAGGCATTTCCGCTCTGGCTCTGACGTCACTAGTACAAGAGCGAGCGATAGCTGAGGTTGCGGGAAGCGGACGATATTCCTTTACCCACGACATATTTCTTGAATGGGCAATGTTCGGATTGTGTCGCCAAAATGGTCCAGATTGGCCGGGCACCCTCGTGGCTGCTGGCGACAGGCCCGGACTAATCCGGGTAGTAGAGCTACTGTCACAGTTTGAATTCGAGTCCGAAGACACCTGGACTGAAACGCAATTGGCATTGGAGAAGCAGGAAGCGTGGCGTCATTGGAGCAGGGTTTGGCTTCTTGCCCCATTTGCGTCTCCGGTGTTCTTTGACCGAAAAGATGCGATTTCTGCTTTTTTGAGCGAAGACCATCGGGTCATCCGGCTCCTTTCTTCTTTCCGAGCACACAAGACTATCGAAAACCTTCTGGTCGTTCATGGCGCGTTCAAACTTGGTGAGAAAACAAAATTCGAAAAATTCAGAATAGCTGACTTTTTGTCATGTCCCCGCCCTGTTCGGAATTGGAGGCGATTGCTCATCTGGCTGATGTCTTTAGATTGGAATGAGGAAACAATTGAAGACATAGTCGACACGTTCGATGTATGGCTTAACCTGTTTCAAGATTATCCCGACAGGATCAAAGATCGTTTTGCTGAACGAATCGATCAGATATTGACTGAGTGGGATTCCTATGACTATTGGGACCGGGGAAAAAAGACCACTCCATTGGGGTTTTATAAGGACGGTTTCGGCGGCAAACTTCGACAGGCTTTCTTAAGATCCTCGCTCACTAACACGGACCTGCTAAATCGTAGGCTTCAAGCGTGGACAACCGAACGGATTGACGACGAGGTCCAATCCAGCGTTTTTGCATGGAGCTTGCGCCTTGCCAGTGTTGTCCCTGAAGCCCTAGCAGACTTTTCCTTCCAAGCGTTTATCGACCCACTACCATCAGAGTCAGCCGAGAGGTCGCGGGGGCAGATGATTGGTTGGTCGCCCCATATGAATGATTGGGATTCTCCCGGCATTGGGAACCATTCGCGCCACTGCCATCCAGCCTCTCCTATTCAGCAACCATTCGCAGCCCTTTTCGAGCACGCGCCTCAAGAAGGTCTTCGTTTAATTCGCAAACTGCTCTGCCGAACCGTTGTCGCGTGGAGAGAGCTACCCCAATACGACTATCACAACCACGAAACTCCAGTTCCATTCAGCGTAGATTTTCCCTGGGGAACTCAAACGTTCTGGGGCGATCAAAGGATTTATGGTTGGTATCGAGGCCTGTTTTCTTGCGACATCCTTGGGTCGGCACTTATGGCGCTGGAAGATTGGGCGTTCTCCGAGCTCGAAGCCGGACGGGACGTTGATGAGATCGTCAAGGAGCTTGTTACAGGACATGAAAGCGTGGCCACGCTGGGTGTCGCTTTGGGAGTTTTGTTGGAGAAGAACGCGCTGTCACCTGCGGCAGCTGCTCTCGTCGGCTGCCAGCACATCTGGGCCATGGATGAGTACCGCTGGCAACACGACGTCCAAGGCCTTCACTCAAACGAAATCGGAGCTAGCTTCGGCTGGTCAAACGATACGACTCATCTCGAAGCGTTGAGACGCCTCAACTCAAGACCTTCCCGAAAAAAGAACATCGAGTGGCTGGCGAAGATATTCATCCTCACGGCGAACGACCAGCGCGAAAAAGTAGCTGCAAAGCTTTCCAGCTTTCCAAATGAGCTGCCCTTCACCCACGAAGGTCAAGATGATGATGATAAGTTAGTCGCCTATTTTCAGCATCGAGCCGAGGAATGGGCGGCAATTGCTGACCTTTCGAACTATGCTCAGATGGAGACCGATGATGGCAAGGTCGGCGTCGCATTCCAGCCTTCGGACGAACGCGTGCAGCAAGCGGAAGAAGCAAGCGAACGGCTAGCCCATTGGAACGAAGGCTTCCAGCTGCTGAAACAAGCTGAGGTTTGGTTCGAAAGAGGCACGATCGATGATCAGGTGCGAGATGAGACAGTAGCACTTGCCCTTGAAGTCGATAGCGAGGACCTGTTCACATCCGGTTTCGATGCCGGAGACCCCGGTCATCGCCGAGCTGGCGGAGTAGCTGCTGTATCAGCAGCGATGCTGAGTTTTGGGTCGGATATTTCAAAGGATCATCTGGAGTGGGCAGAAAGTGTTGCATTCCGCGCCGCTAACACCGTTCCCGCAAACGAAGAGTTTTTTCACGCGGAAGCTCCTGCCGACGACAGACCCGAGACGTTTGCTTCAAAGGGATTGGCGGCGATAGTCAAGAATGGTGGACCATCAGCAAGTTCAGCACAGGAAGAACTGGTTCGGTTATGCTTTCATCCCTACAAGGGCGTGCAGTTGGCTGCCTTGTCAAATGCCGCGTTATGTTGGCGAGAGCAAAAGGACTTCGCTGACAAGTGCGCGGCGCTCGCCTTCAAACTGACGACTCTTGAATTGGATCGTGGTTCGCCTGATTGGCACCGACGACGTGATGAGAGGGACAACCTTCTGGCCTCCGAAAAGCAGCAGCTGTTTGAGGCGACTATACAAGGTCTAGCATCTGGTGACTGGAACGGGCTGTCTGAGACCTATGCCGAAATCGGGCCGGAACACTTGGATCAATGGCGCGTCAAAGACTTCGCATCGATGTTGTCGATCATCCCGAAAGACAGGTTTACTGATGATGATGGCTATCGAGACGACGTATTGTCGCTCCTGCGTAACTTCGTGGACAAGCTCGCCGCAGCGATCAGTATTGCTGACGAGGCTGAACGCCGCTCGGGTTCAAGGCTATCGCTAGAGTTTTCCACATGTATCTGGGGCTTAGCGTCGCTTTGTGAAGATTTGCCTACTGAACAGGTGCGCACCGAGATCATACCCTTGTTGTCTTTGTTGCCTATCGAACCGAAAAGCGAAGTCCTCTCTACCTTCGCGAATGCATACTCTTGCATGCGACTGCTGGATGCTCCGGAAGGGCCATCAGGAATCTTCGACGTTTTTATTGACATCTTTGAAGCGGTTGAAGATCACCCCGATTGGAAACGTCCGGAGTGGCGGGAGGACTATGGTCTTTCTGATCAGCTTCACAAATTGGTTCGTATCGCAATGGGTGCAAATTGGGATCGACCAGCAATGGGTGCGGCCCGCTTCGCTAACAGTGACTGGTCTGATGCAAGGCTACTTGACCCATTGATTGATTGGATGCTCCAAAGATTCGGCCACCTGCCGCAGGTCATGCAAGCATTCTTGCTCCATGTTGAAAGGTCATTTGATCACCGCGGCAGCGAATTCCTCGCTTCTAGGTTGGGGGGCATCGCGCCCGCAGTGTGGCAGTCTAGGGGGTTTTGGTCCGGGGGAAGAACTGCTCAACTCGCCGGTCTACTTCAGTCCTTTGCCGAACGAGACGCCCCATTGCAGCCTGATGTCCACGTTCAGTTCCTAGATATTCTCGATTACTTGGTGGAGCTTGGGGACCGACGTGCAGCAGCGCTTCAAGCAAGCTCGCTATTTGACTTGCCACGTTTCACAAGTCCGCCGCAGGTTAAGCAAATCGAAACGTCGAATTGAGTGTTCAGCACAATTCGCACTCAAAGTCCGCTATACGGCTTAAAGACAAATGTCTTTGCACCTGCAGCAAAGGTTACTGCCCGCCGTTGATGAATAGTCGACTAAACCACACAACGAAGGTCAGGTAGGTTACGGCGGTAGCACCCTCCCGCAACCAACTTACTTTAAAAAAGTTGTGCTACACTTTTTGCTACACAAACAGTCGCACATAAAATTACTAAGCAATTGATTATTAGTAAGTTATACTGCTGTTGATAATGTTTTTGGCTTACTGCCTCTCCGCCATATCACCCCCTTGCAATGTTGTGAGTTGAGAAACAGCCCTGAAAATTCAGATTTTTTCAACATATATTAATGTGAATTTTGCTTCCTACAAAAGTATTTGTGGCATAAAGTGTGGGGAAAGTGATGCTGGGTTAGGCTGATGGGCAAAGCGAATGGGTCGTGTCTCGAATCTGGTTGAAATTCTGCGGCGGCGCTCTCCGAACGGTGTGATTTTGGCCTGCTCAGGCGGCGAGGTCAAGGGTCATGGGTT
>NZ_JBEPPX010000042.1:0-14878 GCF_040547535.1 Roseovarius sp. MBR-78
ATGCCTTCGCGGCAACGATCCTCAGGTGACCGGATACTCCGGAATGACTGACCGGATGTTGTCGGAATAGCCGACCGGATGTCTCGGAATGCGCACCCTGCAGCGCACGGCGGGTGTTCTCGCCATAGATTTCATCGAGGGCGGGGATGGTTTGGGTGACCACGGCCAGGTGACCACGATAGGTCCGCAGAGTCTCGATGCTCTCGACCACGATGGGCATCTTGCCGAGGCGGTTGAACTCGTCGAGCATGATCATCACTGGCCACGGCTCGTCTGGCCCGGGATCCTTCTCCTGCATGGCGGAAAGGAGATCGGAGAAGAAGAGCCGGATCAGCGGCGCCAGCGGCTTCACCATGAGGGGCTGGACCACGAGATAGACCGAAAAGGGCTTCTTGCGGATCGTCCGGAAATCAAAGTCCGACACCGCCGTCGCTTCATCAATGGCTGGGTTCTGCCATTGGTCCAGCCCCGAGGTCATCAGGAGTGAGACGTAAGAGGTCAGCGTGTCATTGTTGGTCGAGGCCAGCCGGGTGAAGATCAGCTTGGCGGCCCTGTTATCCACCTCATGGCCGCGCGCGAAATACTCCTTCTGCTTGTTCCCGCCCGATGCCGCGATGCGGTAGATCTCGCCCAAGGTCGGACGTTTGCGCTGGAAGGCCAGCAGGCCTGCCGCCACGAAGAGATCGATCCCGCCTTTGAGGAGGCCCTGCACCCGGTCATTGTCGCTCTGCAGGAAGAGCGTCGCCAGGAGCTGCAGTTCCATCTGCTGGCGCGCGGGATCTTTCAGTTGATGGATGCGCAGGAGCGGGTTGTAGCGATGCGTGCGCTTGCCCTCCCAATCGGTGGGGGCAAAGCGATAGACCTTGTCGCCTTGGGCGGCGCGGTGCCGGGCCGTGGCCTCGAAACACTCGCCCTTCACATCGAGCGTCACGGCGGAGCCTTGCCAAGTCAGCAGGTTCGGAATGACAAAGCCCGTGGTCTTGCCGCGGCCCGTGGGCGCCACGATCAGCGCATGGGGGAAGACCTTGGAGCAGATGTAGTTGGCGCGGGAGCCCGGCGGCCCCAACTTGCCGAGGATGAACCCGGTCCCGGGCGCCCCGAAGAAGCCGTTGGCCTTCATCTCGCGCGCACTCTGCCAATGGGTCTGGCCAAAGCGTGTCAGGGCGGACCCCGAGAGGGCGAGGCTCAGCATCAGGCCGGCGGCGGCGAAGCTGCCGACGATCAGGTGAATAAGTTGCGCGTCCTCCGGGCGGCGATCGAGGATCGCCATGTAGTTCTGCGCGATATAAGCAAAGTCGATCTCGGCCCCAAACCCAAGATCCTGGTAGGTCAGCACCGCCGAGGCGATTGTATAGCCCATGGCCCCGGTCACCAGCGTCACAAGCAGGACGCCCGTGGCGATCCGCGCTTTTCCCATGGAGGCGCTCAATGGACCTGACCCCGCTCGGTCTCTCCATCCACGTCTGTCGCGCGGTGTTTTTCGTATTCGGTGTCGGCAAGATCATCGACCACCTGGCGCAAGGCCTCCGTGTTGGCTGTCGCTGCATCCGATTGCAGGTAGACCTTGGCGACATAGAGCCGGTCGAGACGGTCCTCGAGAACCTTTTCCAGCGCATCGGCATCGCCGGATGTGAGCCGCTCAAGTTGACGGTTATCAAGCACTAGCGCGATCTCGCCACGGAAGGCGTCCCGCTCCGCCTCGGTCTCGAAGGGCGCGGACAATTCCCCGGCCCGCTCATGGTCCAGAACACGCGCAATCTCGTCCGCGAGGCGGTCGGCACGGTCAGACTGCGACGCAGTTTCATCGCGGGTTGCGAGGATGTGGTCGCGCGTGCCAGACCCGAGCCCGTCGCGCATCTCGGTTTCGCGGCGGAACTGATTGATGACCTCCGTGTCCCGGATCTCGACGACGGCCGCGTAGGTCGCGCCGAGCCCACGGGCGAGATGGGACGGCATGTCCGGATAGCGCGCGCGTAAGTCATCCGTGACAGCATCTGTAACAGGCGTGCGGAGGTCGCGTCCCTCCATGATCCGATCGACCTCGCGGGTGATCTCGCTGGCGCGGGCCGCATCGGTGATGGTTTCCCTGTAGGGTTCAGATCGGTCGATCACATCGCCTGGGCGTGCAAGCAGGTCCGGGTGTGCTTCGAGATACGCGCGCTGCTCCGTCTCGATCCGGCGCTCCGCCCGTGAGACAACCTCCCAATCCCGGTCCTCGACCTGCTGCGCGGTCAGGCCGTCTGCGCGCATCTCCTGACGGATTGCCCCTTCCATCGTCCGCACCGCGTCCTCGTGATAGTGGAACCGCTCGCTGACCGGTTCCGCTTCCATGACGCCATCCCGGCGCAGCACGTTCTCCCGTTCCAACAGCGTGCCAAGCGCGACATGCACATCGTTGAGAATGTCGCGCGCCTGTTGCAGATCGGCGCGGCGCTCGAGGTTCAGATCCCGCGCCTCGGCCACCTTTGAGAGATCATCTGCGATCCATTGATGCTACAGCGCGGCGCTCGAGGCCCCGGTCTCGATCCGGGCGACGACCTCCGATGTGCTGATCCCCGTGCCCCGTAGTGCCGCATCAATGCGCGATCTCAGGTCGGGCTCGGTCAGTCGCTCGCGCTGGCTGGTGTCGATATTGGCCTCGGAATAGATCCCGCCCTCCGAGGGGGTCTCTGACAGCGTGGATGATCGCAAACCGAGAGGCTGCATGTGCTGGACCTGCGTCTGGATCTCGATGAGGCGTTTTTCCAGCACGGGACGTTCCGCGTCAGACTTCTCGGCGATCATGCCCTGCACCCGCGCGAGCTTTTCCGCATAGAGGCTTCTCAGATCCTCGAAGCTTTGATCCTCGGCCATATACACATCTCCTGTTCGGTGCATCTGTCCGCCATGCGCCAGCACCTCGCCCGCGCGGAAGAGTGCCGCGGCGATGTCTTCCCGGGCCTCCCGGGAGGCCTCCGTGGCAAGCGAATGGTAGACGGTTCTGGTGTTGGCGATCTCCGCCAGCGTCCGGGTCAAGTCGGCCCCCACACGTTCGCGCTCGCGGGGCGCGCGCCCCTCTTCTTTCGCGGCGTAGATCTCGCTGGTCCGGGCTGGGTAATGTACAGCCCCGCGATCCACCCGCCGCGTGGCTTCCAGGCGCACACCGTACTTCTCGGCCTCCTCGACCATGGCGAGGCGGAAGTCGTCATAGTTGAAGCGATGGTTGCGCCCGAGGAAGAAGAACTCGCCTTCCTGCGAGCGGCGGTTCAGCACCAGATGCGCATGAGGGTGATCGCGGTCCTCATGCACCGCGATGATGTAGTCGAAATGCCCCTTATCAGTCTGGAAGAACCGCTCGGCCACGTCCGTCGCGATGTCGCGCACATCCTCGCCGCGCGTGCCGATGGGGAAGGACATGAGCATGTGGGTGGTCTGTCCGAGCTTCGGCTTGAAGCCCGCATCCCACCGCTTGGCAAAGCGCTCGGTCAGGTCCTTGATGTCACCCGCCTCGAGCTTCGTCTTGCCATCCAGAAACCCGCTACTGTCCACGATATGGGTGGACTTGGTGGTCAGGTAGTCGAGCTGGTTTGCGAGCTGTGATTTGGTATGCGTCCCCCCGCCCCGGATCGCTTTGAAGACCGCTGGCCGATGCCCTGCTGCCGCACGCGTAAGCTGGGTCTGCTTGGCCACATGCAGCCCCTGCATCGAGCCCCGGACGCGGCTCCAGCCGTCCCGGAAGACCTCGCCGGTAACGGCATCAACCGCATCATTCAGCCGCATGGGCAAACTCCCTCAGAGCGGCCGTGGCCTGCAGTTGCATGGCGTCCCGACGGCGGCGCAGGAGCAGATCGATCTCGTCAGCGGAATCCAGGATGAACCGCGCCAGCCCGCGCATCTGCGCAAGGCGCAATTCGGAGAACTCGGCACTCGTGCCGCCATTCGCCCCCTGCCCCCGCCGGTTGGCCTGCGTCATCTGTTTGGAGATCTGCGCGACCCCATTACCGACCTCGTGCAGCGAGGCGCGGTAGCGCGCCATCTCAGCTGCCATCTGCGCGTCCGGAACGAACACCCCGCCTGCCGCCTGAATGAGCCGCCGCAGCCCCTCGGCCCGGCTCTCGATCCCCGCCTTCGCCAACACCGCGTCGAGCGCCGCCAACTCCGTAGCCGTGACCTTCACACTGACTGCTGAGACCGGGATCGCGGCATCGGCCTGGCGCTCGGCATCGGCTTTCAAGACGTAGCGCACGGCGCGCGATGTAACACCGAACCGCGCAGCCAGCTCGGACGTCGACACACCCTCCGCGGCCTCGCGGACGATCTGCATCTTCTCGATCTCTGTCAGGCGTTTTGTTCGGGACATGCGGAAGAAAGACCCCCTATTTCCTGCCACCTTCCACCAAGGCTGCCTCCACATTACGATAATATACCGAGCTGTCAATTATATACTTACGTCGCTTTCAGGCTCAGGCAGCCTTGGTGTCCGCTTCAGGCCGCGGCCCGCAGGGACGCGGCTCTGCCGCCTTCACCACCGGGCGACCCACCTGTCCTAGGGGTCCCGTCCACCAGCCCCGCCCGAGGGTCTGGCCGAACACGCATGTGTTCGGACGGAAACGCGGGCGGGCGCAAACCCTTCCGACAGGGCGGACAGGCAGGGTCAAGGAGGGCCAGATTTGGCTTGCCAAATCTCTGCCGCAAAAACCGGGAGGCCAAGGCCTGCCGGTTTTTTGTGGATGGCCCCCTTGAGGCTGACTGGCCGGTCTGTCGCGGCCTGATCATTCTGGGGGAAGTGCGTCCGTTGAATGCGCAGCGACCGGCAGCTTCGTGAGGTCGCCTCGGGCGATCTGACCGCCGGACCCGGCATCCCTGGAACAGGGATCGGGCCGCCCCAAGATCGTCCTGGGGCGGCCCATCCTCGTCAGAGGATTTAGTCCTGGGGATCCTTCGCGCTCGGTGGGAACATCACCAGCTCCGAGACCGCGACCTGGAAGTCGAGCTTGAGGCTGAAGAACTCCGAGCCGTCCCCGTTGCGGGTGTTGCGGAACATCGCGCCCACGCGCTGAAAACGGGTGCGCTCCTGGCCATCGGTATCGGTGAACTTGACGGGGACGGTGGCGACGTAGTGGTTGGTCATTTGGGTTACTCCTTGTTGCGATGGGGATCACCCGGCACGGGGGCAAGAGGCCCGGTCGCAAGCGCAAATGCGGAGGGTCCGCGGCTAGCCGTGGAAGCCGTATTTGTGCTTGCCGAAGCGTGAGCTGAGGGCACGATTGGGCCGACCCCGTGCGATCCACATCAATGAGCAAAAAGGAGAGACCCGGATGAGCCTTGCCATCACGCAGCCGCCACCATCCGCGTCCGCGTCACGCCGAGCCTGGCCGGGGTGCTGACGGAGCCCGCCCGCGTGGATGCGATGTTCCGAAACACGCCCCGAGGGACGTGCAGGGCTTCAGCCTCATGTGCGACGTCTCGACCCCTCGGCCTTGCGCTGCTGACGATGTGCGAGGTGCGCACCATCCCCAGCCCGTACCGATGCGGATGGGCCGCACTCTGACGGGCTGGGTAGAGGGATGACGGTGCTGGACGCCGTGAGCTGCCGATCACGCGTGACCGACCGCACGCGCCATGAGACATGACGAAAGGGCCGCGCCAAGCGCGACCCCCTCTCTTCAATCCTGCGACACCTTCTTCGCCGGGTCCGCAACCCGCATGACCGTCAGGCCTTTCGCTTCCGCCTTCTGCCCGAGGTTCAGCGCGACCCCGTTGCCACCGAAGAGAACAACCCCCGTCGCCGCGAACTTGTCGTCCAGCATCTCATCGTTGCACTTGAACGGTGCCGCCCGCCCATGCGCGGACCAGCGCGGATCGAAGCGCGCCTGTGCTATCCCGCGTGCCCGGGCCCACCGAGCCGCAATCATCTCCGCCCCGTGCTTGCCACCCTTGTGGCAGAGGAAGATCTCCTGGTTGCGGTTCTGCTTGATCCGTTCGCGAACCTTGTCGAGCGTGTTGAAGATCACATCGACATCGGTCCAGTCGGTGGCGCCTGAGACGATCAGGGGAACCCCCTCGACTTTCGACTTCTCGGCGGTTTCACGGTCGTGCTGCTCCAGGAGCTGCCGCGCCTCGAAGACCGCCCCGGTCTCTTGCGCCCGGACGCTTGCGCGCGACCCGGCTGCCGGAATGAAGGCGTGGCCCGTCTCGATCTCGTAGCATTCCGCCGCTGCCTCGCTCATCACCTCGATGGCGCTGACGATCTCGCGCAGCTGCAGAAAGCGCGCCTGCGCCTCTTCGAGCGCGGTCTCGGCGATCTCCGATCCGTCATGGGATTTTGCCAGCGCGCCGATCTTGTCGGCGGTGCGGTCGACCTCCTTGCCGAGCGCAACCTTGCGGCGCTGGAGGATCGTCGCGAGCCCATGGGCCAGCGGTTCGATTTCGGCTTCAAGCCCGGTCCCGCGCAGCTGGCCGAGCAAAGCCTCGAAGCTTTCGCGGATGATGTGGTCGGTCAGGATGTGATCCTCGGGGATCGGCAGCTGCGCGTCCTTCTCGGTCAGTCCGAAAAGCTCGATGGTCTCGTAGGTGTTTGCAGTGTCGTAAGCCATGTCTGGTCTCCAGTGTTCCGTTGCAAGGCCACCACGTGAGTGTGGGGGCATGGCCGAATGCCTGGTTTCCGAATCTGCCCGGGTCAGGGACGGCGCAGCCGCCGGCTTGCCGGGCGCAAAAGTTTTCTGCGCGCAGCACCGGACACATGCGCACCCTCACGCACGGGACCGCACCGCGCCACGGGCCCCGCCCTCGCCGAAAAGTTTTGCGATCCTTGACGCGGGCTGATTTGGGGGCCATCCGGAGGATATGCTTCCGCACTCATGTGTGTGTGTTTTGACGGTAGGTTTGCCCGACACGAGCAGGCAAACGGCCCGACCGGACGCGGGAGACGGATGGAGCGGCGGGATCGTTTTGGCCTCAGGCCAAAACAGACCAGAGCGCAATCCGGCGGAGCGGCCGGGGAGGGACGTGCTCGCGAGGCGGGCAAACCGGGGGCCTGGGTGCGACGCCGCGGTGAGGCCGCATGGCCGAATGCGCGACGGACCGAAGGGCCGTTCTCCCCTGCGACACGCGAAGCCGAGCGGGCTGGAAGGCTAAAGCGAAGAAGAACTTCGCAGCAATTTTCTTCCATCGAATCGAATAAACAAATTAGTATCTCGCAAGGCGCCTATTGATTTCCCTAATGGGAAGTCTGCATCTCGGATGATCACGAACCGCCTCGAGACCTGACTTGAGGAGGGCGGTCGAACAAACCTCGTGACGTTCCATCTCATCGAACACCCACAAGACGCCGTGCATCGCGATTTCTTGGCGCTCTGCCTCAGCCCTGAGCGCACCGTCTCCGGTAAGGAGAACCCAATCTCTTCCAGCCGCCAGGCAAAATGCAAAGACATCTGGCGTCGATAACATAGCTTTCGCCCGCTTCAGCTCTGTCGCGCGTGCTGTTTCTTCTGGCGTGAGCTCTTCTACTCTCAGTCCCAGATCGATCAGATCAGGACCCATCCAGTCGAGGAGTTCCGCTTCATAAAGAATATCTGGGACAACAAAATCATAGGGGAGATCAAAGAGCCTCGCCGTCAACGAGGCTCTTTCAATGTCGATTAGGACGGAGGTATCAGAAACAAGAACTTGCACATAGGCACTATGCCATGTGGTCCAACCGTTCTTCCAGTTCTTTTACTCGTATTTCGAGAAGCTCAGCTGCGCGAGACAACCCAATCAACCCCTCGGACAGGGCACGAAAACACAACCTCTGAAAGCGGTCAGGTTCTTCTCGTTCCCACGGAATGGAATTTGGCTCCTCGAACGGCTCATCCCTCCAACCACGTTGCTTATAGACCTTGAACAGGCGCGCAAAGGTTGCCTGGTTGATAATCTCCAAATCCTTGCATCGATACGTCAGCGCTTGAATGCTAACGCCAAACCGATCCTTCAGACTAATGAGCTCACCAATGCTTATGTCCGTTCTGCGGGCACCAATCTCCTGCCGTAGCACTTCTGCCGGAACGAGGAACGCACCAGCAAATCGATTTGCGGCGCGTTCTGAATCGCATCCTTCGGCCACTTTGAGAACCATGTGGCCCAATTCGTGAGCTAAACTGAAGCGCTTCCGCTCAGACCAGGTCTTCTTCTTGATCATGATCACCCGCGCGGAGTGATGCTCTTTTCGACGGACTTTCGCCGCAAGCCCATCAACTCGATCAACGTCCAAAGACAACACCTTGATACCGTGCTCCTCTAAGAGTTCGGCAAGCATTGGAATCGGGTCGTGACCCAGCTGCCAGGAAGCACGCATGTTGCGAGCCGCGTCCTCGGCATCACGAACATCGGCCACCCAGTAGGGCGCTTCGTGCGGGGCATCCCATTCCTGGCTCGAAAGATTCAGCAAGCTTTCGATAGCTAGGTACTTTTCAACCATATTGAGCGTTTTGGCTTCGATCGTCGCGATCTCCTTGGCTGACGAGCTGGCTGACTTGCGAAACTCCACGCCCTCCAACTCAAGCTCGTCATCGCTGAGCAAGAAATCCACAGAGACGTCGAGTGCTCGGGCAAGACTTAGCAGCACGCCCGATCCGGGCATGTCTTCATTGCGCTCGTACTTGCCTACGGCTTGAGCGGATACCTTGTTCTCCATGGCATCGGAAAGTGCACGAAGCGAGAGGCCAGATGCCGCCCGGGCTCCTTTGAGTCGCTTGCCAATCATAACGTCCTCCCAGTAGGTGGTTTACATTTCACCCATATTATTAATATTTTGTAAACTTCAACGCTTGAAAGCGCGGCAGATTGTCCCTAAACTGTAACACGAAGCCAAAGCGAAGGCAAATTTGTAAACCGCCAGGCCGCCTGAAGAGGCGCTGAACAGGCAAAGAACCGAGGAAGCAGCCATGAACGCAACGTTTGCTGGCGACCTGCCAAAAGGAATTCAGAAGATCACGGCACTGCCGGACCCGAGTCTGGCAGAACTCTGGGACTCAATCATCGTCGAAGCCGAGATGAAGGAGCGCCTGCTTTCTCAGGCGGTGCTGAATTTCACAATGCGACCAAAGATGAGCCGAACCGTGTTGCCGCTCCATGGCGTCCTCCTGTTGGTTGGCGCACCCGGGACGGGCAAAACGTCGCTCGCGCGAGGGTTGGCCAACCGAACAGCGGCGGCTTTCAAGGGGGGAAACTTCCAACTGGTCGAGGTTGAAGCGCATAGCTTGACGAGTTCCGCCATGGGGAAAACGCAGCGGGCGGTTACTGACCTCTTCGCGCAGACACTTTCAGAACTTGCCAATGCAGGCCCGACGATTGTGCTGCTAGATGAAGTGGAAACACTTGCGGTCGACCGATCCAGACTCAGCCTCGATGCCAACCCTGTCGACATTCATCGAGCCACGGACGCTGTTCTGGTTCAGCTCGACCTGCTGGCAGAATCTCACAAGAACCTGCTGTTTGTGGCGACCAGTAACTACCCAGAAGCGGTGGACGATGCCTTCGTTTCCCGATGCGATCTGGTGCTTGAAGTACCCCTTCCCGGAAAGGAAGCCTGCAAGACCATATTGCGGGAGTGCCTGTTGGGGCTAAGCAGCACCTATCCTGAGATTGAAGGGCTGACTAGGGACCGTGGCTTCGATACCTGTGCTGGCGAATTCGTCGGTCTTGACGGAAGGACTATCCGAAAAACCGTTGCAAACGCGCTCGCCTCAAACACTCAGGTGGCACTGAACCCCGGCTCGGTAACACTGTCCCAGTTGGCAGCAGCCGCGAAATCCGCCCAAACCAACAAAAAAGCAAATCGGGGGAAGTGATGGTAACTGTAACCCGCAGAACATTCCGAAGCTCTCCGCATCGCGACGCCTTAGCTACATGGGCCGCCATCAGCGACTTGCTCACCCGGACAAATACCGGTGCGCAACAAGAACTCGGCAGTGTCGCCGGCATTGCAAGCAGCATAATCGCGGACAAAGCCTGCGAAAACTCACCAATCATTGTCAGCTGTGCGGGACCGCAAACGCGCATCTACTGTTTATACGATGACGATGCGATCGATGGGTCGGACGCTAACGAAGACGTGCTCGCGTTTGACCCGCTGAAAGGTGATTGGTCGATTTCACTGCCGTGTGAACCCGATGATCTCGGTTGGGTCCAATCTGCCCTGCAACAAAAAAGCAACCGCATCACGGCCCGCGACAAAACCGAAGCCAAGAAGCAAGATACCGCGAACAATTCGCCAGGTGCTACGCTCGAAATTGATCTCGAGGGGTTGTTGAAACCATGACAACGGTCATCACATATTCCCGCACCCAGTCTGTCACCTATGTGGCTGATAACATCCTCAAGAGCCTCAAAGACATTATTCGTCTGAGTGGCATGGACCCGACGAATTTCGTGAACAACACGGAAATCAACATGCGCGGAATCAAGGCATGGTTGGAGAGCGAAGACCTCGAGAAGATTACGCTCGAGATATACGATCCGGCAACCAACGAACTGATCCTGCGTTGGGACATCGACGTGAACTACAGTTGGTCTGCTGGAGATGGAAACTTCTGGACGGACACCGATCAACTTCGTTGGGCAATTCGCAAAGCTGGCGTTGCACCATCAAGCGCCAAGTATGACCTCCTTCTACGTACAAAGCCTGGACGACCTGATGTCCCGGGTTGGTACCGGACGACCGCCCGTTCTACAGACGGCATGGTTCGCCAAAGCCTTGGCTCCACCATCGAACACAATGGTCTGGGAGCGACGGCATCGTATTGGAGGCAGGCATCATGATTTCACTCCCGGACGCATTCAAGAAGTTCAAAAGCCGAATGGAGTTGAACGAAAGTGAGCGGCAGAACGCATCCAAGCGGCAGAAGGAAGTTCGCGAGCACTTGGACAAAGCCCTTCAGATCGACCGTAGCTTTTTGACAGGAAGCTACGCCCGCTGGACCAAGTCGAAACCACTCAAGGATGTCGATATCTTTTTCGTTCTTGGAAAGGACGAGGACCACTATCGAGACAAACACCCTGACAAGATACTAACCGCGTTCTACGACACGTTGGTTGACGTCTATGGAAGCAGCGCCGTCAAAAAACAGGCACGCTCCGTGGGCGTGGACTTTGGTGTCGTCGTCGATTCAGACGACAACACAGATTACCGGGTTGTAAGCGTGGATGCCGTGCCCGCATTCGCAAAGGGAGACGATTACGAGATCCCAAACAACACAACCGGGAAGTGGATGGGAACAAATCCCGAAATCCATGCACAGAAGGCTGTTGCGGCCCATCAAGCCTATGGCAATGAGTGGAAGGGCCTAGTGCGCATGGTGAAGTACTGGAACCAAAACAGCCGCCATGGAGAAAAACCAATCAAGCCCTCCTTTCTGATCGAGGTCATGGCGATGGAGTGTCTACATGGTGGATGGGGCGGCTCACACGATCGCGAAATCCAAGCGTTCTTCGCTACGCTGCGCGACCGAATTCATGAGGATTGGCCAGATCCAGCCGGGCTCGGATCTCCTGTTAGCGATCGAATGGACGCGGCGATGGTAAAACGCGCCCAGACAATTCTGGATCAGGCAAACCGCGAAATCGCTGCCGCAATCCACTTGGCGCGCCAGGGCAAGAACGGAGACGCCCTGAAAGCGTGGCGCGCTTTCTTCGGACCAAAATTCCCGCTGTCTTAGAAGGAAAAAATCATTGGCTGAATGGTCGCTATCACAACTTTTATCGTCGTTGCATGAGGATATTCAGCACCGGTTGTCAACTGCGAGGAAGTCTTTCAAGCATCCAGGGACAAAAGGCGATGCGAGCGAAGCCATTTGGATCGATATGTTCGCCCAGTATCTTCCTGAGAGATACCAGGTTGCAAGCGCGCACGTGGTCGATAGTACAGGGAATTTCAGCGATCAGATTGATGCTGTCGTTTTTGACCGCCAATACTCGCCTTTCATTTTCACGTACGAAAACCAACTCATTGTCCCGGCTGAGAGCGTTTATGCTGTCTTCGAGGCGAAGCAGACGGCAGACGCCAATCTTGTCAAATACGCACAAGACAAGGTCGCATCAGTGCGAAGACTGCATCGGACCAGCCTACCAATCCCGCATGCTGGCGGCGTCTACCCACCAAAACAACTCATTCCCATCATCGGCGGGCTTTTGACTTTCGAGAGCGAGTGGAAACCTCCCTTGGGGGCATCGTTCGAAAAGGTCCTCGACGGAGGTGAAAATGATAGAAGGCTGGACATCGGCTGTGTCGCTTCTCATGGGCATTTTCTGTTCGACGAGGAAGGCGGGTATGACCTTGTTGAGGGATCGAAACCGGCAACGGCCTTCTTGTTTGCGCTGATCTCACGCCTCCAGTTCAGCGGCACGGTACCAATGATTGATATTGACGCTTACGGAGATTGGCTGACCAAATAGTAGCCGCAAAGTTCGTTTTCGTATTGCTATGCCGTCCAACGTCGAAAGACCCTGCTCATAGAGTAGAGCGATCTTAGACCCAAACAAACACGGCAAAAGGGGAACCGTGTTCCCACGGCTCCCCTTTCGGTGCGTATCGTCTAACCGCGTGCGCTGATCACGCGACCAGCGACAGCCCCGCGCCCGCGTCGCGCGACTGCTCACCACTGTCGATGAACGGGATGATCGAGAAGGTCTGCCCGCCGCGCTGCTCTTCGTTCTGCACGGCGTTGACGCGCAGGTCGCCGTCGGGCGTGTTGATCAGCAACGAAAGGTAGTCATTGCCCGTGCGGCTGCTTTTGGCCATCCAGGCCGAGCCGACGCGGATCGGCGTGCCTCGGGGTGAGCTGACCTCGATGCGGTAGTCAGGGTGGGTCTCCTCGGTCTTGTAGCTGTTCTCGATCAGCATGAACTCCAGATCGAACATCATGTTGGCGATGTAGCCGGTGAAGGCGTTGTCGGCGTCCATGGCGGTGAGCTCGCCTGAGATCGAGCCGGATTTCATCAGGCCGTTCGAGACCAGCGGGATGATCTCGAATTCGCCGCTCTGGGCCGCGCGCGCCTCTTTCGTCTGCACCGCGTTGACCCGGAACGGACCCAAGCCGACATCGATCTGCATCGAGATGTAGGGGTTGCCACTGGTATTGCCGGTCTCGTTCCAGGCCGTGCCGATGCGCACCTTGCGACCGGATTTGTTGACTGCCGTCACGTCAAAATCTGGGCTGCGTTCGGACATCTTGGCCCGCGCCTCCAACTGGATGGCGATATCGAAGCGCGTCGAGTGGATCATGCCGGTGTACTGAGCGGCTGCGGTCTCGACATTGCGGGTGAGGGTTCCTGCGAACATGGGATGGTTCCTTTTGGATTGGCCGGTGCCTGACGTTCTTGCCAACGCATCTGGGATTGCTTTCTCGACCCCTTGAGGGATCACAAATCAGAAAGCTTGCTTTCCTTTCAGCCCCGCCCACGGGTCAGAGCTGCCGTCCGAGTGGGAATGCCCCCGCGCCTCCTAGTGCTAAGCCCTTCCCTGCCCGTCTGGTCTTGATTGGCTGCCCGGATTTTCCGCGCCGTCCTCCGATCGCGCTATGAAGAATTCCGCCTCTTTGCCGTTCAACCGTTGCCCTTCCCGGTCTGTCAGGCCGATGCAGCTACCATTCGGCACATAGGTGATCAGGTACTGACCGAGCCTGTCCTTGTGGACAACGTAGCCGGTATTGGCCCAATGCACGGTCTGCCCGGCATCGACGGCCGCCTTGATTTCATCGAGTGTCATGCGAACCTCCTTACGAAGAATGGTGGGGAAACGACGCAAGAAGCCCGATCTTCCGACCGGGCTTCTCTGCAGAATTCGTTTGGCAAACGACCGAGAGCTGTCAGGCGCTTTGCGTGGCTTGCGTCGTGCGAGACGCCATCCAATCTTTCAGGCCAAGAACCGTTCGTCCGGCGGCGACCTCGGAGGCCCAGGCAACCCTTGGGTCGCCGCAGGGCTCATCGCCGGCATGCCGGTCGATGTGGCCATTGGCCATCCATGGCTCGGGCTGGATCCGTCGCAGCCAGTCCGCCATGCTCGGGATACGGCCCTGACAGTCTTCACGGACATGCTGCTCGCCGATCCAGCGCACGGGGATTTCTCGACCAGCGCTATTGGTCAGGGTCAGGCCGAAGACACGTTCGGCCTCAAACAGGCCAAGGGCATGATGGCGCATGGCTCGGTGCGTGAAGAGCGCGAGGTGCTCTTTCGAGGCGTCAAACCAATCGTGCACAGCCTGATAGTCAGATGGCACGCCGCCGAATTTCCGGGCAGAGCTTTCGGCATGATGAAGCGGATGGGCCATCTCACAGCCCCTCGTCATAGCTGTGCGAGCATTCGACATAGCGGTCGGCATGATCGAGGATGATGCTGTCGTTGCGCAAGTCCCAGGTCAGCGTGCCGTAGCCACCCTCGTTGTTTTCGAACCCCGGGTGATGGTGATAGGCGAGCGACCAGGCGAAGTCGCCAACCTCTGTGGCAAGCGCCTCCGGCAGTTGGACCTCTGCAGGCTGCACCGTCACATCCTCGACATTGCCGGAGTCGCCATAGCCTTCGTATTCGGCAGTGACCTCGCTGATGCCAAGCGCACGTAGTTGCGCGAGCAGCTCCGTTCGGGATGCCTTCAATGTGGTTTCGCGCTCTGCACGCCACTGAGCCGCCATTGCGGCATAGTCGATCTGGGGATTGGTCATGGGTCTGTCCTCTTGTCTGCAATTGGGGGGCCGGGTGTGGCATTGGTCAGCGCGCGCCCGGAAAGCGCAGCCCGGGCAAACCCCGATCCGCGACGCCCGACCCAAAGCCCGCTTCCGTAATGGGGCGGGCCTCTGTCAAGGGTTTCGGGCAAGTCAAAAATCACGGCGAAGATGTCATTCTTCACCGAGTTTTAAGGCACAAATT
>NZ_JBEPPX010000043.1:0-14568 GCF_040547535.1 Roseovarius sp. MBR-78
CCGCCGTCGTTCCGCCCTCACCATCCGTTACCATCGGCTCGAAGCATTCGAAGCGTGGAAATTCGCAGCGAGTGCCGCTTGATGTACCATCGGCACCATAACTTGCTGACTGCGAGAGTTAACGTGACAACACCGGCGCGGCATTGATAACGGTATCTGCATGGCACACCCGGTACCAGCCTCACAAGCCGCAAACAACTTGGCAATGCCCCCTGGGGAATTGGCCGCAGGCCAAGAGGGGCAACGCCCCTGTCTTACTTCAACTGGCTGTCCTTCGATCCGCGCCGGTTGATGCCGCCGCGCGGCTGCTGCTGCGCCTGAAGCTCGGACGCGCAGTCGATGCACAGCTTCACGCCGGGGATGGCGGCGCGGCGGGCCTCGGGAATCGGCTCGTCGCAGTCTGCGCAATGGGTCAGGCTCTCGCCTTGCGGGGCCGATCGCGCCTTGAGGCGGGACAGTTCGTCGGAAATCGAGGCCTCGATCTGCTCGCTCACCGCCCCGTCGCGCGCCCATCCGCCAGCCATGATCCGCTCCTTGTCCTCTCGTGCCCATTGTCCACGTCGCCGACTGAAGGCGTGTGAAAGCTGACCGGGCCCGGCACAGGAGTGAGCCTGAAAAGCGGGGACAGGTCAATATCAATGAAATCAGGTCAGGCAGCGCCGCGCAGAGGTTTCTGCACGATCAGGCCCGCTTGCGCGGCGCGCGTGGGGCCTGCCGCGTGCAAAAGCGGTTGCGGCACGCCATGCCCCGGCCCTAGAGTTGGAGGGGGTAAGGGAGATGTGTCATGCGTTGGATATTTCGGCTGATCGGTCTTGTGTCGGTGGTTGTGGCCATCGTGCTTGGGGCGCTGTTTTTCCTGCCGGGGGATCGCATTGCCGCGATCGCGGCGGACCAGATCACCAAGGCGACGGGGCGCAAGGTGACGCTCTCGGGCGAGACGAGGCTGAGCTTTTACCCGGTGCTGGGCGTGGCGACCGGCGCGGTCGAGGTGGCCAATGCCGACTGGTCCGATGCCGGGCCGATGCTGCGCGCGCAAAGTCTCAAGATCGGGGTGAAGCCCGTGGCGCTTTTCGGCGGCGATATCCGCATCACCGGGCTGGAGATCGTCGCCCCCGAAATCCGGCTGGAGCGCGCCGCAGATGGCCGCGTCAACTGGGAATTGGGGGTCGAGGGCGTGGCCCCCTCGGGCCAGGCCACAGAGAGCGATGCACCGGCCACGTCGCAGCGGCTGGCGCTCACGCTGGATCGGGCGCTGGTGACGGATGCGCGGCTGATCTACACCGATCACGCGGCGGGCAAGGTCGAGGAATTGCGCGACCTCGGCCTTGATCTGCGCTGGCCCGACTATGACGGCACCGCCGACCTCAAGGCGTCGTTTTCGCGCGGTGGCGCGCCGGTCGAAGTGGCCGGGCAGCTTGACCAGGTGGGCCGGTTCTTTGACGGCGCGGTGACCGGCCTTGCCGTGACCATAAAGACGGCGGGCGGGCAGGTGGATTTTGCCGGGCGCGGCGGCATGGCCCCGCAGGTGCAGGGGCGGCTCGATCTCGACCTGGCCGATACCGGGGCGTTCCTCTCTGCGCTGGGCCTTGACGGGGCCGACCTGCCCGAGGGCCTTGGTCGGAGCGTCAGCGGTGGCGCCGATGTGACGCTGACCGAGGCAATGGCGCTTTCGGTTCGTGACCTGACCCTTGGGCTTGGCGGCAACAGCCTCACCGGGGCGGCGGATGTCGATCTGTCGGGCGATGTGCCGCGCATCAATGCGCAGATCGCGACGGGCGCGCTCGACCTGTCGCGCCTTGCCGGGGCCGATTCGACCGGCGGCGGTGGCGGCACGCAGGGCTGGTCGACCGCGCCCATCGACGCGAGCGCGCTGGCGCTGGCCAATGGCGAGATCTCGTTCAGTGCCGACAGCATCGACCTTGGCGATCTCAAGCTGGGGCGCACGCGCACGCTGGTGACGCTCGATCGCGCGCGCGCGGTGTTGGGGCTGCGCGAGGTGCGCGGCTATGACGGGTTGGTGACCGGCGAAGTCGTGGTCAACAACCGCGCCGGTCTCTCGGTCGGCAGCACGCTGACGGTGGAGGGGATCAATCTTCAGCGGTTCCTGTCCGACGCGATGGGCGTCAGCCGATTCTCGGCCTCGGCAAGCGGTGAGGCCAACCTGCTCGGCTCGGGCAATTCGGTGGATGCGATCATGAAGAGCCTGAGCGGCTCGGGCCGTTTTGCCACCGGGCGCGGGGTGATTTCGGGGATCGATCTGGACCGGCTGATGCGCGCGGGCGACGTGTCGGGGGGCACCACGGTCTTTGACACGCTGAGCGCCAGTTTCACCATCGACAAGGGCAATCTCTATAACCAGGACCTCGCTATGAAACTGCCGCTGGCGCGGGCCGAGGGAAAGGGCCGTATCGGCCTTGGCGCGCAAGATATTGATTATCTGGTCACGCCGGTGCTGCTGGAGGGGGAAAACTCGCAGGGCCTTGCCATCCCGGTGCGCATCCAGGGTCCGTGGGAAAGCCCGCGCATCATGCCCGACATGGAAAAGGCCATCGACATGAACCTCAAGGCAGAGCGCAAGAAGCTGGAGGAAAAGGCCAAGGAGCGGCTTGGGATCACCTCGCAGGAGGGTCAGAGCCTTGAGGATGCCGCGCGCGACAAGCTCGAAGAGGGGGCCAAGCGCAAGCTTCGCAAGCTGTTCGAGTGAAGGCGCGCGGTGGACTTGGGTATTTTGACCAGGAAGAAGCCGGGGGCGGGCAGGTGAACGAGGTCAGGGCGCAATACGAGGCCTATCCATACCCCGAGCGCGATCCCGAGGACGAGCGCAAGCGGCTCATCACCGGCTCGCCGTCGCATGTGCTCGAGATCGACAATTTCGTGTTCCGGGGCGTGCGCGACTGGTCGCGGCCCCTGCGCGTGCTGGTGGCGGGCGGCGGCACCGGTGATGGCCTCATCCAGATCGCGCAGCAGATGACGCAGGCCGGGCGCGCCGCCGAGATCACCTATCTCGATCTGTCGAGCGCGGCGCGCAAACTGGCCGAGGCGCGGGCGCGGGTGCGCGGCCTCGACGGCATCCGCTTTGTCACCGGCAGCTTGCTTGAGGCCGCGGATCTGGGGGTGTTCGACTATATCGACTGTTGCGGCGTGCTGCATCACCTGCCCGACCCGGCGGCGGGGTTTGCCGCGCTGCTGGCGGCGCTGGCACCGGGGGGCGGCATGGGCTTCATGGTCTATGCGCCCTATGGCCGCTCGGGCGTCTACCCGTTGCAGGAGGCGTTCGGGGCGCTGTTCGAGGGGCAGCCGCCCGAGGTGCGGCTCAGCGCGGCGCGCAAGCTGGTGGCGGGGCTGCCCGAGGGGCACCCGTTCCGCTGCAACCCGAACCTCGGCGATCACAAGGACAGCGATGCGGGGTTCTACGACCTGCTGTTGCACAGCCAGGACCGGGCGTTCGACGTGGCGGCGCTCGTCGCGATGCTGGAGGAGAGCGGCTGGGCGCTGTCGGGATTTGCCATGCCCGCGCTCTATGATCCCGGGCGGATTACGGAGGTGCCGGGCCATCTTGGGCCGGTGGCGCGGATGGCGCTGGCCGAAAAGCTTACCGGCACGATCAAGACCCATGTCGGATACGCGGTGCGCGGCACGGAGGCGCGCGGCCCCGCGCGAGGGGCCAAGCCGGGGCTGGTGCCGCATTTCAAGGGCGTGCGCGCCGCCGATCTGGCGCGGGCTGTGGCCGGGGGGCAGCGGCCGGTGCTGCGGATGGGCGGCATCGAGGCGCGGCCGGACTTGCCGCGCGCCGCCGCGCCGCTCATTGCCGGGGTGGACGGGCGGCGCAGCCTGGCCGAGATCGGGCGGCAGGCTGGCATCGACGCGATTGCGCTGGGGGCGCTCTGGGCCCCGGTGGAGCGGGAATTGGGCGCGCATGGATTGCTGCTTTATTCCAGTATCCTGCGACAGGGATAAGAGGAGGAGGCGGGCATGATCCTTGCAAAGAGCCTTGGGCGGCTGGGAACCGAATCGGCCTTTAGCGTGCTGGCGCGCGCGCAGGCGCTGGCCGCCGAAGGGCGCGATATCATCAATCTCGGCATCGGGCAGCCGGATTTCCCGACGCCGCCGCATATCGTCGAGGCCGCCGTGAAGGCGCTGCGCGACGGGCATCACGGCTATACCCCCGCCAATGGCATTCCGGCCCTGCGTGAGGCGGTGGCCGCCGATCTGCACGCGCGCCACGGGGCCGAGGTCAACCCCGACTGCGTGGTGGTGGTGCCGGGGGGCAAGCCGACGATGTTCTTTGCCGGGCTGATCTTCGGCGAGCCGGGGGCCGAGATCCTCTATCCCGATCCGGGCTTTCCGATCTACCGCTCGGTGATCGACTATAGTGGCGCGCGGGCGGTGCCCTATGCGCTGCGCGAGCAAAACGGGTTTGCTTTCGAGGCCGAGGCGGTGCTGGCGCGGATCACGCCCGCCACGCGGCTGATTATCCTCAACAGCCCTGCCAACCCCACCGGCGGCGTCACCCCGCGCGGCGAGGTGGATCGGCTGGTGGCGGGGCTGGCGGATCATCCGCATGTGGCGGTGCTGTCGGACGAGATCTACAGCCGGATGCTTTACGACGGGCGCGAGCATGTCTCGCTCCTGCAATACCCCGAGTTGCGCGACCGGGTGATCGTGCTCGACGGCTGGTCCAAGACCTATGCGATGACCGGCTGGCGGCTGGGCTTTGCCGTCTGGCCCGAGAGCCTGATCCCCCATGTCACGCGGCTTTGCATCAACGATCATTCTTGCGTCAACGCGGCGGCGCAACAGGCGGGCATCGCCGCGCTGACCGGGCCGCAGGATGCGGTGGATGCGATGATGCGCGCGTTCGATGCGCGGCGGCGGCTGATCGTCGGGGCGCTGAACGACCTGCCGGGGATGCGCTGCACCGATCCCGGCGGGGCGTTCTATGCCTTTGCCAATATCGACGACACGGAGATGGGCGCGATGGCGGCGCAGACCCGGTTTCTGGAAGAGGCGGGGGTGGCCTGCATCGCAGGCACGTCCTTTGGTGCCGAGGGCGAGGGATTCCTGCGGTTTTCCTATGCCAATTCCGAGGAGAATATCCGCGCCGCGATGGCGCGTCTCCGCAACCTGCTTTAGCCCGGCTCAGGCCTCGGGCAGCGCGTCGCGCCGGATCATCGTGCGCAGCGCAAAGCTCGTGCGCATGGCGCGGATGCCGGGGGTCTGCATCAGCCCGTCCTCCAGAAAGCGGTCGAACCCGGCGAGATCGGCGGCCACCACGCGCAGGAGCACGTCGCGCGTCCCGGTCATGAGATAGCATTCCATCACCTCGTCGAACTGCCGCAACCGCGCCTCGATGGTGTGGATCGCGTCGCGGCTGTGGTGATCCAGCTCGACGAAGACGAAGGCGTTGAGCGGCAGGCCGAGCGCCTCCTGATCGACGCGCGCGCCGTAGCCGGTGATCGCGCCCTCTGCCTCGAGCCGGGCGATGCGCCGCGCCAGCGGCGTGGCCGAAAGCCCCACCTCCGCCGACAGATCGGCAAGCCTGCGCCGCCCGTCGCGTTGCAGCGCGGCGATGATCTTGCGGTCGATCCGGTCCATTTTCACCAAGATTGCGGCCTTTTCTGGTGGTGATCGCCAAAACTTGCGGTTTCGTGAGCCATAATTGGCGTTTTTTCGCGTCTGATTGCTCTTAACCTTGCAAAAAGGAGGAGTCCAACATGCTGACACGTCTTTCCATTCCATCGCACGAAGAGGTCTACCGCGTCGAGGATGCGGGGGCAGGGCTGCGCGGCTTTATCGCGCTGCATTCCACGCGACGCGGCCCGGCGGCGGGGGGGCTGCGGATGCGCGCCTATCGCAGCGACGAGGCGGCGCTTGAGGATGTGCTCAACCTGTCGCGCGGGATGAGCTACAAGAACGCCGCCGCCGGTCTGCCGCTGGGCGGGGGCAAGGCCGTCATCATCGGTGATCCGGCGCGCGACAAGACGCCCGATCTACTGCGCGCGATGGGGTGCGCCATCGACGCGCTGGAGGGTCGTTACTGGACCGCCGAGGATATGGGCATGAGCCCCGCCGACATGGCCGAGATCGCGCGCGCCACGCGCTATGTGGCCGGGCGCGACCAGGGCGCGCACGCCAGCGGCGATCCGTCGCCGGTGACGGCGCAGGGCGTGTTCGCGGCGATGCGCGCCGGCGCGGCGCGGATCTCGGGCAGCGATGACCTGCGCGGGCGGCATGTCGCGGTGCAGGGGCTGGGCCATGTCGGCTGGCATCTTGCGCGGCTCTTGCACGAGGCGGGCGCACGGCTCAGCGTGGCGGATATGGACGGCGCACGCGCCAAGGTGACGGCGGCCGAGTTCGGAGCCGAGGTGGTGGCCCCCGAGGCCATCCACGCTGTCGCGGCCGATATCCTTGCGCCCTGCGCCATCGGCGGCGTGCTGAACGCGCAAACCATCCCCGAGATACGCGCGGCGATGATCTGCGGCGCGGCCAACAACCAGTTGGCGGCACCGGGCGATGCCGAGGCGCTCCATGCGCGGGGAATCCTCTACCTGCCCGATTACGTGGCCAATGGCGGCGGGATCATCAATGTCTCGGCGGAAATCCTCGAAATCGCGGATCGGGCGGCCTGGGTAGATGCGCGGCTCGATGCCATCGGGGCCACCATGGCGCGCATCCTGGAGCGGGCCGCGGGCGAGGATGCCAGCCCCGCCGTGATCGCCGACCGGATGGTGGAGGCGGCGCTTGTCGACAAGGCGGGGTGACGTGCACGGGAATCGCTTGAAAGGCTCACTGGTGGCCGGCGATGGCTCAAAACAGGTATTCATCATCCCAAGCTGCTAATTTTATACGGTTTTTAAGGATGACCTTGCCGTTGGTGTTCTTGAAAATATTGAGGGCGGTATGGCGGATCAGGGCCATGTTGGCGTGGAGAATAGCGGTGGCCGACAAGGGTGCCGATGACAGGAAATAGCGCTGTGAGACGCGGGTCTGGCCCATGTGCTCGACGGTAGCGTCAACCGTGCCGATGGCCTTCAGAGCGGGGAAGCGATGCAGGCCCGGCTCCGAGCGGTGGGGCCGCAGCCAACACACGTCGTGGCTGAGCCATGCGCGACGGTCCATTCGTCGTTGGTCTCGAGCATGATCGCCCCATCGTTGGGAAGTGAGGCGGAAAAGGAAACAGCGTCGGGCGCTGCTTTCCCGCCGAACCCGACGACCTCGCTGCGCCGCTTGATCTCGCGGTCAGCGAGGGAGCGGAAGAACTCGGTCCGAGATACGTCTCGGCCTCGGAAGGACCTGTCGCGATGCCCAGAACCTCGCGCTTGCCGTCCTCGTTGACCGCGACGGCCACTCTCACCGCACGGCTTACGATTCGGCCGCCATCGCGCACCTGCACTTGAGGCTCGAGTCGAGCCATGAGCCGAGGCGGAAAAGCAGGCTATCCGGGAGACAGCCTGCCCGCGGAAGGGCCAAGCGCCCTCCAGTGGCCGGTTCAGGAACGCGTTCACCCGCTCGTCGATCTCCGCGCATAGCCGACTGACCTGGCTTTTGGACATCCCGCCTGCGCCCATGGCCTTGACCAGATCATCGACCTATCGCGTCGAGATACCATGAGCCTTGAAACCCTCGCCCGCGTGAACGACACTCCAAACGCCAAGTTGCCCGCCGTGGCGTCCTGATCAAACCAATGTCTTTCCGAAGGTTGGCGCTCTTACACCACGCCGTGGGATATTATCGGTGTGGATCACTAGCGTGGCGGTCAGGGATAGCCCGAGGGCCTGTTCATGCCGTGGAGAAATACCCGGATTGCGAGCCGCCTGCGCGCGGCAAAGGCGTCCGGCGGCGCGAGGCGCGCGGGATCGAGCAGGGATTCGATGGGCCAGGGGCGCACCATGTCGAGCAGCAGCGCGGCGGCACTTTCTGCATCCTCTTCGGGCCCGATCTCGCCGCGCGCGATGCCGCGTTGCAGTTCGCTGGCCAGAATGGCCAGCTCCCGCTGCATCACGCCCTGCACCAGATCGCGCCCGATTTCCGGCGAAGACGGCACCCGTGCCACGAAAGCGCGGAGGATCTCGAGCGGCAGCCCATAGCCCTGATGCCGGGAATTGCGCGACAGGCAGAGCACGAGGCGCTCGGCAATCGGCAGGTCGGTCTCGGCGGCGGTCAGGGGGGTGATGAATTGATCCGTCACCCTGTCGAGATAGCTCCGCAGCAGCGCGATGCGGCTGGGAAAGATCGCGTAGAGCGTCCGTTTGGACATGCCCGCGCGCATGGCGATGGCCTGCATGGTGGCCCCGTCCAGCCCCGCCTTGGCATGCACCGCCTCCAGTGCGTCAAAGATGGCGTCGCAGCGCGCCTCGCGGGTGATCGAGACGGGGCGCCCCCGTTTCATTTTCTCGCAATCTGCGTCTTTTTGCGTGCTATCTTGCATTGTCGCGTGGTGCCTCGAATATGCACAGGTGCTGTGCAACCTTATCTGCGGGCTTGCCATTTCCCGGATTGTCATATTTAGAAAACCTGTGCGTTTTATAATTCTTCAGACGCAGTCTTGCCAAGACGTTATCGTGAAAGGGCGACCGATGGCTCACATTTCCGGACTTGTTGTCTCGCTCGTCTTTTGCGCCGCTTTGTGGCCGGTGAGTGCCAGCGCGCAGCAGGCGCAGGCACCGACCCCGGTAACGGTGGTCACGGTCACACCGCAGGACGTGACGCTGACATCGCTCTTGCCGGGACGCGTCGCCGCCTCTGCCGAGGCCGAGGTGCGCCCGCAGGTCAACGGCATCATCACCGAACGCCTGTTCGACGAGGGCGCGGACGTGACCGAGGGCGATCCGCTCTACCAGATCGACCGGGCGACATATGAGGCGACGGTGCAGCAGGCCCGCGCCAGCGTGGCGCAGGCCGAGGCCGTTCTGCGCGCCGCCGAACGCGAGGCGCGGCGGCTTGTCGAGTTGCAATCGCGCAACGTGGCCAGCGAGCAGGCGCTCGATGAAGCCGTATCGGCGCGCGACAGCGCCGAGGCCGGGCTGGACCTTGCGCGCGCACAACTCAACTCTGCCGAGATCGAGCTGTCGCGCACCACGATCCGGGCGCGGCTCTCGGGGCGGATCGGCCTGTCGCTGACCTCGCAAGGGACGCTGGTTAGTGCCAGTCAGGCGCAGCCGCTGGCCGTGATCCGCAACATCGACCCGGTCTATGTCGATGTCACGCAATCCGCTGCCGATCTTCTGCGCTGGCGGCGCGGCGAGACCGAACGCGCGCTCGAAGGGGCGGATGCCACGGTGCGGCTCAGGCTGGCGGATGGCTCTGACTACAGCGAGACCGGCGAATTGAAGGCCGCCGAGCCCAATGTGAACCCGCAAACCGGCGTTGTCACGCTGCGGATGCAGTTCGACAATCCCGACTTGCTGCTTTTGCCCGGCATGTATGTGCAGGTGGAGATGCCCGTGGAGGTGGCCGAGGATGCCTATCTCGTGCCGCAGGAGGGCGTCGTGCGCGACCGGCGCGGACGCCCGATGGCCTGGGTGGTTAACGGCGATGGCGTGATCGAGGAACGCGCGCTGGATATCATCCAGAATCGCGGCAATGACTGGGTGATCGACGAGGGGCTGAACCCCGGTGATCGCGTCGTCGTCGCGGGCTTTCAGAAGACCGCGCCGGGGGCCACGGTTGCCCCGGAAGAACGCGCCACAGCGCCGCAACAGTAATCGGGCAGAGGGTATCCGCATGGCCAGGTTCTTCATCGACCGCCCGGTTTTCGCATGGGTCATTTCAATCCTGATCATGGGTATCGGGGTGCTGGCCATCGTCATCCTGCCGGTGGCGCAATACCCGCAGATCGCGCCGCCCTCGGTCACGGTGTCGGCCGCCTATCCCGGCGCGTCGGCGGAAACCGTGGCCAACACCGTCACGCAGGTGATCGAGCAGCAGATGACCGGGCTGGACGGGTTGCGCTATTTCTCGTCGCGCTCCACTTCGGCGGGCAGCGCCGAGGTCACGCTCACTTTCGAGACCGGCACCGATGCCGATATCGCGCAGGTGCAGGTGCAGAACAAGCTTGGCCAGGCCACGCCGCTCTTGCCGGAAATCGTGCAGCGGCAGGGGATCAGGGTCGAGAAATCCTCGGCCGGGTTCCTGATGGTGGTGGGGATGATCTCGACCGATGGCTCGCGCGAACAGGTCGATCTGTCGGATTACATGGTCACCAACCTGGTGGATGAGTTGAGCCGGATCGAGGGCGTCGGAACGGTCAGGGTGTTCGGGGCGCAATACGCGATGCGCATCTGGCTCGACCCGTCGAGGCTGGCGGCCTTCGGGCTGACGCCATCGGATGTGGTGGCGGCGGTCTCGGCGCAGAACGCGCAGATCTCGGCCGGAGCATTTGGCGCGCGCCCGGCGGTGGAGGGCCAGCAACTCAACGCGACGATCACCGCGCAATCGCTGCTCTCCACACCCGAAGATTTTCGCCAGATCGTGCTGCGCGCCGAGACCGATGGCGGTTTGGTGCTGCTCGATGATGTGGCGCGGGTCGAGATCGGGGCAGAAAACTATGCCACCTCGGCGCGGTTCAACACCGACCCGGCGGCGGGCATGGCGATCACGCTGGCACCGGGGGGCAATGCGCTCGACACCGCTCGCGCGATCAAGAAGCGCATGGCGGAATTCGCCCGCTTTTTCCCTGAAGGCGTGGACTATGTGATCCCCTATGACACCACGCCCTTCGTGGAAATCTCGATCAAGGAGGTGGTCAAGACGCTCTTCGAGGCGATCGGGCTGGTGTTCCTGGTGATGCTGTTGTTCTTGCAAAACCTGCGCGCGACACTCATTCCGACGCTGGCGGTTCCGGTCGTCCTGTTGGGCACGTTCGGGGTGCTGGCGGCGGCGGGGTTCTCGATCAACACGCTGACGATGCTGGCGATGGTGCTGGCCATTGGCCTTCTGGTCGATGACGCGATCGTGGTCGTGGAAAACGTCGAGCGGATCATGGAGGAAGAGGGGCTTGGCCCGCGCGAGGCCACGCATAAATCCATGGGCCAGATAACCGGCGCGCTGGTGGGCATCGCGATGGTGCTTTCGGCGGTGTTCGTGCCGATGGCGTTTTTTCCCGGCTCGACCGGCGTGATCTACCAGCAATTCGCGATCACCATCGTGTCGGCCATGGCGCTGTCGGTGGTGGTGGCGATCACGCTGACGCCCGCGCTGTGTGCCTCGCTCCTGAAACCCAAGGGGCACGCCCCGAAGCGGGGGCCGTTTGCATGGTTCAACACGGGCTTTGGCGCGCTGACCTCGGGCTATGGCGGCACGGTGCGCTGGTCGGTGCGCCGACCGGTGCGGGTCTTCGTCGTCTATCTCGCGCTCGCCCTCGGCATGGCCTTGATGTTTTTGCGCACGCCCACCGGGTTCCTGCCCCAAGAGGATCAGGGCATCCTCTTTACCCTCATCCAGACGCCCACGGGATCGAGCGCCGAGCGCACGCTCGACGTGGTCAAGCAGGTCGAGGACTATTACCTCACGCAGGAAACCGGCGTGGTAAACTCCATGTTCGGCGTCGTCGGATTCAGCTTTTCGGGTAATGGCCAGAACATGGGCCTCGCCTTCGTGCAGCTCAAGGACTGGGATGAGCGCCCGCGACCCGATCAAAGCGTGCAGGCGTTGGCGGGTCGCGCCTTTGGAGCCTTCAGCCAGATCCGCGATGCGATGGTGTTCCCGGTGGTGCCGCCCTCGGTGATCGAGCTTGGCAACGTGTCTGGATTCGATTTCTACCTTCAGGCGCGCGGCGGTCAGAGCCATGCCGACCTGATGGCTGCGCGCAACCGGCTTCTGGGGATGGCGGCGCAGAGTGATCTGATCGCCTCGGCCCGGCCCAACGGGCTGGAAGATGCGGCGCAATACAATCTCGATATCGACTGGCGCAAGGCGGGTGCGATGGGGCTTACGCCGACCGATGTGGGCCAGTTGCTGCAAATCGCCTGGGCCGGCACCTATGTGAACGATTTCCTCGATCAGGGGCGGATCAAGCGTGTCTATGTGCAGGGCGAGGCCGAGGCCCGCGCGCAGCCCACCGATATCGACAAATGGCGCGTGCGCAACGCGAGCGGCGGGCTGGTGCCCTTCTCGAATTTCGCCGAAGGTAATTGGGATTACGGCGCGCAGGGGCTCTACCGCTATAACGGTATCCCGTCGGTGCAGTTGCAGGGCTCCCCCGCCCCCGGCATCTCGACCGGCGAGGCGATGGCCGAGATGGAGCGGCTCGTCGCGCAACTGGGGCCGGAGTACAAACTGGCCTGGACCGGGCTCTCGCTGGAAGAGCGCGAGTCGGGCAATCAGGCACCGCTGCTCTATGCGCTCTCGCTCGCCGCCGTGTTCCTGTCGCTGGCCGCGCTTTATGAAAGCTGGTCGATCCCCTTTGCCGTCATGCTCGCCATGCCCATCGGCATCGTCGGCGCGCTGACCGGTGCCTGGCTGGGCGGATTCGAGAACGGGGTGTTTTTCCAGGTGGGTCTGCTGACGGTGGTGGGGCTCACGGGTAAGAACGCGATCCTGATCGTGGAATTTGCCCGCGAACGCCACGAGGCGGGAGAGGGCATCCTCGATGCCGTGACCGAGGCCGCGCGTCAGAGGTTCCGGCCGATCATCATGACCTCGATGGCCTTTTCGCTGGGGGTTTTGCCGCTGGTGCTCAGCTCTGGCGCGGGCTCGGGTGGGCGCAATGCCATCGGCACGGGCGTGCTGAGCGGGACGATTTCCGGCACCGTGCTGGGCGTGATTTTCGTGCCGCTCTTCTTCGTCATCGTGACGCGCCTCGTCAGGCGGACGCGGGGCACGGCGGGGCAGGGCTGACCGGCACCGCCGTGTCGTTCCGGGGCACGCGGGTGCAAGTCCAGAACCCGTGCGTGGCCTGATCCCCGGCGACGATGCGAATAGCACGGCTCCAGCGGATGGTCACGGTTCGTCGGGGAAACAGTGTCCCAAGCCGCTCCCTGTGCGGGCAAAGGCGGGGCCTCACTCTCGTTCGTTTTCTCGATGACGGGGGTTGAGTATCGGTTTTGTTCCCACGCTTCGCAGGGGGCACCTCGATTTTTGACTTTTCCCGCTCGTGCTGAGTGGGCTTGACGGTTTGAGGCGGGGATGATGCCATCAGAGGGGGGCGCGCGCGCTGCAGGGCATCCGGTTCTGGGCCTTTAGCGCGTTGTGTTTCATGCCTCACGGCGTGATTTCTGCGATCCGGGGTCACGCCGGGCACGGGTTGATGCGGCGCAACTGGACGAGGCGTCGCATTCGTCGGGGAATTGATCCCCCGGATCAATTCCTTGCCCTCCTCATTGTAGGCGAGGTTCTTCATCCCGATCTTGGCCTTCGCGCGCACCATGCCGATGGTGCGCATCAGCGTGCCGCCCATGTCGCCCAACTGCGCGCCGAAGACATGCTCGACCCGGGCGCGCACGGTGGATTTCGTCCGATTGCTCGCCTTGCCCTGCTTGGTCAGCGGCTTGGCCCGCGCTTGCCCTTGCGGTGGATGTAGCTTTTCAGGCCGCGAGCGCGCAGCCTGCCCTCCATCTCCTCTGACCGATACGCCGGATCGGCCCAGACGCCCGAGCCTGTGTTGCCCTTCATCAGCAGGTGGTCCACCGCCTGGCTGTCATGCAGGGCGGCGTTGCTGACATGGTAACGGCGGACCAGCTTGTGCTTGCGGTCCACGTTGACGTGGTTCTCGTAGCCGTAATGTCTCTTGCCATGTTTGCTCGTCGGGAAAACAGTCCCCCGGACTGTTTTCTGATCCTCCTCGCTCCAGCGGGCATCAATGTCTTTCTGCGACCGTTTGGCGGGCTTGTCGGCCCAGCCCTCGGGCACCTCGCCGCGCTTGATCGCCTTGTTTTCTTCGCGCCTGTTGTGGTTCTTCGGCACCGGCACGATGGACGCATCGAGGATCTGCCCGTCGCGTGCGATGTAGCCCTGCCGCGCCAGATAGCCGTCGAACTGCCCAAACAGCGCATCGACCATACCCGCCTGGGCCAGCCCCTCGCGATAGAGCCACACCGTCTTGGCATCGGGCACCCGGTCCTCCAGGCCAAGCCCGAGGAATCGTCCTGGCCGAAAGCCGGTCGCGGACCTGATACTCGATCTGGTCGTCCGACAGGTTGTAGAGCGCGCTCAGTACCAGCGTCTTGAACATCAAAACCGCATCCCAAGGCCTGCGCCCTGCGCGCGACTTGCGCTCCGCATCCGGCTTGCGCCAGACCCGGTCCAGCGTCGGGCGAAACTCCTCCCACGGCACGACCGCGTCGATCTCCACCAACGGGTCACGCTTCGCATCGAGGCTCGCGTAGCGGTCCGAAAGATCAAAGAATCCCATCTGCGCCATCGTCAAACCTCAAGCCATGGAACTTCTCGACCATCATACCGCCGCGGTCAGGTCAGGGCAAATTTTCGAGGTGCCCCTTAGAAACTGCACATCCAACAATGTGGGTCGACAAAAGGCATTGCCAAGTTGCTTGGTTGATGCTGCGATGCCCCGCGTTTGCCAAGTCATGGCTTCATCTGGAGAGCATAGTTCGTCCACAGATCGAATGC
>NZ_JBEPPX010000044.1:0-13699 GCF_040547535.1 Roseovarius sp. MBR-78
GTCACGCAAGCGGGAAGTGCCCGTTGATTGGATTGTGGACAAATGGTTTGCGGAAGGTGCGTTTAGCGGCCTGAATGAAGAAGCGCGCGACATTCTTCTTATTTCGGTCGAAACGGGGTGTCGTCAGAACGAGGTCTACAACCTGCCAGCTTCAGCGATTTGTCTTGATGGCCCGATCCCGCATCTCAGTGTTGAAAACGAGCTGCCAGATGACCCCGAGGAACGACGTGAAGTGAAGAATATGCCCTCGCATCGCAAGATTCCGCTGGTTGGGGTGGCGTTGGCGGCGGCGATGCGTCATCCGCAGGGTTTTCCGAGATATCGCAACAAGAGCAGCTATAGTGCTGCGGTGAACAAATATCTGCGCGCGAACGATCTGCTGCCTGCGGGGGTTACCGTCGGCGGCACAAGACACACGTGAGAAAGCCGTATGAAACGGGCAGGTTATGACACAGATGATCGTGGCGAATTGATGGGACACTCTCTGAAACAGCGCCGGGGGCGTGAGGTCTACGGCGATGATATGGCGCTTGCTGACAGGCTCTCGGTTGCACAAAAGGTCATGCTGGCCGTTCCTGCGCATCTGGCCTGAGAGGGGTGGGTCCTGTCTGCGCAATTTGCGGCCTGCCGGTGCCTTCTAAGACCAATTTGAGAGATATTTTCTGGACCGCGCAATTGCGTCCTGTGTCAACCGTTCCGCTTCCAACTCTTGCTCAAGCCGCAAGAAGATTGGCAGATATGCGTGGTTGGTTTCCAGCAGGGTCGCTACTGTTCGCAGACACGATCTGATGCGTGCGAGCTGAGAACGGCGGAGCAAAATTAGACCACGGTAGCGCCGCCATGTTGGTGGTGCGGGCGGCGTAAAAGCCGTCCACTTTTTCCTTTCTTGCGGCAGCAGGGAGGGCGAGGAGATTTACACCGTGGAACTTTATCTGAAGGTCAGGCTGGCGCGCAGCGAGGGTATGAGCCAGCGGGAGCTGGCGCGCCATTTCAACATATCGCGTGACAGCGTTCGCAAGATGTTGGCGTTCTCGTCGCCGCCTGGATACCGGCGCACGAAGGAGATCAAGCGTCCGAAGCTTGATGGGTTTACGGAGATCATCGTCGGCTGGCTTGAAGGAGACAAGAATGTGCCCCGCAAGCAGCGCCACACGGCGAAGCGGATCCACGAGCGTCTCAAAGCGGAACACAAGTTCACCGGCGGCTATACGATCATCAAGGATTATGTCCGGCAACGCGAACGACGCACCCGTGAGATGTTCGTGCCGCTGGCGCATCCGCCGGGCCATGCGCAGGCCGACTTTGGCGAAGCGTTGGTTGTGATCGGGGGTGTTGAGCAAAAGGCTCACTTCTTTGTCCTGGATTTGCCGCATAGCGATGCCTACTTCGTGCGGGCCTACCCGGCGGCGACGGCGGAGGCGTGGATGGACGGCCATGTGCATGCCTTTGCCTTCTTTGGCGGGGTGCCGCAGTCGGTGCTGTATGACAACGACCGCTGCCTGGTCTCGAAGATCCAGCCCGATGGCGCACGGGTGCGGGCCACGCTGTTCAGCGGGCTGCTGTCGCACTACTTGTTCCGAGACCGCTACGGGCGGCCCGGCAAAGGGAACGATAAGGGCAATGTTGAGGGCATGGTGGGCTATGCCCGCCGCAACCACATGGTGCCGATCCCCGGCTTCCCGGACTGGGAGAGCTTCAACGCCTATCTCGAAGAGCAGTGCCGTGCGCGTTAGGGCGACACCTTGCGGGGGCACACGGAGACGATCGGTGCGCGCCTGCAGCGGGATCTGGCCGAGATGCGCCCCTTGCCAGCCGCTCCCTTTGAGGCTTGCGCACAGGCCAGCGGCCGGGTGAGTTCTCAGTCTTTGGTCCGCTACGACACCAATGATTACTCGGTGCCCGTGGCCTATGGCCATCAGGATGTCTGGGTGCGGGCCATCATGCCAGAGGCATGTCTCCGACATGACGTCGATCAGGTGGTGATTGGCTGCCATGGGGACGTGATCGCACGCCATCCGCGGTGTTACGGGCGCGAGGACATGGTGTTCGACCCGATCCATTACCTCCCGCTGATCGAACGCAAGATCAATGCTTTGGATCAGGCCGCCCCCCTTGCGGAGTGGGACTGACCCGAAGAGTTCGACACGCTGCGCCGCCTGATGGAAGCGCGCATGCTGAAGATTGGGCGCCGCGAGTATGTTCAGGTGCTGCGCCTTCTGGAGTCCTTCGGCATGGAGGAGCTACACACCGCTGTAAAGCAGGCCCTGAAGATGGGCGCGGTCGGCTTTGATGCTGTGAAGCATCTGGTCCTGTGTCAGGTCGAGAAACGGCCACCACGGCTCGACCTCGATGTGTATCCCTACCTGCCACGGGCGCGGGTCGAGACCACCTCAGCGGCCAGTTACATGTCCCTGATGCCGTAGGCTGCGGAATGACCCATGCCCCCGATATCCTGCTGGAGCATCACCTCAAGAGGCTGAAGCTTCCGACAGTCCTGCGCGAGTATCAGAAGGTGGCACGCCAATGCGCCACCGAGGGCCTGGACCATGTCCAGTTCCTGAGGCACCTGGTGGAATTGGAGTTGATCGATCGCGAGCGACGGATGATCGAGCGCCGTATCAAAGCGGCCAAGTTCCCTGCCACCAAGAGCCTCGACAGCTTCGACTTCAAGGCGATCCCCAAACTCAACAGTGAGACCGCGAACGCGATCCGTCCGAGAGAGCGGGTGAACGCAGGTGCTGGAGCTGGCGCGCTGCGACTGGATCGAGCGGCGTGAGAACGTGATCGCCCTCGGTCCAAGCGGCACCGGCAAAACCCACGTCGCCCTAGGCCTGGGGCTCGCCGCCTGCCAGAAAAGGATGACGGTCAGCTTCACCACCGCCGCAGCTCTGGTCAACGAATTGATGGAGGCGCGCGACGAGCGTCGCCTGCTGCGGGTGCAAAAACAAATGGCCAACGCCAAGCTGCTGATCATCGACGAATTGGGCTTCGTCCCGCTCTCCAAAACCGGGGCGGAACTGCTCTTCGAATTGATCTCGCAGCGCTATGAGCGCGGGGCCACGCTGATCACGAGCAACTTGCCCTTCGATGAATGGACGGAAACCTTCGGCACTGAGCGCCTGACCGGGGCGCTCCTCGACCGGCTGACCCATCACGTCAACATCATCGAGATGAATGGCGAGAGTTATCGCCTGGCCCAAAGCCAAGCGCGAAAAGCCACCAAAACCTCCTGATCGAAAACCCATGACTTGGCCCTCACGGGCCAAGGCGGCCAGTCAACCGCCAGCTATATGGAAAGCGCGGCTGACTGGCCGCCTGCGCTCTCGCGACCGTCACACACAATCCCAAAGTGGTCTACTTTTGCGCCGCCCAATGGTCGGTTTTTACTCCGCCGTTGACAGGACCCTGCCTTGCGCGGCAAGCTCAGGGAAATCATGCCCTTCAGACTGGCCTTTTCTGTCGTCATTGGAGCCCAAAACCCTTCGGATCGACAGCACATTAAGCCGAACCGCGTCATCTCAGGCGCATTTTGTTTCGCCCTATCCGGGGCAAGCCTGACGCAGCTTGGTGAGGTTCTGCTTGGCGTGTTCCAGAAATGCCGCAGCGGCGGGGGAAAGCGAGCGGCCGGGCTGGTGAACAAGGCCGATGCGGCGTTTGGCACCAAAGTCGCGGACGGGACGCTGCACCAACCGCTCCATCGGCAGGACGGGCAGCGTGAGCGTGGGCAGGATCGAGATGCCAAGCCCCTCTGCCACCAGCGCCCCCGCAGTGGCAAGGTGAGCCACCTCGAAGCGCGGCGCAAGCGCGACGCCACCGCGTTGGCACGCGCCGTCGAGCAGCTCGCGCACGCTGGTGCCCACCTCCATGACAATCACCGGCATGGCGACAAGCTCTGCCATTGCATAGCTTCTCTCTTCGGCCAGCGGACCATTGGGCGCACCGACGGCAACGAAAGGATCGTCAAGAAGCGGATGGAAGGCGAGGCGCTGGCGTGCCGAGACCGTGCCCGCCGTAAAGCCGATATCTGCCCGTCCGGCCTCGATCGCGTCTACCACGCTTTACGACAGCGCATCGACGATGCGCAGGTCGATTCCGGGATAGATCTCGGCAAAGCTCTTCAGTAGACTTGGCAGAAGGCCGGCGGTGACAGAGGGCAATCCGGCGATGGTAAACCTGCCGCGGGTGGCCGAAAGGTGTGTGTCAAACTCTGCCATGACATCTTCGGCAGTGTTCAGCATCCGTTCCGCCAGACGCGCGAAGGCCCGCCCGGACACGGTAGGAGAGACGTTGCGGGTATCGCGATCAAAAAGCCGGACACCGAGTTGGGCCTCAAGCGCCGCGAGCTGGCGCGAAAGGGCCGAGGGCGACATACCGAGCGTTTCCGCAGCTGTGCGAAAGGAGCCCTGATCCTTCAAGGTCAGGACGATACGGTAGTCGGTGAGCGATGGACTATTGCGCACAATGCACCAATTATCACAAAAATCGCAATTCTCGCAACAGATGAGTTCTGCCATGGTGGGCGCAGACCCCGCGATGCGGGCACCAAGGGAGGATAGTCATGAAACATCTCGTTCACGCCCTGATGGGGGCGACGCTGCTGGCCGGGCCGGTGGTCGCGCAGGATCAGGATCTGCTGATCGGCTCTACCTCGGCGTCGTCCAGCCATTACGGCTATTTCGTCGCCGTCGGTCAGCTTATCAACGAAAACGCCGAAGGGCTGCGCGCCTCGGTTGTTGAAACCGGCGCCACGATGGACAACATCCGCCGCATGGCCCGCGATCAGGTTGACCTTGGTCTGGTCACCACCAACGTTGCCCAGCACGCCGTCGCGGGCACCAATGCCTTTGACGGCAACCCGCAAGACCTCAAGCTGCTCTGGGTTTACACCGGCGCGCCGCAGAATGTCGTGGTACGGGCCGATGCCGGTGTGCAAACCCTTGAGGGGCTCGGGGGCGTGCGCTTCAATCCCGGCATCAAGGGGTCGGCCACCGAGGCCACCACCGAGGCGGTATTCAGTACCCTTGGCCTGAGCGCGGATTACGTGCGCGGCTCGACCACCGATGTGGTTGGCATGATCAAGGACAACCGCATCGCAGGCTACGTGAAATCCGGCTCGGGCAACAAGCTCGACGGCTCCACGATGGACATCGCCACCTCGACCGACATCGCCATTCTGGGCCTCAGCCCCGAACAGGCCGACAAGCTGCGCGCCGAGATGCCTGATATCTCTGTGGTCGACATTCCCGAAGGGGCTGCCGACGGCGTGCCCGCCTATACCACATGGAGCTTTGGCGTCGGGGTCGCCGCGCCCGCCGCGATGGACGAGGACACCGCCTACAAGATCGTCAAGGCGATCATGGAGGACGATACCGCGCAGGCCAATGCCATGGCCAGCCTGAAGGGTGCCAGCCTTGCCGATATGACGCTTCAGTTCGGCACTGTGCCGCTGCACCCCGGTGCCGCGCGCTGGTTCGAGGAACAGGGCATCGACCTGCCTTCCAAGCTTCAGCCGTCCGAATAAGCGGGCCGCCATGACAGCCATGCGCATTCAGAAGGGGCTGGCGATCCTCGTCGGTCTCTTCGTTCTCTACACCGCCGCGACCGGCCCTTTTGAGGGGCTGATCCAGCGGGCGCTGTTTCTTGCGCTCGTCACCGCACTCGGCTTTGCGCTTTATCCGCTGGGTGCGGGTAAGCCATGGCGGCCTGTGGGGCTGGCGGTGGACCTTGCGTTGAGCGCCATCACCCTAGCGGCCTGCGCCTATGTGGTGGTGAACTACGACCGCATCATGACCGAGCTGCCTTGGGCCAGCGGGCTTGATATGGCGCTGACGGCTGGGCTGGTACTGGCCGTTCTGGAACTCGGTCGGCGCACGGTCGGGCTGATCTTCCCCATCCTCGTGCTTGCGGGTCTTGGTTATGCGCTGTTCGGCAACCTTCTGCCCGGACCGCTGAGGCATCGTGGCTTCGGGGTGGATTTTGTGACCGAAACAATCTTTCTCGGCGATCTCGGGATCTGGGGCATGCTCACCGGTGTCGCGGCCACGGTGATCGCGGCATTCGTCCTCTTTGGCGCGCTGCTGCTGCATACCGGCGGCGGACAGGCCTTCATGGATCTCGCCATGCGGCTTGGTGGCCGCCAGCCGGGTGGGGCGGCCAAGATCGCGACCATCGCCAGCGGGCTTTTCGGGATGATTTCGGGCTCTGCCGTGGCCAATGTGGCGACTACGGGCAACTTTACCATCCCGATGATGATCCGGCTGGGGTATCCCCGCCCCTTCGCCGCCGCTGTCGAGGCCGTGGCCTCTACCGGCGGGCAGATCGCCCCACCGATCATGGGCGCGGCTGCCTTCGTGATGGCCGAGATCCTCGGCGTGCCCTACCTCACCATCATCGTCGCCGCGATCCTGCCTGCTGTGCTTTTTTACCTTTCGGTTTTCATGACAGTGCATTTCGTCGCCCTCAAGCGCGGCCTTGCCGTGGTCCCAGACACCGACATGCCAGAATGGCGCACCATCCTTGCCCCGCGCCGGGTGCTGCCGATCCTTGCCGCGCTTGGTGGTCTTGGCTTTGGTATCTGGCTCGGGCGCTCTGTTGCCACATCGGCTTTCTACGGCATCCTTGGCCTGCTTGTTGCCTTCATCAGCACCGAAACCGGGCGGCTGTCGTTGCGCCAGATGGCGGGCAAGCTGATCGACGGGCTGGAAGACGCGGGCAAGGGGCTCGTGATCATCGGCGTGCTGCTTGCCGGGGCGCAGGTGTTGGTGTCGATGATCAATCTCACCGGAATCGGTGTGACCCTCTCGTCGCTGATCGTCTCGGTCGCGGGGGACAGCATGGTGCTGGTGGCGTTGATCGTCGGTGTGGTCTGCCTGATCATGGGTATGGGCCTTCCGACCACCGCCGCCTATGTGCTGGTCGCCGCCGTGCTGGCCCCTGCCATGACGGCTGTGGGGGTGGACCCGCTGGCGGCTCATCTCTTCGTCTTCTACTTTGCCACGATCTCGGTGATCACCCCGCCGGTTTGCGTGGCGGTCTTTGTGGGGTCGGGTATCGCCGGTTGCAACTGGCTGCCTGCCTCAGGCGAGGCCGTGAGACTGGGTGCGGTGACCTATATCGTGCCTTTTCTGCTGTTGCTCTATCCCGGCATGCTGCTTGGCGGCGGGCCGCTGGATATTCTTGAGGCGATCGCAGCCGGACTGGCGCTGGTTGTCGCGGTGCCCGCCCTTCTGGCCGGGATGTCGCTTTTCGGGCAAAGGCTGCTTGATACGGCGATCTATATTGTGGTCATCGCGTTGGCGATATATCCGCACCCGGTCACGCCCTTCGTCGCTTTGGCACTTCTCGCTGCCGCCTACCGGTTCGGACGACCCCAGCGGAGGGCCGTGGCATGAGCGTGATCCGGATCGGCACCGGCGCAGGCTTTCAGGGCGACAGGTTGGCGCCCGCGATCGACCTCGCCGAGCGCGGCGCGCTTGACTACCTGGTGTTCGAATGTCTGGGTGAGCGCACCATCGCGCTGGCCCAGAAGGCCCGCATCTGCGATCCATCCCAAGGCTATGACCCGCTGCTAGAGCGGCGGATGCGCGCGGTGCTGCCGGCCTGTGCGCGCGGCGGCACCCGGATCGTCACCAATATGGGGGCGGCCAATCCGCTTGCTGCGGCACGGAAAACCGCCGAGATCGCGAAAGAGCTTGGCCTGACCGGCCTGAAGGTCGCAGCGGTGACCGGCGATGACGTGCTGGACCGGATCGGGCCCTGCGTGCTGGACGAGACCGGCACCCCGGCTGCGGACTTGGGGGATCGTCTCGTTTCCGCCAATGCCTATATCGGCTGCGGCGGCCTTGTCGCCGCGCTGGAGGCTGGGGCCGATGTGGTGATCTGTGGGCGCGCGTCTGATCCGGCGCTCTTTCTTGCCCCGATGGTGTATGAGTTCGGCTGGGCGCGCGACGACTGGACGCGGCTTGGTCGCGGCGTGCTTGTCGGTCACCTGCTGGAATGCGCGGCCCAGATCACTGGCGGATACTTTGCCGATCCCGGCGTGAAGGACGTGCCGGACCTCGCGCATATCGGCCACCCGCTGGCCGAGGTGGATGCGATGGGCAACGCCGTCCTTACCAAACTGCCCGGCACCGGCGGGCAGATCTCGCGCGCCACCTGCATCGAGCAACTGCTCTATGAAATCCACGACCCGGCGCGTTATCTGCAACCCGATGTCGTCGCCGACTTCTCGGGCGTCACATTCGAGCAGATAAACCCCGACCGCATCGCTGTCTCTGGCGGCAGTGGCCACCCCGCAACCGGCCACCTGAAAGTCTCGGTCGGCTACCGCGACGGCTGGCTGGGCGAGGGGCAGATAAGCTATGCCGGGGCCAATTGCGTTGCCCGTGGCGCGCTTGCCATCGAGTTGGTACAGGCACGGCTCAGCCCTCTGGGCGCGGCCATCCGCGAAACGCGGGGAGAGCTGATTGGGGTCAACGCGATCTGGGCCGGAGGCAAGGCCGTTGCCGGGGCACCGGAGATTCGGATGCGCTTTGCCGCGCGCTGCGACAGCGTTGAAACGGCCCGCAGGGTGAGCGAGGAGGTCGAAGGGCTCTATCTCGCCGGGCCGGCCGGGGGCGGCGGGGTCAGCGGCAGCCAGCGCGAGATTCTGGCCATCGCCTCTACCCTGATACCCGCCGAGTCTGTCAAAACAGTCGTCGAGATGAAGGAGGTGCAGGGTGAGACTGCATGACATCGCCCACGCCCGCACTGGCGACAAGGGCGATATTTCGAACATTTCGCTGATCGCGTATGATCCGGCGCACTGGCCGCTTATCCGCGACACGATCACGCCTGACCGCGTGGCGGGTCATTTCGGTTGTTTTGCCCCGGACACGATCACCCGTTACGAGTTGCCACAACTCCATGCGCTGAACTTCGTCATTCGGGGTGCCCTGACCGGCGGGGTGACGCGCTCTCTCGCGCTCGATGCACATGGGAAATGCCTTGCCTCCGTCTTGCTTGAGATGGATATCGCCCCGACGTCAGGGCATGATGCACAGGCTTGAAAGGGCCCGCCCCGTCGGCCCTCAGCGGTTCGTGACAACATCCATGACGGCCTGTGACAGGTCGATCACCGCGCCATTGCGCGTTGCAAAATCCGCATCTGCGTCTGACAGGAAAACCGAGATAAAGTAAGCGGACTGATCCGGCGGCGTCACCATGGCGATTACGTTGCGGTTGAATTTCCCGCTGCCCGACCGGTCAGCATCGTTGCCAGCGTCGCCGCCATCGCTTCGGGCGTTGTCGTATCGCGGGGATCGCCGGGGGCAAATGTATTCAACTCAGGCTCGCGCCGGTCCAGCCGACTGATCGGGTCCCCGATCTCGCGCAAAAAGGCCGTCACGTCCTCGGGGCCGCCGATGCGGTCGATCAGCAGGTTGGTCGCGGTGTTATCGCTCATGTCAAGCGCGGCAAAACACAGATCGCCGATTGTCATCATGTTGGGCTCTGTTGCACAAATCCCGTAAGGGATTCATCTCGTGAATCCAGTGGGGTAGCTGAGTTGCATGAGCAGACCCACACCCCCGTCTACAAGACCAGGAACTGGCCGGCCTATAACGAAGCGCTCAAGCGCCGTGGCTCACTGACGATCTGGTTCGATCCCGCCATGACCTGGGAGGCCGCGCCGACCGGAAAGCGTGGTCGCAAGCCCGACTGCAGCGATGCTGCCATCCAGGCCTGCCTTACAATGAAAGTGCTGTTCGGCATGGCGCTGAGGCAGACGACAGGTTTTGTCGAGAGCTTGCTGCGGCTGATCGGCATGGACTGGGCGGTGCCAAACTTCAGCACCCTGAGCCGTCGCCAGAAGACCTTGAAGGTAAACATTCCTTACCGTGGATCAGGCGGCCCGTTGCACCTGCTGGTCGACAGCACAGGCATCAAGATCAAGGGTGAAGGTGAATGGAACGCGCGCAAGCACGGTGGCACCAAACGCCGTGTATGGCGCAAAATCCACGTTGGAATTGACGAGAAAACACTCGAAATCCGGGCTGCGGAGTTCACCACCAGCAATGTCGGCGACGCGCCATTCGTCGGGCAAACAGTCCCCCGGACTGTTTGCTGATCCTCCTCATTGCCCGAACTTCTCGACCAGATCCCGCCCGATCAGGAGATTGGCAGCGTCACCGCCGACGGTGCCTTCGACACCCGCAAGTGCCATGATGCCATAGCCGCTCGCGGCGCTACGGCCATCATACCACCCCGCAAAAATGCCAAACCATGGAAGCCCGATAGCTCCGGGGCGATTGCGCGGAACGAGGCGCTTCGCGCGTCAAAACGCTTCGGTCGAACTATCTGGCGACGATGGAGCGGTTACCACCGCCGGAGCCGCGTCGAGACCAAGATGCATTGTATGAAACTGCTGGGCCAACGTCTGGCCGCTCGGGACTTCGACCGTCAGGTTGCCGAGTTCCAGATCCGTGTCGCTGTCCTGAACGGCTTCACAGCGCTCGGCATACCCGTCACGGAAGCTGTGGGATGACTCTGTCCGGGGAAAGGGAAACCTCGGCCATCAACTGATTTGTGCAACAGAGTCTCGCAAGGGGATACGGGTCGTGTCGCTGACCAAACAAGCCCAGGGTAGTAACCGGACCAAATCCTCGGTGCGGGTTCGGGTCGAGCACATCTTCGGCGCGCAAACCAACGACATGGGTGGCACGCTGGTGCGCACGATCGGCATCGCATGCGCCAAAGCCAAGATCGGCTTGAAGAACATCGCCTACAACATGCGACGCCTCGTCCAGTTGCACCGCATCAACCCCTGAGGAAATTGGCACCTCGGTCGTCAGGTGGTTTGCGCAACAGAGCCAGTGTAGTTCCACAATATCTGGCTACGCTTCGAGAGTTCCGCCGAAGGCCTTCGGCACGAGGTCATCCTGGCGTTCGCCACTTCGGATCAAACCCAGGATCTTATCCGCCACGCGGTCCGGTGAATGGATGGCTGAGCCAACATTACGCAATTCAGTTTCAGCCGCCGCCTCGCCCTCCTGAACGGAGCCGTAGAATTCGGTGTCGGTCACGAAGGGGTAGATCGTTGAGACGGCAATGTTGATGTCCGCCAATTCGGTCCGGGCGACATCAGACAGCATGTTCAGCGCCGATTTGGAACTCGTGTATGCTGCGGCCCCCGGTAGGATGCCGAATGTCGCGCCGGAGCTGACGTTGACAATGGCCCCGCTTCCCGGGCTTCGCATCTGTGGCAGGACGGCCTGCATCATCGCCAGCGGCGCGATCGTGTTGAGGTCAAGCAACGCGCGATAGGCGGCGATGTCGATCTCCTCGACGGGCGCGTAAAAGCCGCGACCGGCGTTGTTGATTAGAACGTCGATCCGCCCGAAGGCCGCGATAATCTTGTCGATTGCGTTTCGGATCTGCGCGGGCTTGGTCACGTCGCAGGGAAAGGCCAGGGCGTTGGGACCCAGATCGGCGACGAGCGCATTCAACCGATTCTCTCGCCGCGCGACCAAGGCAACGCGCGCACCTCTCTTGATGGCGGCCTTGGCCGTCGCCAAGCCAATGCCGGAGGACGCGCCGGTGATGATGATATTAGATGTCTTGATATCCATGGATATTTCCTTTGTCGTGCGTTTCGGTCAGATTCAGATGGCGGATAAAGCCCGATGCCCTGTAAGGCAGAAGATACTACGGCAAGGCTGCAGGGGCCTGTCCGATAAAATCAAAAACTTGCATAATTCTATCAAAGTTGTATGTCCTCACGATTATGCCGCTGCCCCAAATGATCTCTGCCATGCCGACTCTGGTCGCACGACTTGCCAGCCACCATCCAGAAGGGGAGACGCAGACAGGCCTGCGCTCGGTTCATATCCTCAAGGTCGTGACCCCCGGCGAGCTTGCTCCGGAGATCCAGAAGCCTGTCGTCAGTTTGATTTTGCAGGGCGAGAAGCGGTTACTGATTGGAAGCGAGGTCCTGCGGTATCGCCGTGGCGACACCTACGTCTCGGCGGTCGATCTGCCGACACGGATCGATATTATGGGTTGTTCGCGGAAAAATCCTTATCTGGCGGTCTCGCTCCGGCCTGATCCGGCCATGCTTGCCGATCTGCTCAAGCCGTCAGAGGCACCGGTCACCGCGCGCGCCCCGCGTGCCTTTGCCGTCCATACGGCAGACGAGAACCTGCTGGACGCTTATCGAAGGCTCCTTCACATTATCGACCGACCGGGCGACTTGGATGTGCTGGGTCCGCTGATTGAGCGCGAGATCCTGTTTCGCCTGTTGCAGGGTCCGCAGGGGCCGGTGCTGCGCAAGATTGCCGTCGGCAATGGGCAGCACGACGACAGCATCGCCCGTGCGATACGCTTGATCCGGAAGAGATACACGGAGCCGATCCGCGCTGAGGATCTGGCTGACGCTGCGAGGATGAGCCTTCCCACCTTCTACCGCCATTTCAAGGCAGAGACGGGCATGTCACCCCTACAATACCGCACCCGGCTGCGGCTTTACGAGGCGCGCAGCAGATTGCTTCTATCAAAGGGGCCTATCGCCGACCTGGCCTTCAGTCTCGGGTATGAAAACGCCTCGCAGTTCTCGCGAGAATATGCCCGGGAATTCGGAGGCCCGCCAGCGAAAGACAGGGAGCGCCTGCGAATGACGGCGGCCCCACACAAGAGGGGCTGGGCGCGATGATCATGGGCATTCTTGTCATCGGCATCATTGCCTATGCGTTCGATCTCCTGATGCGGATCATTGAGCGCCGCCTCGTGCCATGGAAGGGCCGGGTTTGATGGTTCGTCCAGAAAACAAAGAAAGTCCGCACGCCGCGCCCACATCCAGTTTCGCATTTTGACAGACGAAAGGCTTTGCAACAGCGATCCTTAGAACCGCTGACGATCAAGGCCCGCAACGGCGAGGGTGAGGCAGTTTCATTCCAGACCGGTTGAAGCGCGCGATTGAAAAGCATTTACCGAAGATCACACGCAGCACCTCAGATCAGGTAGGTTACGACGGTAGCGGCCTCCCGCAACCATAAATACTATACTTTGCATTACCTCTTGTTTACCGGAGATTTTTTTGTTGTTCGGGCTTTCGCGTGTCACCAAGGCTCAGCGCCAGAATGCCCGCCAGTGCGCCGTGCAGGTCGAGTTGCGGCGCCATGCGCTTGCCGCCTGTGGGCACCGGCGTGACCACGATCTTGTCGATCAGGCTGCGGATCGCTTCGCGGGCGTCACCCTCGCCGTCCGGCTCGGCCAGCTGAGTGATAAGGGCCTTGATACGGGCGTGATAGGTCTCGGCCATCTTGGGGTGGATGCGCAGGGCGGCGTCCTTGGCCGGGGTGGCGGCCAGATCGGCCTCCAGCTGCTTTTGCCGCGCTTCAAGCTGCGCCATGCGGTCCTTGATCGGCTCGGCGGGTGTGCCTGCCTGTAAATCGGCATGCCAAATCTCCATCTGCTCACGCAGACCTTCTCGCACGCGCGTCACGCGTCAGGAACAAATCAAATCAATAGGGCGTAGCCGTCGCATACGGTTTACCGGAGAGCAAAAAGCTCGGAAGGTAAGCTATGACCAAGGGAAACCCAGGGACCCGTTTTTCGACCGAGTTACGTGGGCGTGCGGTGCGCATGGTCTTGGAGAATGAGGCGGATTATAAGTCACGGTCGCAGGCGATTGCCTCGATTTCAGAGGAATTTGGATGCAGCCGCG
>NZ_JBEPPX010000045.1:0-12705 GCF_040547535.1 Roseovarius sp. MBR-78
GGCCCGCGATCTTCACGACGACTTCGTCCAGATGCCAGACATCGCCGGGGCGCGGCTGCCGTCGCCGCAGAACGTGCGCGATCAGGGGGCCAAACTTGACGGTCCAGCGCCGGATCGTCTCATACGAAACGTCCACGCCGCGTTCCAGCATCAGCTCCTCGGCCTCGCGCAGGCTCAAATTGAACCGGACGTAGAGCCAGACAACATGAGCAATGATCTGAGGCGGAAACCGGTGGCGTTTGTAGCTGATTTTCTCTGTCTGCATCGACACCGCCTACGCCCGGATCAATAAGCCAGCAACCTCAGGGCCGTTAACGTGACAACACCCCGCAGCGCAGGGTTCAGGGCAATTTTTAGAGGTGCCCGGTACAATCTCAGGCGATGGTGAAGCAGGTTGTTCCGTCTGGTGCGAGAGATCAGATAATCTTTCCCTCGCGCAGGAAACGTTGGGTGAGAGCTGTTTCCTGCAACCGCATAAGTCGGTGGGCATTTTGCATATGTTCAGCGAGAATTGTCCGAGCAGCGGCACTATCGCCAGAGCGCAAAGCGTCAAGCAGGCGAGACTGGTAATCGAGCCCCGAAGACCACAGCTCTTGATTGGGTTGTGAATAGAGCTTTCGCGAAACCGTGATTTCGGCCAGCATGTTTGCAATGAACCGGATCAGAAAACGCAACAGCGGGTTGCCCGACATTTCTGCCAAAACCGCATGAAATCTGAGTGACGCAATATGTTGTTCGCGTTCCTCCTGTGCCGAGCGCGCGGGTTCGGCGTAGCAGGTCATCACATCCTGGAGTGCCAGAAGTTGGGCCTCACAGAGCTTGCCTGCCAGTGACGCCGCCAGTTCCGGCTCCAGAACAGTACGGATCTGATAGACATCATCAATCGTCAGATCCTGAAAATAGAAGTAATTGCCCAAAAGCGCGGTTGCGCGTTCTTCGGAGACCTGATGCACGAACACCCCGCCCCCCGGCCCGGTGCGCGATTTGACCAGCCCTTGCGCCTCCAGAATACGGATCGCTTCGCGGATGGTGCCCTTGGCCATGCCAAAACGGCCGATCAGCTCGGTCTCCGACGGCAGCCGGTCCCCCGGCCCCCAGCCGTTTTCCATGACCCAGGACTTGATCGCCTCGGCCACCTGTTGCGGGCGCGACAGGCGTTCAGGATTCGAGCGGGTGATGGCAGGCGGCAAACTGGTCTCCTTCAACGGCGCGCAGCCCGGGCACCTTGGCGCTGCACAGATCGGATGCGCGCGGGCAGCGCCCGGCGAAGGCGCAGCCCGGCGGCGGGTTCAGTGGGTCCGGCAACTCGCCCGATTGCGCGCCTCCCAGAGGGCGGCCCACAACCGGTGCCGAGTCTGCCAAGAGCTTGGTATAGGGATGGCGCGGTGCTGCAAAGACCTGTTTGGCAGGGCCGGTTTCCACCAATGACCCGAAATAGAGCACGGCAATCCGGTCGCTCACCGCCTCGACCACGGCCAGATCATGGCTGATGAACAGGTAGGTCAGGTTGAATTCCCTCTTCAGATCGGCGAGCAGGTTCAGCACTTGCGCCTGCACCGACACGTCCAGCGCCGAGACCGGCTCGTCGAGGATCAGGATACGCGGCCTGGCGGCAAGGGCGCGGGCGATCCCGATGCGCTGCGCTTGCCCGCCGGAAAACTCATGCGGGTAGCGGCTGAGGAATTCGGGGCGCAGGTTCACCGCATCGAAGAGTTCGGAGATCCGGTTGTCTAGCGCGTGGCCCTTGAGGCCGTGCAACAAGCGCAGCGGCACTTCCATGATCTGACGGATGGTCTTGCGCGGGTTCAGGCTTGAAACCGGATCCTGGAAAACATACTGGATCAGCCGCCCGAAGGCGGCCGGATCGGCGCGATCAAGCGCGCGACCCTCGATTTCGATTACCCCCGATGTCGGCGGCAAAAGCCCCACTAGCATCCGCGCGAGGGTGGATTTGCCGCATCCCGATTCGCCGACGATCCCCAGCGTCTCGCCCGTGCGGACCTCCAGCGATACCGGGTGGACGGCATGGACCTGCGCGCGCGGCGGGCCGATCAGGCGCTTGCCAATGTCAAAGGTTTTAGCCAGATCGGTCGTTTTCAAGGCAAGCGTCATTTTACGCCCTCCGGTAACAGGCAACGGACTTTCCGCGTGTCGCCTTGTAGATCGATCGCACCCTTGCGGCAGGCCTCCTGCGCCTTGTCGCAGCGCGGCGCAAAGGCGCAACCCGGCGGCAGGTCATCCACCGCAGGCGGGAGACCAGGAATGGCTGCCATCACCCGCCGCCCGCCGCCCAGTTCCGGCACGCAGGCAATCAGGCGCGCGGTATAGGGATGCGCAGGTGCCGCCAGCACCTCGGCGGTCGGTCCGGTTTCCACGATCCGGCCGCCATACATGACCGCCACACGGTCGCAAAGCTGACCCACCACGCCGAAATCATGGGTGATGAACAAAATTGCCAACCCCCGGTCGCGCCGCAGGTCCGACAGCAGCGCCAGAATCTGCGCCTGCACGGTCACATCCAGCGCCGTGGTGGGCTCGTCGGCGATGATGATGTCGGGATCATTGGCCAGCGCCATGGCAATGCCCACGCGCTGGCGCATGCCGCCCGACAGTTCGTGTGGATACGCCCCCGCCCGCGCCTCTGAATTGGGTATGCGCACATCCGCCAGCAGCTTGACCGCGCGCTCATGCGCTACGGCATGGCTGACGGGCTCATGCACGCGGATCGCCTCGATCAGCTGATCGCCGATGCGGTAAAGCGGGTGCAGGGTCGAAAGCGGGTCCTGAAAGATATAGGCCACCTTGCGCCCCCGCAGCGAACGCAGCAACTCGTAAGGCGCGCCAATCAGGTCCTTGCCCTCCAGCCGCACCGCACCGCCGGTGATCACACCAGGCGGCGACGAAACCAGCCCCATCACCGACAGCGCCGTGACCGATTTGCCCGAGCCAGACTCGCCGATCAGCCCCAGACATTCGCCTGGCTCGAGATCGAGTGAGACCTTGTTGACCGCCTTGTAGATGCGCGAGCCGACGTGAAACTGCGTCTCCAGATCATCAATGCGCAACAGATCTTCACCACTCGGTGCAGGGGTGCCGGCACGTTCCACACGCGTGGTGGCCATGGGCCGCGCCAACGCGCCCGAGCGTAGCCGCGGGTCTAATGCATCGCGGATGCCGTCGCCCAAAAGGTTGACCGACATCACAATCAACAGGATCATCACCCCCGGCACAATGGACGTATGCGGCGCCGTAATCAGCGCCGAGCGCGCCTCGCCCAGCATCGACCCCAGATCAGCCTGCGGCGGTTGGCTGCCCAGGCCAAGGAAGGAAAGCCCTGCCGTTTCCAGAATCATCCAGCCAATGGTGGTGGACATGGCAATCACCACTACGGGCACGATATTCGGCACCACCTCTGTCAGCAGAATGCGCGTGTGCCCCGTGCCCGCCAGCTTCGCCGCGTCAATGAATTCCCGTTGCGCAATGCCCACGGTCACGCCGCGTATATTGCGCGCAAAAAACGGAATGTTCACCACCGCAACGGCGATCAGCGCATTCAGCAATCCCGGCCCCAACACCGCCACAATCGCCAAAGCCAACAAGATGTAGGGAAAGGCCATTAACATATCGACGCCGCGCATGGTCACGTTATCCGTGCGTCCACCAAAATAGCCCGCCACCACACCAATGGCTGCGCCCACCAACCCTGCGACCAGCGCGGCGGCAAAGCCCACGGCAAGGCTTAGCCGCGTGCCCCACATCAGTCGCGACAACAGATCGCGCCCCAGATGGTCGGTGCCCAGCAAGTACCCCTCCGACAGGGGCCGCAAAAAACGATTGGCGGTGTCGGTGTCATTCGGGGGATACAGCGGTAAAATCGGCGTCAGCAGCGCCAGCGCCACGATCACGCCAAGCACCACCGCCCCAAAGCCTGCCAGCTTGTTGCGAAACAAAAGACGTAGAAACAGGGTCATGTGCGGATCCTCGGATCAAGCAGGCTTTGTGTCACATCAACCACGATGTTGAAGCCGACATAACAAGCGGCCACAAAGACCACGCCGCCCTGCACCAGCAGAATGTCGCGTTTCAGAATGCCATCGACCAACATTCGACCAATGCCCGGCCATTGAAACACCATTTCGATATACACAGCACCCGACAGCACAAACCCTGCCTGAATGCCCAGAACCGGAATGATGCTGACCATCGCCGCGCGCAGCGCATGGCCCCAGATCACGCGGCGCTCATGCACGCCCTTGGCGCGGGCAGTGCGGACAAAATCCTGCCGCAACACTTCAAGCATCGCGCCCCGCGACAGCCGCGCGATCACACCGGTCGCAACCACCGACAGCGCCAGCGCAGGCATGGCCAGGTGCCGGATCAGATCCGGCAGATCACCGCCGCCCCAAATCGCATACATCCCCGACACCGGAAACCACTGCAATTGCACCGCAAACAGCAGGATCATCATCATACCAAGAAAGAACGAGGGCACCGAAATGCCAAGGATCACCACAAAGGTAATCGCCTTATCCGCCAGCCCATACTGGCGCGCAGCAGAGACCACGCCAGCCATAATGCCCAACACCGAACACAGCACGAAAGCCGTGCCAGCAAGGATCAGCGTGGCTGAAAACCGATCCAGGATCTCATCCAGAACCGGACGGTTCAGCGCAAAAGACCGCCCGAAATCACCTTGCAGCAGATTGCCCAGCCAGATGAAATATTGCCGCCATAACGGCTCATCCAATCCCAGATGGCGGTTCAACCGTTCAACATTTTCAGGTGTTGCATAGCTGCCCAGAATAGCGGACGCCGGGTCACCGGGGATCATCGCCATGATAAGGAACACGATCACAGTGATGCCCAGCAACACCGGAATAGCCGACAGCAGGCGTTTCAGAATATACCCGCCCATGCCTATCCCTGCCTTTCATCTTTCTCAAAATACTCAAAAAAGGGGGCGCAACCGCGCGCCCTCTCGGCTGCCTAGTTCTTCACAACGTCCTTCAAGAGCAGAAAGAATGACGGCTCCAACTGGAAATTTGCCACCGCATCCGATGTCACGGCATTCTGCTTCCAGTTCGCCACGAACACCCAGGGTGCATCTTCCTGCACGATCACCTGCATCTCGCGATACAGCCGCGCGCGCTCTGCCTGATCGGTGCTGACGCGCGCGGCTTCGAGCAGCGCATCGACTTCAGGATTGGAATAATAGCCAGAATTAAACCCACCCTTGTCCGGCCAGGCGTCGGTGCGCAGCGCCAAGAACGGCAATGTGTCTGGATCGTTCGTCATCCACGCCATCTCAGCCATATCGGCCTCACCCTCCAATCCAGGATTTACCTTGCCCAGAAAGGTGTTCCATTCATAGGTTTCGATCTTCACATCAAAACCCACCGCCGCCAGATCGGCCTGGATCGCAGTAGCCATTGGGACCGGGTCCAACATACCAGACCCGCCCTCAGTCACATAGAAGGTCAGGCTTGCGCCCTCGGCCCCGGCCTCTGCGATCAATGCGCGCGCACGATCAGGATCATAGGGGTATGGCTCCAGGTCTTCGTTATACGCCCAGGCAAAGGCAGGCGGCGTGGGCCCTGCGGCAATGGTGGCGGTGCCTTCCAGAACGTCATTGACCAATGCGCCCTTGTTGATCGCATAATTGGCGGCCTGTCGGACGCGCTTGTCGGCAAAAGGGCCTTCTTTGGCATTCAGGATCAGAAACCACAGGTGCGGCCCGGCCTGTTCATGCACCGTATGCGTGGCGCCTTGAAATTGCGAGATCGCAACAGGCGGAACCTCGACCATGACATCAATGCCACCTGCCAGCATCTCGGCCACGCGGGTATTGGCGTCGGTGATCGGACGGAAGATGACGGCTTCGGTGCCTGCCGTGCCGTCCCAGTAGGTATCATTGCGGGTCACGACAACACGCTCATTCGAGCGCCACTCGGCAAATTGAAAGGGCCCGGTGCCAGAAGGATTGCGCCCGAAATCCGCGCCATGTTTCATTACGGCGGCGGGCGACACGATCAGCCCGGTCGGGTAGGCAAGGTTTGACAAAAATGGGGCGTAGGGCTCCTTCAGGGTGAATTGCACTGTGGCTGCATCTAGGGCCTCAACTGACTCAATCGCGCGGAAGAAGAACGAAAGCGGGAAAGGACCGGTATTGTGATAGGGGTGGTCCTCCTTCAACATCCGCTCAAAGTTCCAGACAACAGCCTCGGCATCAAAGGCGCTGCCATCATGAAAGCTGATCCCATCACGGAGGGTAAATGTATAAGTTTTGCCATCCTCGGAGATTGTCCAGGATTCAGCCAAGGCAGGCTCGACCTCCAGTGAGCCAGAGCGGTAGCGCACCAACCCGTCATAGATATTCATCAGAATCCGGAAATCATTGACGGCGGTAACCGCGTGCGGGTCCAGCGCCTGCGGTTCGGCAATCTGCCCCACAACCAATACGCCCGGTGGCGTCTGTGCAGTGGCGGGTGCGACAAGCGCAGAGCTCGCCAACAAAGCGGCAGTCAGGATCCCGAAGCTACGACGGGTCAGTGATGAAAAAGCCATAGTTGGCGCTCCCTGTTGCTGGATTATCCTGTATTATTTATCATGATAATTTACATTGGTCAAAACTTTCAGGATAAATAGGGTGTAGCAGGGGAATTATCTGATGACGTTTTCAATACTTGCGCAAGATTCAAGCAGTGGCGCATTCGCTGGCGCGGCGGCAACGGGATCGCTTTGTGTTGGCGGCTGGGTGTTGCGGGGCGATTCGCGTGCGGGCCTGTCGGCATCGCAAGGGGCGGCCCCGTCGACTATGTGGGGCGAGGATGCGCTGGATTTGATGCGCAACGGCCTAAGCGCACAAGACACAGTTACATCGCTGATCACAGTAGATCGCGGGCGTGACTGGCGGCAACTCGCCGTGCTGGATCGGGCAGGCAATACCGCCTGTCATACAGGAGACTCAAATACCGACTGGAAGGGCGCGCTGATCGCGCCTGGGCTGGTGGTATCAGGTAATTTGCTGGCCGGTGCGCACGTTCTGCAAGCGCTCCGCGATACCTATCTTGGCACAACCGGCCATGTGGCGCAGCGTCTGATTGCTGCCCTCAGCGCAGCCGAAACGGCCGGAGGAGACACGCGGGGTCTACAATCCGCCGCGCTTTTGGTGGTCTCGGATGACGCCCCCCCGCTAAGCCTGCGCGTGGATTGGGCCGAACACCCGATTCCGGCACTTGATGAGCTTTACTCACGCAGCCAAAGCGGGGATTACGCCGCTTGGCTGCCCACTGTTCCCACCCGCAACAACCCGGAGCGCGGCCATGACTGAAATCAATTGGGGCGCTCTGGCGCAAAGCTGGCTGGACAGGCTGGCGCAATGCTCTGAACCCGGACGCGGCGTCACGCGCCTGCCCTTTACCCCAGAGCATCGCGCCGCGCTCGATATCCTGACAGAGTTAATGCAAAATGCAGGTCTGACCGTGTCGATGGATGCAGCAGGCACGCTGATTGGTCGGCTGGACGGGTCGGCGGACGGGCCAGTGTTGCTGTTGGGGTCGCATCAGGATTCCGTTCGCGAAGGTGGTGCCTATGACGGTATCATGGGCGTGGTTCTGCCAGTCCTCGCCATTCAAAAGCTGCACGCCAGCGGGCGCGCGCTTCCCTTTTCCGTAGAAGTTCTGACTTTTGCTGATGAAGAGGGCGTGCGCTTTCCTACCGCACTCATGGGTCCACGCGCATTGGCAGGAACATTCGACATGGCCGCGCTGGATATGCAGGACCGCGATGGCATCTCACTGCGCCGCGCCATGAAAGATTTCGGCCTTGCGCCCGAAAACCTACCCGGTCTGAAACGTAACCCTGCGAATATTCTGGGTTGGGTCGAGGTGCACCTGGAACAAGGGCCTGTGCTGGAACATGCAGAACAGCCAATAGGAATTGTTACAGCAATATGCGGGATCGAGAGGCATAGTGTTACCTTGACAGGCATGGCCGCGCATGCGGGCACAGTGCCGATGGAGCTGCGCCGCGACGCGCTGGCCGGCGCGTCGGAATTTGTGCTCGCGGTTGAAGCCTTGGCCCAGAACACCGACGGATTGTTAGCCAATGTCGGCGAATTGCAAGTCAGACCAAGCGCGGTCAATGCGGTTCCGGGCGAGGTAACATTGACGCTGGAGTTGCGCGCTCCGTCCGATGACCTGCGCGAAGAGGCGGCCCAAGAGTTGACCAGCAGGGCCAATGACATCGCAGTGCGCCGCAACCTGGCACTGGATATCAGTCGGACATATGCACAAGCGGCAACCCCTTGTGCGCATGAACTCAGCTCACGACTGGCGCAAGCAGCCCGCAAACAGGGCCACAAAGCCCTGCATATGCCCTCGGGGGCCACGCACGACACTTCGGCAATGGCGGATCTTTGCCCAGTGGCAATGCAGTTTACGCGCTGCAAGGACAGTATTAGCCACCACCCCAACGAAAGCGTCGATTCAGCTGCAATGTCTGCTGCGATTGATGTCTTGTGTGCTTTATTACAAACCGATCTTACAAACTAACCTTCGAAAGTCAGATCGTTTTAGCCCGGATCAATGAACCAGCAACCTCAGGTCCATTAACGTGACAACACCGATGCAAAGCCAGTCGCCGTCTTGGTTGGAACTTTGGTTTGGCCTGCCCTTTCTTGCAATGAACCACCATCGAAACCGACGCACATGTCTGTAATCGCAGATTCCTATTTGCCTCTTACGAAGCGGTGCCTTGCAATCTAGGCAGATAGGCTCAGCTACACAGCTTGTGTGCGACCTTACGGCACTGGACGATCTGAAGCTCTTGCAACCCCCGCATCCTCCAGCTGTTCGGGGTCTGGCAGGTCGCGCAGGCTCTCCATCCCAAAGGCCGCGAGGAACACGCCTGTGGTGACGAAAGTATAGGGCGCGCCTCGCCGTGGTGACCGGGGTCCGGTCCAGATCAACTCGCGCGCATGCAGCCGCCCGATCAGATCGCGGCTGATCTCCTTGCCGAAGATATCCTTGAGGCCGTCGCGGGTGATCGGCTGGTGGTAGGCGATAGCGGCGAGGACAGCGACATCGAATTCGCTCAGGTCCAGCAATTGATCCCCGACATCCGCCGCGGCGCGGATCGCGGGCGCGTAGGCGCTCCGTGTCCGGAACATCCAGCCGCCTGCCAACTGGGCAATCTCGAAGGCCCGCCCTTCCAGGTCAGCCGCCAGATCCGCGACCAGCAAGTCGACCGAGGCCCCCTGCCCCACCACGCGCGCAAGATCCTCGCGCGGGACGGGCGCGGCACTGGCAAAAAGCACCGCCTCGATCCGGCGCATCCATTCCCGCCAACGCAGCTCCGGCGGCAGCTCGGCCAGTTCGCGGTCCAGGTCGGGCTCATTACGGTCCTTTGCCATCGCTACACCCCGTAGAGCCGGAAGGTGTCCCGTCCGGTCAGCTCTCGCGCCGCACCCAGGTCGACCAGCCGGTCGCAGAGCCGCCGCGCGGCGCGATCTGGTAACGGCAAGGCTGAGGGCGCAATCGCATCGCGGGTCAGGAACATCTCGACGGCGTCGCCCGCCCCCTTCGCCCGAAGCTTTGGCGCGACCGCCTTCAGGTGCGCAGCCCTTCGCGCGAGGTCTGCGGCGAGGCGCACGGCTTCGACCGCCGATGAAACGAGCGCGCGATGACAGGCAAGACGCAGATCGTCCCCGCGCTTGCGCAGGTCGGTGCGCTTCAACCCGACAGCCAGCAGGGGCACGACGTGATCCCAGCCAAGCGCCTGGGCCAAGGCGGCGTCGGCGAGGATCAGCGAAGATGTTTCTGCACGCGGTGCGTCCGTCAGGACAACTTCCAGCACCAGCGCCGCCCGCGTCACCGGCACCCCCTGCCCCGCATCCAGCCACGTGGCGATCTGGTCCGGCTCGAAGGTCGGTAGTGCTCGGCCCAAAGCCTTGACCGACAGCGACCGCTCCGCCGCGCGACGCCAGGAAAGGTAAGTTTCCCCCGCCGGTCCGGGCAGATCGCCGAGACGCAGAAGGTGTACCGTGTCGCGCAACTCCCCGGCCCGTTCAGGACGACCCGAGAAGGTCATGCAGGCCTCCGCGGCGCGCAGCGCCAGGCGGTCCCGAAACAAGGGCTGGGGCACCTCCTCGTGCCTGAGTACAAGATGCAGGTGAGCGAGCGCCGCGCCCGACAAAAACGCCACATCTTCAAGGGTTTCGGAACGTGCCAAGGTGATCCAGCCGGGCATCCGGGGTAACGTATCTTGGTCGTCGATGGGAGTGTCCCGAGCAAATGTCATGCTTGAAGTCTACATCGCTACGGCGCTTTCTTCCACAAAATATTGCTAAAACCGCCTCACCTTGTACAATCTTTTAATGTCCAATAAGTTTGCATTATCGGACATTAAAATATATGCGGGGAACCAGTTCAATTTCATTGCTGGATTCGCTGGGAAATGGCCTCAGAGGACGAAAAACCGACTTCATCAAACTCTGATGCGATCCATACTGCTCAGGGCGACGCGAGAAATCAAGAAAAAAGCGATGGGATCACTCTGCCCTCCCATGTTGCGGGGTCCGGCAGCCTTGATCGCCTGGTCGACACCGCCCGCGACTATGCCCGCGCTGCAGCGTCCGACAACACGCTGACGGCCTACGCGAAGGATTGGGCGCATTTCACGCGCTGGTGCCGGATGAAGGGTGCCGAGCCTCTACCGCCGTCTCCCGAGATGATTGGGCTCTACCTGGCCGATCTGGCGTCCGGTTCGGCCCCCTCCCCTGCCCTATCAGTTTCGACAATCGAGCGCCGCTTGTCCGGCCTTGCCTGGAGCTACGCGCAACGCGATTTCACCCTCGATCGCAAGAACCGTCACATCGCCACGGTGCTGGCCGGGATCAAACGCAAACACGCCCGCCCGCCGCTGCAGAAGGAGGCGATCCTGGCCGAGGATATTCTCGCGATGGTGGCCACCCTGCCTTTCGACCTGCGCGGGCTCAGGGATCGGGCGATCCTGCTCTTGGGCTATGCGGGCGGGCTGCGGCGATCCGAGATCGTCAGTCTCGACGTCCACAAGGACGACACGCCCGACAGCGGCGGCTGGATCGAGATCTTCGACAAAGGCACCCTGTTCACCCTGAACGCCAAGACCGGCTGGCGCGAGGTCGAGATCGGGCGCGGCTCATCAGATCAGACCTGTCCCGTCCATGCGCTTGAGCAGTGGTTGCATTTCGCGAAGATCGACTTTGGCCCGGTTTTTGTGCGCACATCTCGCGACGGCAAGCGCGCACTCGAGGCTCGACTGTCAGACAAGCACGTTGCACGATTGATCAAGCACACCGTTCTGAAAAGCGGCATCCGCGGCAATCTCCCCGAGAAAGATCGCCTGGCGCTGTTTTCGGGCCACTCCCTGCGGGCCGGTCTCGCCAGTTCTGCCGAGGTCGACGAACGCTACGTCCAGAAGCAGCTCGGGCACGCCTCGGCGGAAATGACCCGCCGCTATCAGCGCCGCCGTGACCGGTTCCGGGTGAACCTGACCAAGGCCGCAGGGTTGTAAGGCCCCTGCCCGGCTGGCTGCCGAAATTCAGCTCTTGATGAATCCAGCCACCCTCCCATATGATGCGTGATGACTGATGCGCGGAGAAACCCCCATGAGAACAACTCTTTCTATTGATGACGATGTCCTGCTTGCAGCCAAGGCGATCGCGGGTCAACAAGGGCGCAGTTTGGGTGAGGTGGTATCCGAGCTTGCGCGGCGCTCGCTGAAACGTCCCGCCTCCCCGGCCGAACGTAACGGCATTCCACTTCTGACATCTCGCCCTGGCTCCCCTCCCGTGACGATGGATGTCGTGAACTCCCTTCGGGATGAGGCACCGTGACATACCTTCTCGACGTCAACGTCCTGATTGCCCTGATTGATCCGGCCCATGTCGCCCATGACGATGCGCATGATTGGTTTGCAAACGAAGGTAGCGCGTCGTGGGCCAGCTGTCCGATTACAGAAAATGGAGTAGTGCGAATTCTCGGCAACGCGAAGTATCCGAACTCGCCCGGATCTCCAGCCGTCGTGGCTGGGATCGTGGAGCAACTGCGCGCCTTGCCCGGTCACAATTTCTGGGCCGAAGATTTCAGTCTTGTCGGATCTGACGCTATCGACGCAAGCCGAGTTCTGACCTCCGCACAAGTCACGGATACCTACCTACTGGCTCTGGCAAAGGGTCGTGGCGGTCAACTTGCCACGTTTGACCGGCGTCTGTCCGTGAATGCGGTGAGAGATGGAAAGGCCACACTTCATCTGATCCCGTCCGGCAAATCCATGTGAACACACCACCGAGGTAAGGAGCGCCAGAGCGACAGATGAGGCGGATGAAACATGGACCTCCAAGGAACTCAGGGCGCGGGCGAGTCAACAAGCACAAGTTCTTCGTGCCTCGGCAACAGAGGGAGGTTTGCGATTTCAGGCGTATTTGCCGCCCAGACTCGCTCTCTGGGTCCTTGATCGGATCGAACGAGGCGTGTTCACCGACCCATCCGAAGCTGTCTTCGTTCTTCTCGATGAAGCCCGCGAGCTGGAGCTGGAGCCGCATCAGCATCTGCGACAGGAACTGTTGAAGGGTTCTGTTGCAAAGATTTTAGGTTTGAGGTTGGCCCAGCATTATACATTGCCTTAGAAGGTGACGTCGCAGCGATGGTTGGATGGGTACGATGG
>NZ_JBEPPX010000046.1:0-12212 GCF_040547535.1 Roseovarius sp. MBR-78
GTCCGATAATGAAACTATAATCCGGGAATGAAACAAGAACATGAACATAATGATATCAATACGTTAGTGTCCACCAATGGAACAAGAACGACATGGGTAGTCTCACAAATAACAGCACCAAAATCGAAAGTTCGGGCGGGTCAGGGTCTGAGATTTCGAGCTCAGCACCCCCATGGCGCGGCGAACAGCAAAGAACACGACGAGAGAACCTCTCGAGACCGAGCCTCAATCGCTCTGCCCGCCCATGTGGCCGGTTCCGGCGCGCTCGACCGGCTGATCGATACCGCCCGGGACTACGCCGAGGCCTCGACGGCTGGGAACACGAACAAGGCCTACGCGGCCGACTGGAAACACTTCACCCGCTGGTGCCGACTGAAAGGCACGGAACCTCTGCCCCCCTCGCCAGAGATGGTTGGGCTTTATCTGGCTGATCTGGCTGCACCAGCCGGGAAGGCCCCTGCCCTTTCGGTCTCCACGATTGAGCGTCGTCTCTCCGGCCTCGCTTGGAACTACAGGCAGCGCGGCTTCACTCTTGATCGCAAGAACCGCCACATCGCCACGGTTCTGGCCGGGATCAAACGCAAGCATGCGCGCCCTCCGGTCCAGAAGGAAGCGATCTTGCCTGAGGACATTCAAGCCATGGTGGCCACCCTTCCTTTCGATCTCCGCGGGCTTCGAGATCGGGCGATCTTGCTTCTGGGCTATGCAGGCGGCCTGCGCCGTTCGGAGGTGGTCTGCCTCGATTTTCATAAGGACGATACACCGGACTCCGGCGGCTGGATCGAGGTCTTCGATGGCGGCGCCCTGCTCACCCTCAATGCCAAGACCGGCTGGCGCGAGGTCGAGGTCGGGCGTGGCTCAAGCGACCAGACCTGTCCCGTCCACGCGCTGGAGCAGTGGCTACACTTTGCCAAGATCGACTTTGGTCCGGTCTTCGTGCGCACATCGCGGGATGGCAAGCGTGCCCTCGAGTCCCGCCTTTCCGACAAGCACATAGCGCGACTGATCAAGGCAACCGTTATGAAGAGTGGCATCAGATCCGATTTGCCGGAAGCCAAACGCTTGGCAATGTTCTCCGGCCATTCCTTACGCGCCGGGCTCGCCTCGTCGGCAGAGGTTGATGAGCGCTATGTTCAAAAGCAACTCGGACATGCGTCGGCCGAGATGACCCGGCGCTACCAGCGCAGGCGCGACAGGTTCCGGGTGAACCTGACGAAGGCAGCCGGGTTGTGAGCCCCCTGCCTTGCCGCAGGCGCATGTTTGGGCGTTATCACTGTAGCCGCTCTGCGATCCACATCTTGATCAGTGCCTGACGGGTGATGCCGAGCTTCTGGGCCTGCCGGTCCAGACCTGCGACAACCCAGGTCGGGAAATCCACGTTCACCCGCTTGGCCTCGACATTGAGGCGGCGCGCCTTTGTCCAATCGACATGGGCGGACATGTCTTCGCCCGCCTCAAAACGTTCGTCGAATTCAGTCGCCTTCATAATGGTCAATCTCCTGCTTGCGAGCGCGGCGCACGGAAATGATCCGCACCCGGTCGCTCCGGTATGTGTAGACAGCCGTCCAGTGTATGGCCCCGATCATGCCAACCGCCAGAAAGCGTGGCTCATCCGTGACGTTGGCAGGGGCCTCGATCAGATAAGGATCATCCCAGAGGGCCTGAGCTTCATCAAAGTCGATCCCGTGCTTTGCACGGTTCGCGGCACTCTTGTCGGGATCATACTCGAACTTCATGAGAATCAATATATGCCGAAAAAGTATAATTACTATACCTTTTGAGACAAATCAGCGCGAAATGAGACTGCCGCGCCACTCATGGCCACATCGCTGCGAGTCCACGGCGCGCGGCCCTTTGGTGAAGCTGTAAGCTAAAATACGAGGCGTGGGATTTCAGCTTACAGCTTCAATTGAAACGGGTAACTAAACGCGACACAGGCCCTGAAATCTGCAGGCTGCGCCGAAATCCACGAAGAACATGCCTCGGGCGGCAATCGTGCGCGGCCGGTGCTGGCGCGGGTGCTTGAACGGATCAGCAAGGGCGACACGCTGGTCGTCGTTCGGATCGACCGACTGGCGCGGTCGCTGTCGCATCTGGTGGAGGTGATTGAGCGGCTGGAGGCCAAGGGGGCGTTCTTTCGCTCGATCCAGGACCCCATCGACACCGGATCCCCGCAAGGCAAGTTCACGCTGCAGGTCCTGGGCGCTGCGGCCGAGTTCGAGCGCGCCCTGATTCGGGAACGCACCAAGGCCGGACTCGCCAGCGCGCGCACAAAGGGCCGCGTGGGCGGGAACCCTGGGCTGCGTGCCAAAGACCCTGCTGCTCTTCGCAAAGTGCGGCTGGCGCGACAGGACGGCTATATGGAGCGTCTGAACGAGACTGCCCAGGACTGGGTGCCCCATGTGCGCCGGTTGCGGCCCGACTTGGCCTGGGAAGACGTGGTGCGCATCATCAACGGCCCCTTGCCCGAGGCGCGTCGCTGGACCCAAAGCCGCCTGCTACGCGCTGTGAAGGCCTATGTCCGCGACGGCTTTCTGCCCGAGACAGTTTTGGCCCGCGTCGGCCGCCGCGAAACCGACGACCGTCTGCCCGCCATCGTCGCCGCCATCAAGGGCGCGGATCCCGAGATGACGCTTCAGGCGATCTGCACCCGGCTGGAAGCGATGCGCGAGCGCACGCCCCGTGGGCGGACAAGCTGGCAGCCGTCATCGGTCAAGATGCTGTTAGAGCGGGCGGAGAAGCTGGGGTTGCTCTGACTCGTGCAGCAATTCCAGCCTTGAAAATCTTCCAACCCACGGAAAGATTGCAAGGTTGCAGCCCAATTTGCGGTCAGGAAAATGGATTGACGACGCGCAACTGATCTTCCACGAGCAATCCGTCGTGCATGTCCTCGCTCCACAATGTCGTGCACCCCGCAATGAGTGCAGCAGACACGATCATCGCGTCATAAACCGAGAGCTGGTACTTCTCCGCCAAGGCGCGTCCCACTTGGTGGGTTTGGATCGTCAAGTCCTCGACCGCGCACAAGGATTGGATACCTGCGAGAAAGGCTGCGGTGTCCTCCCAGCTGAGCCCCGCCTTTCTTCGACAATTGACGAGCGCTTCGTTCAGGACTTGTACACTGATCCGCGGCCCCTGCCCCAGGATTTCCTCAGCCCGATCCGCCTTTGGACCGTCGTCAAGCAAGTAGAGAATGACATTCGTGTCCGTGAACTCAGCGCTCATGCGCAGCGTCGCGGCTCAGTCGCGCGTCCCTGGGCAGTTTGCCCCGAAACCGGCGTAGTCCTTGCAAAACTTCATTGGCGCGAGGCTGGCGCCGAACAAGCAGGGTTCCATCGTCCTTTACCAGGTCGATCTGATCGCCCTCCTTCAGGCCGAGTTCCCGCACAAGGCCGACGGGCAGCCGCACCGCGAGAGAATTTCCCCATTTGGCAACTTGCATCTTCTCCTCACTAGCCTTGGATAAACAACGATCAATGTATATCTAAGGTGATCAATACGCAAGTGCAACGCGCCTAGGGTGCCCTTCGCATCCGCCGGCCGAGGCTATGATGAGCGGCTTGGAGTGTGGTATCGGAACTGCCCTCTGCATCTGCGACCCATCTTTGAGTTCGCCGCGTCGACTCGGTGAGGGGGCAAACAAGCTTGTGTTTCGGCGGAGCTCGCCCACTAGATGTGGAAAATCCTTGCGCGAATCCGACTCTTGCGCCAATAGTCACGGAAACGAGGCAAAAAACGTCAGTTTCCGTGAACACGCCAAAGAAGTAGTGTCTCGGGAGTGAGAGGGCAGATGAACAAGACCTTTGTGCATGAGGATCTCAACGCGGTGATCCGCCAGCATTCGGAATGGCTGGCTAATCAGCTGCATTCGCAACGTGAGAGCCTGTTTCCACCCGACGCCGAGAAGACCATGCGCAAGTTCACCTCTGGTGAGGCCGCCGCGCTGCTCGGAGTCAACGATTCCTATCTTCGCAAACTCAACCTTGATGGCAAGGGGCCTTCTCCCGAGTTAACTGCTGGCAACCGCCGTCATTACTCGGCGCAGGACCTCCAAGCGCTGCGCGTGCTTCTTGAAAAAACCGCCCGCAAACCGGGTGATTACGTTCCCGGGCGACGGGAGGGTGATCATCTACAGGTCATCGGTGTGATGAACTTCAAGGGTGGATCTGGGAAAACGACAACCTCTGCCCATCTCGCGCAACGGCTTGCGCTGCGCGGGTATCGCGTGCTGGGCATCGACCTGGATCCGCAAGCCTCCTTCACGGCACTGCACGGCGTTCAGCCGGAATTGGACCTTGAGGATGGCGGCACGCTCTATGATGCGATCCGCTACGAAAACCCCGATCCAATCCGGGAGGTCATCCGCAAGACCTATATCCCCAACCTTGACCTCATTCCCGGCAATCTCGAACTGATGGAGTTCGAGCACGACACCCCCCGGGCCCTGGCGCAGGGCAATGCAGGACTTTTCTTTTTCCGCGTGAAAGAAGCCCTGGCTCAGGTCGATGAGGACTACGATGTAGTGGTCATCGACTGTCCACCGCAGTTGGGATTTCTGACGATGTCCGCACTGTCTGCGGCTACCGGCGTATTGGTTACGATTCACCCCGAAATGCTTGACGTGATGTCTATGTCGCAGTTTCTTCGTATGACCGCCGATCTTATGGACGTGATTGCCGAAAGCGGCGCCGACATGTCTCATGACTGGATGCGCTACGTTTTGACCCGTTACGAGCCGCAGGACGCACCACAGAACCGGATCGTGGCCTTCCTGCGAACGATGTACGGGGAAGCAGTGCTGAATTCGCCCATGTTGAAATCCACAGCGATCTCCGATGCAGGCCTGACCAAGCAGACGCTCTACGAAGTGGAACGCAGCGCGTTCACCCGTTCCACCTATGACCGCGCACTCGAGAGCTTGAACACGCTGAATGATGAGATCGCCGACCTGATCCAGAAGACTTGGGGGCGCCCATGACCAGCAGCAAGAAGAAACGGATGTCCATGCTCGACAGTCTCGCGTCGGCCGGGGCTCCCTCCTCTACCCCGCAGTCTAGGGCTGTCACGCCAATGATGAGCTCTAACCGCGCCCTAAGGTCCGCGCGCGATGCTGTCGATGGTCATCATGTCTGGGAGCTGGATCCGACGAACATCGTGGATGACCGCATGGAGGATCGCCTCGACCCGGCGGATGTGCGGGACCTGCGCGATGCGATCGAGGCGAATGGTCAAACCGTTCCGATCCTTGTGCGCCGCGTCCCCGATGATCCCGACCGCTACCTGCTCGTCTATGGACGTAGGCGGTTGGAGGCGATCCGCCAGTCCGACAAGGTGACCAAGATCCGCGCTCTCGTCGCCAACCTGGATGATGACAGCGCTTTGCGTGCGCAAATTTCCGAGAATATGGCCCGACGTGACCTGTCCTACATCGAGAAGGCGCTTTTCGCTAAGGATCTCGTGGCATCCGGCTTCGGAACGCAATCACAGGTTGCAGAAGTCTTGACCGTCACGAAATCTGCGGTCTCCATGGCCATCGCCATCGTAGACATCGTCGGCTCTGATTTAGTTCGCGCCATCGGGCCGGCCCACGGCATCGGGCGGCCTCGCTGGGACGCTCTGGGCCGTGCCATCGACGAGAACGGCCTCGATCGCGAGCGCCTCACCCAGATTGCAGAGGGGGCACGTAGAAAGGGTGTCGGTTCCACAGTTGTGGATGATTCCGTGTCCACCGATGATCCATCCGTCCAGGCGTTTGAAGCGGTGGCTAAAGCCGTAGCGATGGCACTCAAACCTGCAAAGGCCCCCTCCCCTGCCCCGTCCTCCAGCGTCCCGCTGAAGATCGGTGGTAAACGTGGTGGGAGCGTGAAACGCACCGCCAAAGGCCTGTCGATCGAGCTGGCAAGTGGAGACTTCGCCGACTGGGTCGAGTCTGAAGTGCATGACGTGATTGAAGACCTTCACGAGCGCTGGCAACGGCGTTCGGAAGACTGAGAAAGAGCAGAAACCAAAAAAGGAGGCACAAACAGGCAAAAGAAAAGGCCCCGCAAAGCGACCGCTCCACGAGACCCTAACTTGTTTCTAGCACCTCCAAGGTAGTGTCTGGAGCCGTTTTCCGCAAGTCCAAAGTGATTCGCGGGCCGCATATTTTTTGTCTTTGTGAATGACAACATGGACTACAAGCCCGTAACGCCGTTTCGGCGAACCATTGACGCTGCCATTCTGAAACATCAGGCAGCCACACAGGAAGAATTGCCGCCCACAGGTGCCAACAAGTGGGAGGTTCTAAGGGAGCTCGCTGCCGCCCGGGTGACTTTCGGCTTGTCCGACCGTGATCTGACGGTCCTTCAGGCTTTGGTCAGCTTCCACCAGGCGACGATACTCGGAGGCAACGACAGCGAGTTGATAGTATATCCGTCTAACAAGGCGATTTGTGAGCGCTTGAACGGCATGCCCTGCTCTACGATGCGGCGGCATCTCTCCAATCTCGTGCAGACCGGGTTCGTCGTCCGGCGCGATAGTCCCAATGGGAAGCGCTATGCCCGCCGCTATGGGGACGAAAAGGTTGCATTCGGGTTCGACCTCTCACCGCTCGTGCGACGCTTTCAGGATATCTGTGAGGCCGCCGAGGCTGTCCGGGCTGCCGATGAACGCTACAAGCGGCTGCGCGCCACTGTGAGCCTCATGCGACGCGACCTGGCGGGGTTAGCCGAGTACGGCCGCTCGCTTCGTCCGGATCAGGGTGTCTGGGACCAATTCTCCGATCTTGCGGCCCTAGCGGCTCGAGACCTTCGTAGAAAACTCGAAATGGAAAATCTTGGGCGCATCGAAGCGGCTTTGGGAGCTGCTTTGGACCACGCCCGCAACCTTCTGGATGGTCATCTAGCAGAAGATATGAGCACCAATGATGCTGTTTCTGAGCAGCACTGTCAGAATTCAAATAAAGACTCTTATGTTCTTGAACCTCGCTTGGAAAAAGCGCGGGAGGAATGCGTTGCGATTAAAGATGAAGACGATGGAGTCAGTGTAGAGCACTGTAAGAATGAAGGTGATCATACCTTACATGAACATGAGGACCAACTCTTACCGAATATCCCGCTTGGACTGGTTCTCGCATCGTGTCACGAATTCAAGTCTTATGCTGAACAGCCCGTACGACATTGGCATGACTTGGTTAGGGTCGCTGATATGGTCAGGCCCATGATGGGAATCTCACCGTCCGCTTGGGATGAGGCAAAGCGCTATATGGGCCCTGAAGAGGCCTCTGTCGTTGTTGTTGCGATGCTTGAGAGGTTCACTGACATTAGATCCCCCGGCGGATATATGAGATCTTTGTCCGCTAAGGCGGCTATAGGAGAATTCTCTTGTGGGCCGATGATCATGGCGTTGATGCGACGGGACGCGGCATAAAGAGTTCACAGCTGTGAACTTCGGGGCCAAATGTCCTGTTTTTATGTGCTCAATATTCATGCCAGGATAATCACTTGGGTATAGGCTGTCATTCAGGCAGATCAACGTCACCAAACAGGATCGAAGAAAGCCGCTCTCTATAGTCCCGCGGAAACGACGGCCGCATAGGTCTCTTTGGCGAGACGGACCTCAGATATTCACCGGCGGTCAGTTTGCTCAGTCTAGTGTAAGCTCTACGCTCAGAAGCCTTGAGGTAAAGCTGCGCATCGCCTCGACCTAAGGCAACCAGCCGGAGAACAGCCGATATCAAATCCGGCGCTCGCTTGTCATCGATGGTATCCGCAACGAGACGACGATATCGCTGATCCAGTCCGCCGCGATCAAACAGCTTTGCCGAGCACGTGATCTGGTCAAGCGTCACTTTCAGGAACCATTCGCGGAACACCTTCCATGCCGCGTCGGACAGCTCGCGCCGCCTGTCGGAGTCTCCACGCCAGTGAGTGCCAGCAAGATCCATCATCCGTTTGTACTCACCCCGATCGGTGAGCCCACGAGATACGGCCCAGAGCCCATGGCCACCAATCCCAGCTGTGAGCGCCATGGCATGAGACATCAGTCGGCTGACGCGACCGTTGCCATCAGGGAAAGGGTGGATGTAGTTCGACCGATGATGTGCGGATCCGCCCGCTCGAAGACCGCACTGCAATCTGAAACCGTTTGTCGAGGTGGCCCATGAACGCCGCAATGCGCGACGATGAAGGGGGTGGGTGCCGTCCGATCGCAACTTCCCAATCCTAAGCCTTGAGTATGTGTCCCGGAACGATCGGCTCATTCGTGCCGTCGGGATGTTCGATGATCCGAAACTCGTCGGGCATTTCATCGTTGAAGCTTTTGTGAACCCATGTCAGAAATTCGACGGAGGTAGGGCGGGGCAGGGTGCCTTTGCGGTGCATCTCATCGATGGCCCGCTGAACGATGAATTTCGCCCGCGCCTCCAGGGCGAGAGAGCCGCTCTTCTCGTCAAGCTCCGCGCCAGCAAGGGCTCGCTGAATGTTGCGGAGGCGTGTGTTGTGACCCTCAATCAGGTTTGAGTAGTAGCAGTTCATCACGCGGGCGAGATTGGCAAGCTCGGTTGCGCTGTCAGGATGGAACCCTTGTCCCAGGCCAGTGGCTTCCCGCTGGGAAAGGTCTGCCAATTCCGCGGGAATATGCTCCTCGACGAAGCACGGTTCCGTTCTGGCGGCTGTCTTTAGAACTCACGCCGATTTTCGAATCCTGATAAGTATTTGAAATAAATACATATCGGTTATTAACAGGCTAGGTTTTGGCGATATGCGTTGCCGATCTTGCCTGCCGATTTGGATCTACTGTTCCAAATCAAAAGCTTCGGGAGAGGTGCCGGCATTGAGCCGTCTGGTGAGGTGCTATTGGTTTAGAGAGCGGAAGGGGACGACCTCAGTAAAAGTGAAAGTGTTCTTCGGGTTCTGTGACTGACGGATGAGGGCCTTTGGGGTCCCTCAGATGGGTCACCGCCAATGAGTACACCTTCACTGAGACCGTGCGGCGGTTCGGATGACACATGGAAGGGCTCAACCCATCTCTTGCAGAATATCCAGAATGTATGTATATTATGGACAAATGGAGACCCTGATCATGCATGAGCTTCCCGAGTTCAAGGCGGCCGACCTGACGCGGCATACAAGTGACCTGTTTGACGCGGCCATTCGGTCGCCGATCGCGATCACCAAGCACCGCAAGCCGAAATTCGTGCTGATGAGCATGGATCAGTATCAGCAGCTCGCGCGGGGGGCCACGCAACAGGCTCATATGGTTGACGAGATGCCAGAGGATCTCAAGGCTTTGATGATTGAAGGGCTCGAGCGGGACTTGACGCGGGCGGATGACTAAGCCGAGTGCTGGAGAGGTTTTCCGCTATCCGTTCCTTTGGAAACGCGAGCAGATGGCGGGTGAGACCGAGGGCCGCAAGACGCGGCCTGTCTGTATCGCCGTCACTGTCGCCAAGTCCGATAGCGAGACCGTGGTGTTCATCCTGCCGATCACGACGCAGCCGCCCTTGCCCTCGCGCAAATTTATCGAGGTGCCACAGATCGAGTCGCAGCGCGTGGGGTTAGAGACCCATGTCCGCAAATGGGTCATGCTGGACGAGATCAACACGGATATTCTGGAGCGGTCCTATGTCTGGGAGGACCGCACGCCCATTGGCACGTTCAGTTCCGTCTTCACATCCAAGATCCAGTCCAGCCTGATCGCGCTTGCCAGGTCCAGCAAGGCATCCGTTGTCGATCGGCTGAAGTAATCTCGATCACCGCAGGGTCTGCCCAGCTTCACTTGTTCCCGTCGATCCACTTCGACATCAGCCCCTTGTCGCGGAAACATTCATCCGGCACGGCGCGGCGCTTAATGCGGGCGAGACGCTCGGCAAAGGCGACCTGCTTTGATGTCGGGCGGCTGTCTTGCGCGCCCGGGTTCATCTTTGCCTGTGCGTCGATCCAGGCGCTCAAGGAGCGCCGATCTTGCTGAACCTCCCACGGCAGAAGCGTCTGGTTGCGCAGGGCCAGCGCGCGCGCATAGGCGATCTGCTTGGGCGTCGCGGGCAGGGCGTAAGTGGTGCTTTCCATCGGGGATCTCCCTTCTTAGCGTGGTTCTTAAATTAGAACATAACAGGAACAAAATCAAGCCACCTCCGGAAATCATGGGGTTTGAGAGGAAGAGGAGGGCTGGGGAGGGTCAGGCCAGAGGGTGCCCGAAAGAGGGTGTCCCGGCCTGATCCTGTTCCTCATCGGGGTCTGATGCCGGAAAGTGCAGGATCCTACGTTCTCATGAGCTTCGCATTTAACATTCTCCAGCATCGGATCTCTAAAGAGTGAAAGTGTTCTTCGGGTTTTGTGACTGACGGATGAGGGCCTTTGGGGTCCCTCAGATGGGTCCGGGCCGGATTCCGGTCTGTCTTTCCTGATGAAGGGCATTCCGATGCAAACAGGTGTCTTGCGCGTGTTGCGCGCGACCGCTGCCTGGCGGTGGCGACACAAGGAACTACGCCGAACTGGCCAGACGGCGCTGGCACAGCGGCTCGAACGCCAGACCGTCCTGCGTGATCTCGGCTATCTGAAGCAGGCGGCGTCATTGCCAAACGCGCATGTGATCTGCGGGGAGGGTGGGACATTCCTCCATCTCGGTTGGACTACCGTCTCGACCTTCGCGCCGATCGAGCGCTTTCCCCTGGCCGCCCTCGCGGTCGCACGAGGAACCCCGTTCATCGATATCCGACCCATCAGTGACGTCATCGCCTTCGCGAACTTGCCGTGCGTGGCGCGGGACGGATCGGCCGACCCTGAACCCTGGGGCCCTGGCAGGTCCGTCTCGCTGACCACCTACATCGACACGGTCGAACAGCTCGGCGCGAGGATCGTCAACGATCCACGTCTCCGTCAGTCAATCTGATCACCATTTCCTCTCACCAAAACTCGAAAAGGAGGCCAGTCATGGCCCGATCCCGCACGCCCAAATTCGATGCCTCCGAGGTCATCACAAACGAAATCATCCGTATCATCGAGCGCGGCGTCTTGCCGTGGCGCAAGCCCTGGACCGCAGGTGGCAGCTCTCGCCCCCTGCGCGTGGGCGGGGAACCCTACCAGGGAGTGAACAACTTCCTGCTGACGATGCGGACCGTGATGGCGGGCCACAGCTCTCCCTTCTGGATGACGCTTCCGCAAGCCAATGCGTTGGACGCAAAGGTCCGCAAGGGCGAGAAGTCCTCTGTCGTCGTTTATTACGGTCAAAGCCGGAAAGACGCGGGCGCAGATGAGCATGACCGCAGCGACGGGGATGATCACTCCGAGGAAGCCCGTATATTCCGCTTCCAGAAATCCTACCGCGTGTTCAATGCCTGCCAGATCGAGGGCCTGCCCGACAGCTTCTACCCTGACCCGGAGCCCGTGCCCGAGCATCCGCCGTCCAAGCCCATCCCGCACATGCAGGCATTTTTCGATGCCATCGACATCACGACCGTCTTCACAGGAACGGAAGCGTACTACCTGCCGCCCGTGGACAAAGTCTACATGCCGTCCATTACGCGGTTCCAGGACCCACGCAATTTCTACGGGGTCTGGGCCCATGAGCTCGCCCATGCCACGAAAGCTCCCCATCGACTGAACCGCGATTTCGGGTTCTCGAAGTTTGGCAACACGTCCTATGCGCGCGAGGAGATCGTCGCGGAATTGACCTCGGTGTTCCTGGGTCAGACGCTCGGCTTCACGGCACATACGCTCGAGATGAATGCCGCCTACCTCCACAACTGGTTGCGCGTTCTTCGGTCGGACAAGGGTGCGATCTTCAAGCACGCCGCAGATGCGCAGCGCGCCTGCGACTATCTGATCGCCAGATCGGAGGTGGGCAGGGCAGGTCGCAGTGCCGAGGCCGCCTGACCGCACGGAGAACGGAGACACCCATGTCACGTAAGGAACCCAAGACGCTGCGGGTGGCCTGCTTCAACGACGGCCGCCGCAAGATCATCACCTTCAAGCGCGGTGCCTATTGGTGGAGCCAGTCCGAGGGCGCCTATCCGCTCTCGGCAGCGCTCGAGAGCATCAAAGAACAAGGCGGCTGGATCGAAACCATCCCCAACCCGAATTACAGACCCAAAGGGCTGTTCGGGTAGGGCGCCTTCGGCCTCGCTTCATCCGCCAAGCGGAAAAGTCAAAGATGCCGTAATGGGGCTTTCGGCGAATCGAGCACGTTTCGCTTGTTTGTCAGCATGATTTGAAGTGCCGTTGCCCTTGATGCGC
>NZ_JBEPPX010000047.1:0-10591 GCF_040547535.1 Roseovarius sp. MBR-78
ATCAGGCAGCGGCGTGATGGTAATCTTCGTCATGTGGCATATCCCTTTCTCTCCAGAGAATTGACGGCGCGTGAACACCGCCATGATATGCCGCCTCTCAGGGGCCATCACCAACTTTCAGCTATATCTCAGGGCAATGGCGGGGTGCGGATGCGTGGGACGAACGAGACGAGCGGGAAGTAATTCAGCCCGGCCTCGATGGCATCAGTCTGGTCGAGGCGCAGTTTCACGCTGTTTTGGGGCGCCAGGTCCGGCGCACAAGTTCGTCGATGCGATTGATCTTGTGATCAGGCAGGTGCTGGAAGACCCATGCGAGTCACGCTTCGGGGTCGATGTTGTTTTGAATCGGCCCGGTTTTACCCGAGACCTTTTGCTTCATTTCACGCGACCATATCGAGCATGTCGCGCTGTGCATAGAAGTTCTGTTCAGCCTCGGCTGGCGGGATGTTTCCGATGGGGCCGTGCAGGCCATAAGTTCACGGATGCGTTGCGCCGTCCGGGGCAGGAATGGTGCGGCCTTAGGTCTTGGCCCGCTGCGTGATACATGCATGAGCACTTGCTCGTTCCAGGCAAGGGCAGCACCCCGAGCATCTACCATTTCCAGATAGAGATGAAGGCGCCGTGAATCCGCCTGAAGGATATGCAGGCGTATCTCCAGGCTATCGCCTTCGTGGCATTCCCTCTGGTAGCCGATACGCATCTCAAGCGTATAAAGCGTCGCACCGGTTTGTGCGCGATAGGCCGCGTCAAGACCCAGCACATCCATAAAGGCTGTAACGGTCTGCGAGAAGGCGATGGCATAGGCGAAATCTCCCATATGGCCGTTGTAATCCACCCAGCCGCTTTGCACGTTGCCGCGCCAGATGAACGCGCTCATGGCTGCTGCTTTCTGAACCGGTTGTGCAACTCACCGACAACGCCACGCCGGAACAACAGAACGCAGATCATAAATGTCGCTCCAAGGATGATAGTTACGGGAAAACCGGAGGTTGCAAAAACATTCTGTAAACCAACCAGAACCCCGGCCCCCACGATTGGCCCGGCCATCGTGCCGATCCCGCCCAGCAGCACCATCAAGATGACCTCACCTGACATCTGCCACGACACGTCTGCCAGCGTGGCGAATTGAAAGACCAGCGCCTTCAACCCGCCGGCAAGCCCCGCGAAGCTTGCCGACATGACGAAAGCGCCAAGCTTGTATCTCTGGACCGAATAACCGAGCGAGATTGCGCGAGGCTCGTTGTCGCGGATTGCCTGCAGGATCATCCCAAAGGGGGAATGTACGATGCGCCAGATGGCGAACAGGCTCGTAAGGAATATCGCCAGAAGAAAGAAATACATGGTCATCATGTCACCTAGATTGATCAGCCCGAACAGATGCCCTCGGCTGAAACCCTGAATTCCGTCTTCGCCATGCGTGAAGGGCGCCTGAAGTGAGAAGAAGTAGACCATCTGTGCCATGGCAAGCGTGATCATGGCAAAGTAGATCCCCTGACGCCGGATCGCCAGAATGCCGATCCCCAGCCCAAGCAGCGCCGCCACAAGAACCCCCGCCAACAACGCCAGTTCAGGCGTCAGTTGCCACACTTTCAACGCATGCGCGGTTATGTAGGCCGCGCCACCAAAGAAGGCTGCATGACCGAATGACAAGAGGCCTGTATAGCCCAGCAGCAGATTAAATGCGGCCGCAAAGAGCGCAAAACACAGGAACTTCATAAGAAAGATCGGATAAACCCAGAACGGCAGCACAACCAGCGCTGCTACAAAGATCAGTATCAGAAGCCCCTGTGCGCCAAGTCGGCGCCCCGCAGGTGAAGAAGATTTGGTTGCCTGCATATCAGGTATCCTTTCCGAACAGCCCGGCCGGGCGCAGCAGCAACACAACCGCCATGATCACGAAGACCACCATGTTTGATGCTTCGGGATAGAAGACTTTGCTCAGCCCTTCGATGATGCCCAGCAAATAACCCGTTGCAATTGCCCCCAGGATCGAACCCATCCCGCCGATCACGACGACCGCGAAGATCGTGATGATCAGATTCGATCCCATCATCGGGTTGACCTGATAGATCGGCGCGGTCAACACGCCGGCTAGGCCGGCAAGGGCGCAGCCAAAGGCATAGGTCAACATCAGCAACAGTGGCACGTTGACCCCGAATGCCTGCACGAGCGAAGCGTTTTCGGTCGCGGCGCGCAGATACGAACCCATTTTTGTCTTCTCGATAAGCAGCCAGGTTCCAAGACAGATCACCAGAGATGCAACCACCACCCAGCCGCGATAGTAGGGCAGGATCATGAAGCCGAGGTTCATTACCCCCTCGAAGGCTGCCGGTGTAGCATAGGGCTGGCCCGAAGATCCGTAGAAATGACGGAATGTTCCTTCAAGCAACAAAGCCAAGCCAAAAGTGAACAAAAGCCCGTAGAGATGGTCAAGTTCATAAAGGCGCCGAAGCATCGACCGCTCGATCACGGCACCCACAACACCCACGATGACAGGTACCAGTATCAGCGCCCACCAGTAGCCAATGCCGACGTAATGCAACAGCATCCATGCAACGAAGGCACCAAGCATATAGAAGGCACCATGCGCGAAGTTGACTACACGAAGCAAACCGAAGATCACCGCCAGCCCCAAAGACAGCAGCGCATAGATAGAGCCGTTGATCAAGCCGATCAGCAATTGCCCCATCAGCACCACAATGGGCACCCCGAATATCGTTGCCATCTCTTAAACTCCCAAAGCCTGGTTCAGCGTTTCTCGCCGTTCAGGAAGTGCATGCGCAGGAAAACTGTCGATAATCACGCCATGGTCCATGACATAGAAATAATCAGAGATCCGGGCCGCGAAGCGAAAATTCTGCTCGACGATCAGCACGCTCAGACCATGCGATCGAAGCACCTTCAGTGTTTCAGCGATCCGTGCGACGATGACCGGTGCCAAGCCTTCGGTCGGCTCATCCAGCAGAATCAGCCGGACACCGGTGCGCAATATGCGCGCAATCGCCAGCATCTGTTGTTCCCCGCCCGACAGCTTGGTGCCCGGACTATGCCGACGCTCAGCGAGGTTTGGAAAAAGCGTGTAGATCTGCTCAAGCGACATGCCACCTTTGGCAACCACAGGCGGTAGCATCAGGTTTTCGTCCACGCTCAGTTCGGCGAAGATTCCGCGCTCTTCGGGCACATAACCGATCCCGGCATGCGCTATACGATGCAGGGGCAACCGCATGATTGACCGTTGGTCAAACTCGATAGCGCCGCGGCGCTTGCGCACCAGCCCCATCACTGCACGCAAGGTGGTCGATTTGCCAACACCATTACGTCCCAGAAGCGTAACGGTCTCGCCCTGAAACACATCCAGATCAACGCCGAACAAAGCCTGACTGTCTCCATACCAGGCTTCAAGTCCTCGCACGCTCAGCTGTGCCGGACCGCGGCTGTCGCGGGCTGTGGCACTCTCAGTCATCGTCTTCGGCTCCCATATAGGCCTCACGCACGCGCGGATCGTTGCTGACTTGCACATAATCGCCACGCGCAAGGATCTGTCCGCGTTGCAATACAGTGATATCCTGGCCGATATCGGCCACCACCTTGATGTTGTGCTCGACCATGAGCACGGCGCAGTCTTTCGCCACGGTGGCGATCAGACCCGCCATCGCCTCGACATCCTCCTGCCCCATCCCCGCAAGTGGTTCATCAAGCAAAAGAACCCGAGGTTCCAAAGCAAGCGTAGTGGCAATTTCAAGCGCCCGCTTGCGTCCATAAGACAGATCAGCAGCGCGCCGGTCAGCCATTGGGGCCAACCCAACCTGGTCAAGCAGATCAAGCGCCCGTGGCCGAAGACGATTCAGGCTGGCAAGAGGGCGCCAGAACTGAGTTGAAAGTCCCTTTGTGCGCTGCAAGGCGATGCAGACATTTTCCAGCAGCGACATATCCCCAAAAATGGCCGATATCTGGAATGATCGCGCAATTCCCAACCGCGCCACCCGCGCCGGGTCAAGGCGTGTGATATCCGTGTCATCGAACAGGATCTGCCCGCCCGATGGCTGATGAAACTTGGTCAACAGGTTGAAAACTGTGCTCTTGCCGGCGCCGTTGGGTCCGATCAAGGCATGAACTCGGCCATGATGGATGTCTATATCGACATCCTGAACAGCCTGGAAGTTCCCGAACTTCTTGCTCAGTCCCCGTGCCGAAAGAACGGCACGGGGCATGTGCTGCGCAGTTTGCGCTGGCGCGGCAGAGATGGCCATGACCGGGATCAGTTTCCGACCAGCGGGCAGGCGCTTTGGTCAATCGGCAAGAATGCCTCATCGCCCGGAATCGTGCGAAGCACTTCATAATAATCCCACGGCCCGGTCGATTCTTCGGGCGTTTTGACACGCACCAGATACATGTCGTGAGCGACGCGGCCATCTTCGCGCAAATAGGCGTTACGGTTGAAGAAGTCATCAATGTCCATGCCGCGCATGGTTTCCATTACTCTTGAACCGCTTTCCACTTGACCGGATTCTTGGGCTGCGCGCAGGAAGTTCAGCACCGACGAATAGACCCCGGCATGCACCATCGTCGGCTTCCGCCCGTCCATCTGTTCGGCGAAACGCGCCGACCATTCGCGGGTCTGGTCGTCCATATCCCAGTAGAACGCCGTCGTAAGCGTCAGGTTCTGAGCGATATCAAGCCCCACGCCATGCACGTCAGTCAGAAACAGCAGCATGCCGGCAATCGCCATCCCGCCTTGGGTAACTCCGAATTCGTCAGCTTGCTTGAGCGCGGTCATCGTGTCGCCCGAGGAGTTGGCCAAGGCGATCACATTCGCACCGGAAGCCTGGGCCTGCAACAAATAGGAAGAGAAATCAGTGGTTTCGCGCGGATGTGACACCCGCCCGACGACGCTGCCACCGGCTTCGGTAACGGCTTTGGTAGTGTCGTTTTCCAGTGCATGGCCAAAGTTGTAATCAACAGTGATAAAATACCACGCGTCAAAGCCTTCTTGCGTCATCGCGCGGCCGGTACCGTTGGCAAGTGCGTAAGTGTCCCAGGTCCATTGAGCCGTGGAGGGCGAGCAAGCCTCGGCTGTCAACGCCGAAGATCCTGCTGTCGAGATGAGGAAGGCAGTATCGCTCTGCCGGGTGATTTCCTGAACCGCCATCGCTACCGATGAGGTGGGAACATCGACAACTGCCACGACGTTACTGGAATCCACCCAGCGGCGCGCCAACGTAGAGCCCACATCCGGGCTGTTCTGATGATCGCCGACCACCACTTCAATCGGCTGGCCAAGAAGCTCTCCACCGAAATCTGCAACAGCCATCTGCGCCGCAACAACAGATCCCTGACCAGAAAGGTCGTAATTCATCCCTGACATGTCGGTCAGAACACCTATCCGATAGGGTTCTGCCTGCGCGCCCGCAGCACCCAGTAGCAGTGTCGAGGCCAGCAAAGCCAGTTTCATCGGCATTGATATCTTTTTCACGATCATTCTCTCCTCCTGTTTGGCATCTTGGGGATACCTCCCTTCCTCCGCGCGATTCTAAACTTCCGCGCTGAGAACTTCTCTGTTCACGATTTGCTCTCGCTGATCAGGCGAGCCAGCATGAACTGATCTGCCTCCCCCCCCTCCGCCCAGTTGCGGCGGATCTGCGCGTCAAGGGCCGCCTTGGTCATGCGCAGGCTCAGCGGGGGGATCTTGGACAGATTGTGTGCCCATTCCGTAGCTTCTGACACACTCTCTCCCGTCGCCGCCACGCGTTCACACAGCCCCATCGACAGAGCCTCCAGCGCATTGATGCGTGGATCGTCAAAAAGAATCCTCTTGGCCTGAACACTGCCAATCCTTTCCGCAAGCAAAGGCAGCCCCCCCCATCCCAGCGTCATACCCAGCTGGACTTCGGGGAAGCGCAGATAGCTGCTCTCCGCCATCACCCGGAAATCGGCACAGAGCGCCAGAATTGCGCCGCCGCCAATGGCCGGGCCCTCAACAGCAGCGATGACGATCTGAGGCATGCGTCTCCAGGCCTCGCTCATCCGCCCGCCGGCGCTCATTGAAAGGTGTCGCGCAACATCGAGGCCGCTATTCTGCCACAACCCCTCGTCCCGCAGATCGACGCCTGCCGCGAAAACGTCGTCCGCGCCGGTCAGGACGACAACATCGATGTCAGGGTTGCGCGCCAGAGCACGGGCCTCAGCTTCCAGCGCATCAATCATTCTCGAATCAAGCGCATTCGCCTTCCCGCTGCGGTCAAACCGCACCGTAGCGACCCGCGCCTTTATGGATGTAGAGACAGTGTCCATTTTCTCGATTCGCTGGCAGGGGGCGTTTCTTGATTGCAGAAACACATACTACCGAGTATGTTGCACATTGACGCAAGTGCTGGCAATAGTAATTTTCCATGCGTCACCTATCGTGCGTCGGGTCCGTCACCCTCAGGAGAAGCAGTAATGCCCCACCCACAAAGTCTTGTTCGAAAGCTTGACCTTGCCCTCGACCGCGAAAAAGCTGTGCTGCGCTATCTTCTGGATGCACATGCCCAATCCCGGCCCGAGGAACCGTTTGTCCAGTTCTGGCCCGGAGATAGCTGGAGCTATGAACAAACCCGGACCCGCGTTCGCTTGCGCGCCACGGCTCTTATCCGTGCGGGTGTCAAACGAGGAGACCATGTTCTGTGCTTGATGGACAACGGGCCGGACCTGCTGTTCAGCTGGTTCGCGATCAATTACTTGGGCGCAGTCTATGTTCCTATTAATACCGGCGCACGCGGGTCGGTTCTTGCTCATATGCTGCGCGATGCGGATGCGAAGGTGCTGATCGCAGATGCCGCAATGGCCCCACTTCTGGCAGAGGTTGACCGAGGCACCGTCGAAAAGGTTCTCACCGTGCAGGGGAGCGTGGAGAAGATCCCCGGCTACGTAATCGAACCGCTCATTGACGCCGGCGAAGAAGATAGCGACGCGCTTTTACTTGCCAGCCCCATTGAGCCGTGGGACACGCAGGCAATCATGTATACCTCTGGCACGACCGGCAATGCCAAAGGTGTGGTGAGCAGCTATACCCAGCTTTATACAATGGGACCCGATGCTTTCGACGGTGTCAGGGCCGATGATCGCTGCCTGATCTGCGGGCCGATCTTTCATTGTGGGTCGACCCTCTTTGTCTATGCAATGCTGGCGCGCGGTTTGTCGATATCGATGATGCGCAGTTTCAGGACCAGCGATTTCTGGCCCGCCGTTCGCGAAACCGGTGCGACCTTCTGCTTGCTGCTCGGCGTGATGGCCAGCTTTCTGCTCAAGCAACCCCAGGCATCAGATGATCGCGATCATCCTCTGCGCCGAGTTTTCATTACGCCCTTCGGCGAAGACGGCCCCCTTTTTTCTGAACGCTTCGGGGTTGAGGCGTGGACCATCTACAACATGACCGAGATCGCCAGCCCTTTGCACGCCGGGCCCGGCATCACAACCAAGGGCATCACCGGCAAGCCGCGTCCGTGGTGTGAGCTGCGAATTGTTGATGCCAATGACATACCTGTGCCGGATGGTGAAGTGGGCGAGCTGGTGATCCGTTCACACCGCCCGTGGGCGCTGATGAAAGGCTATTACAACAACCCGCAGGCCACCGCGGAGTCTATGCGCAATGGTTGGTTTCACACAGGCGACAGCTTCCGCCGCGACACTGACGGCACCTTCTATTTCGTTGATCGTCTAAAAGACGTTATTCGCAGACGCGGTGAGAATATCTCGTCATTCGCTCTGGAATCAGAAGTGCTCAACCTGCCTGAGATACGCGAATGCGCTGCGGTCGCGGTTCCCAGCGAGTTTTCCGAAGACGAAGTGCTGATCGTTGTAAGCCCTACAGAGGGACATACGGTCGACCCACGCTCTGTTCTGCTTCGCCTGTCGGAGATCCTGCCCGCCTTCATGGTTCCGCGATACCTACGTGTTCTGCAAGAGCTGCCCAAGACAGCATCCGGCAAGGTTCAGAAGCATCATCTGAGAACTACGGGCGTTACCGACGACACCTTCGAGCGCGCGCCTTCATCGGCGCAGCGTGCCTGAATCCCGAGCAAGGAGAGACCCATGCAAGAAACGCTCAAGCCCTTTTTCTTCGACGGCCCGGCATCGCTACTGGTGGAATGGGGCGGTGCCGCCCGGCTTGGCGCATTGATGGCCGAGTGGTTCGCCCAGCGAAACCTGCTTGTCGTGACAGACCGATTCTTGCACGATACCGGCCTTCTGGAGCCCGCCAAAACCTCTCTGAAAGCCGAGGGTTTTACCGTCACGGTCTTTGATGCCGTGGTCGCCGACCCGCCCGAAGCGGTGCTGATGCTGGCGGTAGAGCAGGCGCGCACAGCGGGATGCGATATCGTGCTGGGGCTGGGGGGTGGCTCGTCAATGGATATCGCCAAGCTTGTTGCGGTGCTATTGCAAAACGATCAGCGGCTCTCGTCCATGTATGGGATCGGCAACATCAATGGCGTCCGGGTCCCGCTGGCGCAGGTGCCTACAACCGCTGGCACCGGCTCGGAAATGACGAATATCACCATCCTGACAACGGGTGAAAAAACCAAGATGGGCATCGTCGCACCCCAGCTTTATGCCGATCGGGTTCTACTGGATGGCGCGCTGACGCTTGGCTTGCCACCCGAGCAGACAGCCGCTACCGGCATTGACGCAATGGTCCACGCGATCGAGGCCTTTACCAGCCGCCACCACAAGAATCCACTGTCCGATCTCTTTGCGCGCGAGGCGTTGCGCCTGCTGGCCACGCATCTGGTCACCGCCTGCACCGATGGCGCGAACCGTCCAGCGCGTGAGGCAATGCTTCTGGGCGCGGCCCTGGCAGGCAAGGCATTCTCCAACAGCCCGGTGGCCGCAGTTCATGCGCTGGCCTATCCGCTGGGCGGACATTTCCACCTGCCCCATGGGCTGTCCAACGCGCTGATGCTGGGGCCGGTGTTGCGCTTCAACATGATGGCAGCGGCTCCGCTTTATGCTGAACTCGCCGATGTGGTTCTGGAACGAGGCGTCGGCGGTGAGGAGGCACGTGCGGCGGCATTCGTGGCGTTCATGGACGACCTGATGACCCGCAGCGGCGCGCCCCGACGGCTGCGCGATTGCGCGGTGCCCGAAGACAGCCTGCCTACACTGGCGCGCGACTCGATGCTGCAAAGCCGCCTTCTTGTCAACAACCCGGTCGAGGTGACCGAAGAAGACGCCCTAGCGCTCTACCGCGAAGCATTCTGATGGCATCGCCAGGTTACTTGGTCGATGCCCATCGACGTTGTTGTAGAACTCCGGCCACAGAGGATTCATGTCGTGAATCCATGTGGTTATACCAGCGGCGAGAGCAAGATATCATTCGCCCGCTACCGCAGGACGAACTGGGCCAGCTATACTGCTTCGTTGCGCAAGCGCGGCTCGCTGCTGATCTGGCTGGACAACGGCATGACCTGGCTCGCGCCGCTTGATGGAACCCCGGAACATCAACCGGAAAGGCCGCAGATAACACCGCCGTCCGTCGTGAAAACCCAGGCGTAATCACGCGCGCGCTTACCATGGCTCGCTCGCCCAAAACATGCTCCCAAATCCAATGACACAAGCGTCATGAATTATCCGGGCTCATTGGGCTACGCGAAACTTGACACTGCCATCGCGACATGTCCAAAACCAGCGTGGCCACCATGCCGTCATTTTGTCGGCATCGTCGTTCCAACCGCTCATATGCCTCACTGCAAACGCGATGTCCCCCCTACCGAGGCGCGTCACAATGACGAAGAAGAGAGAGGTGGTCCTGCTTTTTCGACCAGAGTGCAGCCCGGTTAAGGTGGATCAGGGTTTCACATCAGGCTGCCATTCTCGCGGGTTCGGTTTTGCTGGCTTGGACCTCGTCGGGGGTCAAGATGCCATGGGTCGAATGGGGCCTCTCGGCGTTGTAATAGGCCAGCCATTGGCCAATCCCCTCCCGTGCTTGTGACCCGGTTTCGAAGGCGCGCAGGTAAACGGATTCGTATTTCAGCGACCGCCACAGGCGCTCGATCATGCGGTTGTCGATCCAGCGGCCCTTGCCATCCATCGATATCTGCACCTTGGCCGCCTTCAGCTCGCAGGTCCAGTCGCCGCTGGTGAACTGCGATCCCTGATCGGTGTTGAAAATCTCCGGCGGGCCGCATTCGGCCAGCGCCTCTTTCAGGGCCGCGACACAGAAGTCCGCCTCGAGCGTATTCGACAGCCGCCAGGGTGAGATGGGACCGTGGTCCCGGTGGGGCCGCGTAAGCCCATCGAACACCTTGCGGCTGTGGCAATCCATGATGGCCACCGGATACAGGAACCCGCGCTCCATGCGGATATAGGTGATATCAGCGCACCAGACCTGGTCGGGCCGGGTAATCGCCAGCCCTTTCAGCAGGTAGGGATAGATCTTGTGCGCCGGGTGCTTCTTGCTGGTGTTGGGCTCCTGGTAGATCGGCAGTGAGGAGGGTTAGAAAACAGTCCGGGGGACTGTGTTCCCGACGAACGCGCATCAGACGCATCAAGCGGCGCACACGTCGTGCCAGAGGCACGCTTGCAGCGTGACGACGGTCGCACTTGTGCCCCTGCC
>NZ_JBEPPX010000048.1:0-10207 GCF_040547535.1 Roseovarius sp. MBR-78
CCGTGGTCAACAAGGCCGAACCGGCGCACACCCGCCCATGCGGCGCGCGCTTACGCGCCGCATGGGCCCATAATAGCACAATCTCCAGACACAAGCCCGAGGGCGAATGCGAGTGGCACACCGGCAAGCATGGCGGCTCGAAACGGCGCCAGTGGCGCAAGATCCACCTCGGTGTGGACGAACAAACGCTGGAGATCCGGGCCATCGAAATCACCGGAAGCCAGATCGGCGACGCGCCGATGTTGCCCGATCTGCTTGGCCAGATTCCCGCTGACGTGTAGATCGGCTCGGTTACCGCAGACGGAGCCTACGACACGCGCAAGTGCCATGACGCCGTTGCTGACCGCGGCGCACACGCCGTGATCCCACCCCGCAAGAACGCCAAGCCGTGGAAGCCATCGACCGCGGGGACCATCGCCCGGAACGAGGCCCTGCGCGCGTCGAAATACCTCGCCCGCGCCATCTGGCGAAAGTGGAGCGGATACCACCGCCAAAGCCGCGCCGAGACGAAAATGCATTGCGTAAAGCTGTTGGGGCAGAGCCTCATGGCGCGCGACTTCGACCGTCAGGTCGCCGAACTCCAAGTCCGAGCCGCCGTGCTGAACGGCTACACCGCGCTTGGCATACCTGTCACAGAGCCCGTAGGATAAGTGTGTCTGGGGAAAGGGGAAGTCCGGGGCTCACACCTTTTGCGCAACAAAGCCCACGCGGGGTGTAAGCGGCGTGATGACAATCGAGGTCGGGCCCGATCTGCTGCTGCGCATCCCGGACGATGTTGCGGTGGAGCGTGCAGCGGCGCTTGTGCAGGCGCTGCGGGGCGCGTCGTGATCGTCGCGGTCCAGCGGCTGCCGATCCTGATCGCGACGAATCCGGTGGATTTCCGCTGTGGCCATAATGCGCTGGCGCTGATCGTGCAGACGGAGTTAAAGTCAGCTCGATGATCTCCTCCCGCCGAACTTCGACACGTCAAGCTGAAATGCACGTGCCCCGCAGCCGTCGCCTACAATCCAACAACGCCGCTTGCAACATCAAAAACAAGCAGCATAATCAATCACACAAACGAGCCAGAGCCTCCAATGCTCAAGCCGCTCCGATGTCCCATTTTATATGACGACGGACAGTCAGACAAATTCAACTTCAAGGCGCTGGACTGACGCGAGATCACAAAACGGAGCCCGCGCGGGAAGTCAGTGGCCCGGGCTCGAGCGCAGAGGCGAATCTCCCACGTCCGCTACCGACCTTCGGAGCTCTCGCCTCTATGGCGTCGTTGGGGACGATCGGGTGCCAGCCGAAAACCAGGCACCGTATACGCCCGAGCAGCGGTGCCGCTCGGGGGCTTTATACTTCGTTTACTGCGAAAGCTCCCCCGCCATCGCGTCCTTCATGATCTGGGTCGCTTCATTAACCCATTCCGCGCCGCCGATATCGTCTGAGAACCCCGGCCAAAGCGCCTTTGCTGCCTCCTGCCACTTCTCCTCGTCCTCGGGTGCACCACTCAAAGTAATGCCGAGTTCGACCAACTCCCGTTTGGCGGCCTCGGTCTCTTCGGCCGAGACTTGGCGCTGGTACTCCGCAGCCTCTTCGCCAGCGAGGTTCAGCACCTCCTGCAGGTCCTCTGGTAGACCTTGATAGAACCGCTCGGATACGATGATCGGGCCGGACCAGATTAGGTAGTGGATCTCCGTGATGTAGTCCTGCACCTCATAGAACTTCGATGAGATCGCCGTCGTGTAAGGATTTTCCTGCCCGTCGATCACGCCCTGCTGAAGCGCCGGGAACACCTCGGCCCAAGCCATCGGCACCGGATCGACGCCCCACGACTTGAACGTCTCGATGGCGATATTGTTCTTGGACACGCGAATCTTGAGATCCTGGAGGTCGTCGAGCGTCTTGACCTCGCGTTCACCGTTCGTAAGCACGCGGAAGCCCTTCTCGAAGTAGCCGAGGATGCGTACCCCGGCCTCCTGCGGCAAGCGCTCGTTCAGGGGGGCTTTCAGCGCATCCATGGCGGCATGCGCTTGGTCGGTCGACGTGAAGGCGTAGGGCAGCATCATTACACCCACGGACGGTGCCAGCGGTACAAGATTGCCGGTGTAGAGGATCTCGCTTTCTATCGAGCCAGTGCGCAGCGCCTGTGCAACCTCTTGTTCCGAACCCAACTGGTTGGACGGGAAAATCTGCACATCGATGCGGCCATCGGAATAGTCTTCGACCAGCTCCTCGAATTTTACCGCCCCCTTGTGGGTAGGATTGTTCTCGTTGTCGCCGTGCGACAGGCGCATGGTATATTCCTGCGCAGTTGCGGTGCTTGCGGCGAGCGTCAGCGCCAGTGCGGTGCCCAGTTTCAGCATGGATGTCATGGGGTTTCCTCCCTTTGGTGGCTGTTTAATTGACGAAACCCAGAAGACGCGGCAGCCAGAGCGTCAGTCCGGGGACGAAGGCGACTATGATCATCACGGTGATTTCGGCGCCAAGAAACGGCAGGCTTGCCCTACTAACCCGCTCGACTGATGTGCGCCCGATCTCGGAGGCTACGAACAGGTTCACGCCGAGGGGCGGCGTCGAGTAGCCGATCTCGCAGGCAATCACGAAGATGATGCCGAACTGGATGGGATCGATCCCGACGCTGGTCACGACCGGCAGCAGCAGCGGTGTCAGGATGATGATCTGGGTCAGCGTCTCCATCCACATCCCTATGAAGACCAGCAGGACCAGAATCACCAAGATCAGCGCAACCGGGTTTGACACAGTGTCGATCAGGAACCCGGACACCAGCTGGGGGATCTGCAGGATCGACAGCAGCCGACCGACGATCCGGCCTGTCACCAGCACCAGCATCACCGTGCCCGTGATCCGCGTGGCGTAGACTGCCGCGTCGGTGAAATTGGTGAGCGTGATCTCGCGATAGATGAAGATCCCGACGAAGAGGGCGTAGAGCACGGCTACCACGGACGCTTCGGTCACGGTGAAGATGCCGCCGTAGATGCCGCCGAGGATCAGCACGGGAGCGAACAGTGCCCACTTTGCCTCCCACGCCGCGCGGCCGATGGCGCGCAAGCTACGTGCGCCGGTGGTTTCGGAGGAATAGCCCCTCCGGCGACTGATCAGTGCACTCGCGCCGAAGAGGGCAAGGGCCAGCAATAGGCCAGGGATGACGCCCGCCACGAACAGCGCGCTGATCGAGGTCTCGGAGGTGACGCCGTAGATAATCATCGGGATCGAGGGCGGGATGACCACGCCGATGCCCCCAGCAGACGAGGTGATCGCCGCGCCGAACCCGCGGTCGTAGCCGTCCTTGATCATCGCCGGGATCATGATCGATCCGATCGCCGCCGTGGTGGCTGGACCCGAACCCGAGATTGCGGCAAAAAACGTGCACGCCACGATAGTCACGGTGGCCAAGCCGCCCGGCGCGGACCCAACGATAGCGCGCGAAAAGCCGATGAGTCTTTCGGTCAGACCGCCTTTCTCCATCAGCGTGCCGGCCAGGATGAACATCGGCACCGCGATAATCGTGAACTCGTCCACCGCAGTATAGGCGGTTTGCACGAGATAAGACAGCGGCAGCCCGACTATCGTCATTGCGATGACAGCGGCGAGGCCGATCGAGATGCCAACCGGCACCCCGATCAGCAGGAAGACGATGAAGGACAGGGTCAGGGCGAGGGTAGGATCCATGCTTACTCTCCCCGTCGGCTGTCTTCGGGTAGCTCGCCGTGCCGCCAGCGCCGGATCATGACCTGCACTACGCGCATCGATAGGAGCAGAAATCCCAGAGGAACGATCATCTGCACCCAGACGAGATTGATGCCCGTGGTTTGCGAGATGTAAGGGAATTCGAACATCGAGACAGTGAAGAAATAGCCATGCCATATGACCACGGCGTTGAAGACCAGCCAGAGGCAGTCGGCGAGGGTCAGCATCACCAGCCGTGCCCTCTTGGGCAACATGTCGAGATGGACTGCCACCCGGATGTGCCGATCCCCCTCGGCCGCCATGATGAAGCCGAAGTAGACTGCCCAGACGAAGGCAAATCGGCTGACCTCCTCAAGCCAGCTGAACGCCTGTCCGAAGCCGTAGCGCGCGATGACCTGAAAGCCGAGCAACGTAACGACGAGGGTCATCAGCGTCGCGCCAACCCATTCTTCGAGACTGCGTCCTCCGAGCCCCCTACGCATTGGCGTTGCTCCCTGTGTTGTCGCGCAGAATGGCACGCAGCCGGTGCGGGTCGCCGGCGCGGATCAGGTCGAGCCAGTCGGCCACCTGCGTCTTGAAGACCTCCGAGGCCGCGAGCGGTTCGGGGAAGAGCGGGGCGCGCACCACGGCATCTGAGACTGCACAGGCTGAGCCCGCCGCGTCGCGCGCAGCGGCGACGCGGACCGAGCCGGGATCGGACACCGCAATGCCAAAACTGTCAGGCGTAGTGTCCCCAGCTTGGGCAATCCACCCGGCGACGACCGCGGCGTACTGGTCGAGGTTCTGGCCGGCCCGCAGACGCTCGGCCGCTGGGGCGAAGATGCGCTGGGGCAGCTTGAAGCTTGCATCGGTCGCGATCTGCGTCAGCGGGTGCACGATGGTTGGGTTGGCGAGCCGGTGCATCGTTGTTTCAGCGTAGACTTTGAGGTCCTCGCCAGGCGGACAGGATAGCGTCTCGGCCTGCGCGGCGAGAAAGCGGCGCGACCAAGCGGCCAGCGCGGGGTCGGTGACCGCCTCGTGCGAGGCAGTGCGACCGGCGAGCCGGCCCAGTTCCGCCAGCGCCGACTGCAGTCCGTTCAGCATCCGGTGCTTCATGTGCTCGAAGATTGCGACATCCGGGACGACTTGCACCCCGACCTCTTCCAGTGGCGGGCGTGACCCGGCGGCGAAGTGATCGGCGATAACCCACTGGCGGAACGGCTCTGCGACGACGCCGAGTTCGTCGCGATTGCCTGCTGCCGCGGCGAGCCGAGCGGCTGAAGACTCCGACATCCGTGGCACGATCCGGTCCACCATGCTGTCGGGAAACGCAACGTTATCTTCCACCCACGCGAACATATCCGGCCGGGTGCGCGCCACGAAGTCCAGCAGCACCCCGCGGAGGAGCGCTCCGTTCGCCGCCACATTGTCGCAACTGGCAAGCGTAATCGGGCCGCCGTCTATCTTGTGGCGCCGGTCCAGAATGGCGGCGAGGAACCCGACGGCGGTAACCGGAACCTCCGGTGACGTGAGATCGGCGGAAATAGCCGACTCCGGATCCAAGGTGGTGCTACCTGAGGCGTGGCAGTAGCCCTTCTCGGTGATTGTCAGCGTCGCAAAGCCGATCCCATCCCAGAGCGGATCGTGAGGATTGGGCTGGTGATCCACCCGGCGCAGGGTGCCGATTCGACGCACCAACTGTCCGTCCTGATCCTCGGTCAGCACAGCGTAGGTGCCTTTCTGCGCCGCGTGTACTGCCGTGATGTCGGGCGGCGTCAAGTTCAGCCCAGCCACACCCCAGTCGCGATGTCCCAGGCGGGCGAGGTCGTCGTAGTAGGTTTGCTGGTGGCCGCGATGGAATGCGCCAACTCCGAGATGCACGGCGCCTGTCCGCAGCGCGGCAGGCGAATAGGACAGCGTGGAAAGGGGCGAAGAACAGGCCATCAGAAGTGCACCATGACCTTGAGCGTATTCACCTTGTCTTGCGCGGTGCGGAAGACCGCATTGGGATCGTTGAGCGTCATGTCCGCAGAGATTATCGGCCGTAGGTCGACCTCGTCGTCCACGATTTGGCGCACAGCCTCGGCGAATTCGTCGACGAAGCGGTAGGTGCCGAGGATGCGCAGTTCGCGCGTCAGCAGCTTGGCCATGGTTATCGGTGCCGCGGGAGGCAGAAAGCCTACCTGTAGCAGCGTCCCGGCCGGGCGCAGCGCCTCAATGCAAAGGTCGAAGGCTTTCGGCGCGCCCGAAGCCTCAAACGCGACGTCGATGCGCGGCTCGGACAGGAAGGCCGTCACTTCCCTGGGATCGCCGGAGTTCAAGACATTGTCTGCGCCAAGCTCCCGGGAGCGGTCCAGTGCTGCGGGCACCACGTCGGCCATCACGATCTCGGCCGCCCCGGCGCGGCGCGCGGCTACCGCCAGAAGCTGTCCTATCACGCCCGCGCCGGTGATGAGGACGATCCGCCCCGATAGGTCGCCGGCGAGAGCGGCTGCATGCAGGGCCACCGCATATGGCTCGGCCATGGCAACATGGCGTAGGTCCGCATCTTCGGGCAGAGGGATACATTGGGACGCGGCGACGACTGGGCGCTCGGCGAAACCGCCATGCTGGTGTGGTCGGCGCGCCGCGCTGCCCATGAAGCGCATGTTGGTGCAGAGGTTCGTTCGGCCCTCGCGGCAAAAGGCGCAGCCGCCGCAGGGAAGGGCAGGATTAACGGCAACCTTGGTTCCCGGAGAAAGCCCCGTCACTTCGGGATGCACTTCGGCGACCGTGGCTGAGAACTCGTGGCCCAGCGTCATCGGATCGCGCACTACGGAATCCCCCACGCGCCCATGCGAGACGTAGTGGATGTCAGAGCCGCAGACGCCGCCATATGCGAAGGACAGGCGCGCCTCGCCGTCGGCGAGGGGCGCCTCGTCGCGCGTGTCGAGGCGTACATCCTTCGCCGCGTGGATCACGCAAGCCTTCATCTCGTCTCTCCTCCCACAGGCGAAATAATCGCTTGATGTGCAAAATTTTAGAACATAACATCCAAGGCATCGTCAAGATGGAAATTTTAGTCCATTAGATGCGCTAACGGGAGCGGACAATGGTAGCAGCTCAGAGCTATGAGGAGCTTCAGGCCGAAATTGCCCGGTCCTATGACCGGCTGAGCAAGCGTCTCAAGGTGATTGCCGACTTCGTTCTGAAAGACCCTTCTGGCTTTGCGCTGCGCAATACTGCCGGTTTGGCGAATGAATTAGGCGTCGCGCCATCGGCCATTGTGAGGTTCGCCCAAGCATTTGGTTTTTCGGGATTTTCCGAGATGCAATCGGTGTTCAAGAGCCAGATGCAGCAGGAGACGCGATCCTATCGCGACCGTATTCGGGCGTTAGAGCAGCGCAAGACCGGGCGCGGCACCGAGGAACTTGTCACGAGCTTCGTGGACGCGGGCATAGCATCGCTGCAGGAGATGCACCGTTCTACGCCGCTTGAACTTATCGAGGAGGCCGCCGAGATCATGGCATCAGCGCGGATGGTGCACGTTCTCGCGCAGAAGCGCACTTTCACTGCGGCCACCTATCTCTTCTATAACCTTGCGCGGCTGGAGGTTTCCGCGAACCTGCTCGACGGGGCTGGCGGTACGCTTGACCAGCAGCTGAACCTCGTCGCGCCCGATGACGCTGTCTTTGCAATCTCTTTCCAGCCAGGGTCCGAACAAACCGCATGTGCCTTCAGCCACGTGCTCTCGATTGGTGCGCGCACTATTGCGATCTGTGACGTGCCGCGCACTCCGTTCGTCAATGCGAACGTCCTGTTTCACATCACGGAAGCCTCGGTCGAGACTTTCCGCTCGCTCAACGCGACGATCTCGCTCGCGCAGATCCTCGCCATCCGCACGGGCACATTGTGCTCGGAGCGCAACGCAACCCGCTAACGCCCGGAGTCAGACCAATGTCCGAGACCGAACCGACCCTCGACGCGATCACGATCGGCCGCGCCTGCGTAGACCTCTATGCCGACCAGGTCGGCTGTCGCATGGAAGATGCGTTGAGCTTCTCCAAGTATGTCGGCGGCTGTCCGACCAACATTGCAGTCGGCGGCGCGCGCTTGGGCCTGAACATGGCGTTGCTCAGCCGGGTCGGCGCGGACCAGCACGGCACCTTCGTGCGCGAGACGCTCGAAGCTGAGGGCGTGCAGACCTTCGCATTGGGCACCGATCCCGACCGGCTAACGGCGATGGCTTTTCTCGGGCTGGAGGATGACCGGAGCTTTCCGCTGCTTTTCGCGCGAACCGACTGCGCGGATGCGGCTTTAACCGAGGACGACGTGGACCCTGCGGTGATCGCGCAGGCCAAGGCGGTCCTTGTGACCGGGACGCACTTTTCGCAGCCGAATCTCGAGGCTGCCAGTCGCAAGGCGATGGACGCGGCCCGTGCGGCGGGACGCAAGGTGGTGTTCGACATCGACTATCGCCCAAACCTGTGGGGGCTGGGTGGCGCCGGGCAGGGCGACGTACGATTTGTCGCGGATGAAGCCGTGACCGCGCGTGTGCAATCGATCCTGCCCGAATGCGACGTTATCGTCGGTACCGACGAAGAGCTGCACATCGCCGGTGGATCCACCGACACGCGCGAGGCACTACGTGCGATCCGGGAGCTCACCGACGCCCTGATCGTGTTCAAGACGGGCCCCAAGGGTTGCGTGGTCTATGACTGCGCAATTCCGGATGATCTCGGCAAGGGCATCTCGTCTCCCGGATTTCCCGTCGAGGTGTTCAATGTCCTCGGCGCAGGTGACGGGTTCATGGCCGGTTTTTTGCGCGGCTACCTCCGTGACCTTCCGCTGACCGAATGCTGCCGGATCGCGAACGCCTGCGGCGCACTTGCCGTATCGCGCCACGGCTGCGCGCCTTCTTATCCGAGCTGGGACGAGCTTCAGGTGTTCTTCGAGCGCGGCATTCAGGTGAAACGGCTGCGCGAGGACGCGGTGCTGGAACATGTTCACTGGGCGACGACCCGGCGCCGTACCTGGAGTGACATCTGCGCCCTTGCGCTGGATCACCGCGCCCAGCTCGAGGACATGGCGAACGAGACCGGCGCCGACGCTCGCGCAATCTCGCGTTTCAAGGAACTGGGATTGCAGGCCGCGCTGGCCGCTCGTGCACCCGGCGTCACGATCGGAACGCTGTTGGACGGACGTTACGGCCAATCTGCCCTGTTTGAGGCTGAGCGCAATGACATGTGGATTGGACGTCCCGTCGAGCAGCCAGGTTCCTGCCCCATCACATTTGAAGGCAAGCCGTCGCTCGGGGTCGAGATTGCAGCATGGCCACGCGACCACGTGGCAAAGTGCCTGATCTTCTACGATTTCTCCGACGAAGATAGCCTCAAGCGAACTCAGATGGCGCAGATGCAGCGGTTGCAATCGGCCGCACGCGACACAGGGCATGAGTTCCTACTCGAGATCATCTCGCGCAATCCCGGTCGGCCTGAGACCGAAACCGGAGACGCGCTGGAGGAGATCTACCGCGCCGGCATCCGTCCCGACTGGTGGAAGCTGGCAGAGCAGTCCGACGCGGGCTGGGAGAGGATCGATGCTGTAATCCACAAGCACGACCGATGGTGCCGGGGCGTGCTGATGCTGGGTCTGGACGCGCCCTTGGACACACTGTCGCGTAGCCTTGAGCGCGCAGCCAGGGTTGACATCGTGAAGGGCTTCGCGGTCGGACGGTCGATCTTCGGGGATGTGGCTCGCGCCTGGTTGGCCGGGGAGATTGCGGACGAGCGCGCAGTGTCTGACATGACCGACCGCTTCCGGCGACTCATTTCTATCTGGACAAAAGCGCGCACCGCCGATGAGGGCTTGGGATCGAGTCCGTACCCGTGTGGCAGCGCCCTACAGCCCGGAGATGAACCCCATTGAAATGGCCTTTTTACAAGCTCAAGGCGTTGATCCGGCGGGCCGCCGCACGGACATACGACGACCTTTGGCGGGGCGTTGGCAATGTCTGCGATCTCTTCACTGAGGAAGAGTGCTACAACTTCTTCAAGGCCGCAGGCTATGAAACTGAGTGAACGCAACTCGCTCTGATCGAGCCTACCAGAACACCCGACGGATCGCGGCCCAGCCTGACTGGGCCTGGGGCCACCGTGAGTTGCGCCGCAAGGGCGTGACGCTGTCGCTGTTGTGGGAGGAATATCGCGCCAATTATCCGGAGGGCTACGGATACTCCCGGTTCACCGCCCTTCACAAGCGCATTGCGGAAGCGGCAATGTGTGGTTTCATCCGGCACCGGCGCGTGCAGGCCCAGCCCGCAAAACACCATGAAATCCAGCCGCACCTTCAAGGCTCGCTTGTAAATCGGCATGCGAAAGTGACCCACTTGGGTGGGTTATGATCATCCAAAAATGACCCACCCCCGAGGTGGCAAAGCCCACAGGCGAGCGGCCACCAAATAGCGAGCTCGTCTTTTGGGCTTTGCTTGCGGAGCGTCAGTGATTTTCGCGGGACTTGCTCTGGGCGAAGCGATAGGATGTGTTGCCGGTCT
>NZ_JBEPPX010000049.1:0-10061 GCF_040547535.1 Roseovarius sp. MBR-78
GATCTCCTCTGGCGGTGCCAGCCGCCGGTTGGGTGGGTTCCGTTCACCGGGAGATTACGCCACCTTCAAATTTCCACCACCTTCGCGACAGGACCAACAAAACTGCCCGAATTGTCTACGCCATCATGTCGAAAAAGGAAATTTACGAACCCGTCTGAGATTCGGGGCGTCTGAATACCGCTCCAGATGCATTGCAAGGGCAATCGCAGTGATGATGATCTTTGCCGACGCAACCAGAACACCCCGAGGCATTTCCAGGACGTCATAGCCCGGCAACTTGATAGGGACCCGGTTCGCGGACTTCATCAGGGCCAGCGGCATTTACGCCGCGAAAACAGGCCGGACAAATGACCGCACCGCAAAAAGATCAAAATCACAAAGAAACCGCTTGCAAAAAAGGGGCTGTCCACAAATGCAATGCCTCGCCGCCTGATCGGGCCCAAATCAACCCGTCCGGAGAACGCCGCCGCAGAATTTCCACCAGATTCGAGACACAACCTCGTTACCCCTCGCGCAGGGCGGGAAGGCCGACGCCTGTGCTGTCAAACCCTCCATCGGCTGCGATCACCTGACCGGTGACATAGCTTGCCCTTTCAGAGCAAAGAAAGGCGATGACTTCAGCCAGTTCGCGCTCGGAGCCGTAGCGATTGAGCGGGATTGCGTCGTGATAGGCGGCGATGATCTCGGGCGTGTGCACAGCCATCGCCAGCTTGGTGCGCACGGGGCCGGGGCAGACGCAATTGGCGCGGATGCCATGTTCGCCGAGTTCCGCCGCTTGCTGTTTGGTCAGATGGATCACGGCCGCCTTGGACGTGCCATACGCCACCCGCAACGTAGAGGCCCGCAAGCCGCTGATAGAGGCAATATTGACAATCGCCCCGCGGGTTTCCCTCAGCGCGGGTATACTGGCCTGAGATGTCAGGAAAACGCCATCCAGATTGGTCTCCATCACGCGGCGCCACTGGGCAAAAGTGGTTTGTTCAAGCGGGCAGAAATCCGCCACGCCCGCGTTGTTGACCAATGCGTCAATGCGGCCAAACGTATCGCGAACCGAACTGATCATTTCATCGACCTGATCGGGGTAAGACACATCACAGATAAAGGGACTTGCCTGATTGAGCTTCCCGGCAGCCGTGGTCAGTTCGTCGCCATCGCGGTCGATCATCGCGACCTGCCAGCCCTGCTCGATCAACACATGGGTTGTGGCAAGCCCGATGCCACGTGCGGCACCGGTGACAAGGGCGATTTTCGTGATTGGATCAGTCATGGAAAACTCCGCGCTTATTTCATCCAGATGAGCAGGTAAGTGGTCAGATCGGACCAGAAGGCGACAATCGCCAGTCCGATCACGCTGGTGATCAGGAACGGCACGGCGGCAAGCGCGATGCGCTCGAGCGACAGTTTGGCGATATTGGCCGCCACAAAAAGATTGATGCCAACCGGCGGGGTAAACAGGCCGATGGCAAGGTTGATCATCAAAAACACCCCGAACCAGACCGGATCCCAGCCTAGTTCGCGCACCACTGGCAAAAAGATCGGCAATGAGATGAACATGATCGTCACGGCGTCCATGAACATGCCAGCAATCAGCAGGATCACCGTCATCACCAGCAAAATGGTCCAAGGTGATGATGACAGCGTCAAAAGCCCCTCGGAATAGCGGCCAACTACGTCATCGACCGTCACAACCCAGCCAAACAGGCTGGCAAAGGTGACCACCAGCATAACAACGGCAGATGAGGCGGCGGCGTCATTAAGGGCCGTAAAGAGGGTTGCAACGCTAAGGCTGCGATAGACGAAGAACCCAACGAAAAGCGCATAGACGACGGCAACGATGGCCGCTTCGGTGGGTGTGAATATTCCCGCGTAAATTCCCCCGAGGATCACCACAGGGGTCAACAGCCCCCAAACCGCTTCACGAAAGCTGAGCCAAAGCCTGACTGGAAACGGGTGATCTCCGTATGGCATCGGCGCAAGCTGGGCAAGGTTCGACGCCTTTGCCGCAGAGCGCTGACGACTGACCAGTGGCAAGGCCACGAGCATGAGCGCGCCCATGATCGCACCCGGCAGGATTGCAGCGATAAACAGATCGCCGATCGAAACTTCGGCGATCACGCCGTAGATGACCAACCCGATCGAAGGTGGGATCACGATGGACAATGCAGCCCCCGTGCAGACCATCGCAGCGGCAAAGGGACGGGGATAGCCGTCTTCCTCCATGCCGCGGATGATCATTGGGCCAATCGCCGCGACCGAGGCCGGGCCAGAACCCGAAACCGCTCCCCAAAACAGACTGACCACCACGCCGACAAGCCCCATGCCACCTGGCAGATTGCCGATCAGGACGCGGAAGAAACGGATCATCCTGTCAGCCATGCCTGCAGTGCCCATAAGAATGCCCGCAAGTATGAAGAAAGGGATCGCCAGAAGCGAAAACTTGGTGACGCCACTGGCCAGCAGATCACCAACCAGATCAAGCCCAAACCCGATCCGCCACATCGCATAAAGTGACGACAGCCCCAGAGAAAAGGCAACCGGCACCCGCATGGCCAGAAGCACGCCGAACAAAATCAGCATCTGTGTTCCGCTGTCGAGATCAGACATCGGGCATATCCTGCCTTGTCTGCAAGGTGTTCTGAACCAATCGAAACGCAATCAAGGCAAAGCCCGGTGGCAGGCCAAGCGAGTAATACCATGACGGCACCTGAAGCCCTGCCGAAGTGATGCCGCTGGCACGCTGGTTCGCGATCAGTTCAACACAGTAATAGGCCGACAGAAAAAGTAGAAAAACGCCAAGTGCCGTGGCGATCCATTGAACGGCCACGCGACCCGGCGCAGGCAGAAAATCCGCGAACAGGGTCACCGCCAGATGTTGACCACGACGCGCAGCAATAGCCGCCCCAAAGACAGTGAGCAACAAAAAGCCATTCAACAAGATTTCCTGTGTGGACGCAAAAGAAAATTTTGTCAGATAGCGCACCAGCACATTTGCAAAACCGACAAGCGTCATAACAATAAAGATGACGCTGCAAATATACTCTTCGAGCCGGTCAAGATGCTTGAAAAACGAGGATATGTGCATAGCATCCCAACCTGGCCGGTAGCGGCACCTGTTAAATGGCTTTCTGAATGACACACCCGGCGCAAAGGGGCGGGTGTGTCACGGTTGCCGGATCGCGGGTTACTTGCTTTGGTCGATTGCGGACTGGAACAATTCGACCAGTTCGGGCCCGACTTTGGCAGCCCATTTGTCAAATGGCTCTTGAGTTGCATCGCGAAAGGCTTGCAGTTGCGCGTCGGTAGGTTCGTAGACCTCCATGCCTTCAGCCATCAGTTTGTCGAGACCGGTTGCCGTACTTTCGCGGGTGATTTTCTTTTGATAGGCCATTGCTTCGGTTGCCGCAGCTTGCACTTTGGCCTGCGTATCCGCATCCCAGCTGTCCCATTTCTTTTGGCTTACGCCAAGAAAAATGGGATCGTAGGAATAGTGCCAGGGGGTGATATATTTCTGCACCTCGTAGACGCGCTGCGGCACGATCACCGCCCCGATCGGATTTTCCTGTCCGTCGACAACCCCTTGCTGCAAGGCGCTGAAGGTTTCTGTCCACTGCATCTGTTGCGGGTTGGCACCAAGGGCTGACATCACGTCAATATACATCGGACCAGCCACGCGCATTTTAAGGCCCTTCAAATCCTCGGGTGATTTGATCGGGTGCACATTGTTGGTCACCTCGCGAAAACCGTTTTCCCCCCATGCCAGCACGATGATTCCGTGCTCGGCCATGATCCCTTTCATTTTGTCGCCTGGTGCGCCGTTGGTGGTTGCATCCACCTCATCGTAGCTGGAGTAAAGATAAGGCAACGAAAATACGGCCATTTCCGGCACCATCGGCGTGACGTTGATCGCCGAAGTCACCACAAAGTCAAGCGCACCCCGGCCAACCATTTCGGCTTGCTTCATCTGATCGCCACCAGATAGCTGGGCATTCGGGAAAACTCGCACGCTCATGTCACCATTCGTGGCGGCGTCAAGCAGTTCCGCGAATTTTTCGGAGCCCAGTTGCCAGGACGTGGTGTCGCCGGTGTTGTGCGACAAGCGCAGCGTTTCAGCCTGCGCAGCACCTGACAGGGCTGCAGCCACGGTAATGGCCCCAGCTAGAATGAAAGTCATTTTGGACACGGTATCTCCTCCTCGATTTAGCGAACCTTCCTCCGAAGCTCTGCCGCAAGGGTCCATATTTTGGTCAGTGTTACAAGAGCTTTCTGAGCAAAAAATCGAGTTCTCTTCGTAAATCGCCTTGAAAAGTGGTGTTTTTTGCTAAACACTCACCCGAGCAACACTTGGGACGCATAAATAGCCCGCCTGAAGGGCTCTTATGATCCATATTGTGGATGTGGGGTGAGGATGGCGATCCGGAAATCTTCAAGCGATAGTTCTGGTGCGCAAAGCGTGGATCGGGCTTTGGCGCTGCTGTCGCTGATCGGTCGCCATACCGTCGAGGGGATAGGGCTGGTTACGATCGTCGAAGAATCCGGACTGAACCGTCCGACGGCACGTCGATTGCTGCTGGCGTTGATGCGTGCGCGGATGATCGAGCAGGATGCGGAAAGTCGCCGCTATTCACTTGGCGAGGAGGCATATCTGCTCGGGGTTTTGGCCGCGCAACGGTTCAACCTTCTGGATATGGCATTGGACAGCCTGACAGATCTGGCGGCCCTAAGTGGTGACACGGTTTTTTTGTCGGTGCGGCGCGACGCGTTTTCCGTGTGTATCCACAAGGAAGAAGGTGCTTTTCCAATTCGCACCAATGCTTTGGAGGTTGGCTATCGTCATCCGTTGGGCGTTGGTGCCGGATCACTGGCAATGCTGGCGGCGCTACCGGAAGACGAACGCTTTGACGTGCTGGCGCGAAACAGGGCGCTATTGGCCCGGGATTTTCCGGCGTGCGAGCCTGCGCAATTGGAGCCACTGATCGCCCAGGCCCATGAACGCGGCTTTTCGCTGAATCCAGGTCTTGTGTTGAAAAACTCCTGGGCTGTGGGGGTTGCTCTGCGCCAACCCGGCGGGCGGGTGCTCGGGGCGATCTCGATTGCGGCTATCGACAGCCGCATGGGTGCGGAAAGGCAGCTCGAACTGGGCGCGGCATTGCTGCGCGAGGCGGTCAGAGTGGAAACACGTCTGGCCAAGGCATTTGCCTTGCCGAATGCACGGAAACCATCACCGCCGGGTCGATCCGCAGGCCAAAGCGCCGCCGTTTCAGCGACGCAATAGGCCCTTCATGAAAGGAATACTACAATGAGCAAGGCACAAATTGTTGGCTGGGCACACAGCAAGTTCGGCAAATCCAACGCCCCTGACACCGAACATTTGATGGCCGAGGTCATCGCGCCCGCGCTGGAACACGCGGGCGTTTCGCCGCCGGATATCGACGGAATTTTTATCGGCGTGATGAACAACGGCTTTTCAAAGCAGGATTTTCAGGGCGCGCTGGCAGGTATGGCAATGCCGGAACTCGGGATGACCCCGGCGGTGCGGATGGAAAACGCCTGCGCGACGGGGTCTGCCGCGCTTTATTGCGCGCTGGATTTCATCGAAAGCGGACGTGGCAAGATCGCGCTGGTCGTGGGCGCGGAAAAGATGACCGCGCTGCCTACGGTCGAGGTGGGCGATATCCTTCTGGGGGCCTGCTATCGCGCGGAAGAGGCCGATGTGGCCGGCGGGTTTGCAGGGCTGTTCGGCCTGATTGCACAACAGTATTTCCAGAAATATGGCGATTGCTCGGACGCATTGGCGATGATTGCCGCCAAAAACCACGCGAACGGCCTGCACAATCCATTTGCGCATATGCAAAAGTCCTTCAGCTTTGAGCAGTGCAATACCGTATCGGATCGCAATCCCTACGTTGCCCCGCCGCTGCGGCGCACTGATTGTTCGCTCGTGTCAGACGGTGCCGCAGCGATGATCGTGGCGTCAGAGGATGTGGCCGCCGATCTCAAACATGCGATTGCTTTTCGCAGCCGGACCCATACCAATGATGTGCTGGCGATGTCGCGCCGTGACATGACCCGCTTTGACGGGGCGCGCCGGGCCTGGGCTGCATCGCTGGACGCAGCGGGGCTGACGCTTGACGATATGGATCTGGTCGAAACGCATGATTGTTTCACCGTGGCGGAACTGCTGGAATATGAGGCAATGGGTCTGGCCGAACCCGGCAAGGGGGCCAATGTCATCCGCGAGGGTGTGACCACGCGCGATGGCCGCCTGCCGGTGAACCTGTCGGGCGGGCTGAAATCCAAGGGCCACCCGATTGGAGCCACCGGCGTCTCGATGCATATCATGGCAGCGATGCAACTGGCGGACGAAGCGCCTGAAGGCATACAAGCCAAAAGCCCCACATTTGCGGGTGTTTTCAATATGGGTGGTGCCGCCGTCGCCAACTATATGTCGGTGCTGGAACGCGTAAGATGAACGATTGGACGTCCTGTCGGCCGGACCCGAAGGGCGGCCTTGCACCATCAAGCACACGTGTGGCGAACCTTGCGCAACATCTGACGCGCAATGCGCGCCGTCTTGGCGATCAGCTTGCGCTGGTTTGCGGCGAAAACCGTTGGACTTGGGCGGAACTCGATGGGCGGGTGTCGGCGCTCGCGGCGGGATTGCGCGACGTGTATGCCGTTGAAAAGGGCGACCGGATCCTGGTGCAATCGCAGAATTGCAACCAGATGTTTGAAACCATGCTGGCCTGTTTCCGGCTGGGCGCTGTCTATGTGCCCGCAAACTTTCGTCAAACCCCGGAGGAGGTGGCATGGCTCGGCGCAAGCTCGGGTGCGATCGGAATGATCTGCGGGGTTGAATTCCCCGATCACGCAGCCGCTTGCGAAACCGATATGCGTCGCTTTGTCCTTACAATCGGCGGCGATGGTGACGGTGATATTGATACGTTGATCAATGATCACCTGGGCATGCAGGTTCCAGATGTGGCAGTGGATCGCGACGATCCCTGCTGGTTCTTCTTTACCTCCGGCACAACGGGACGGCCCAAGGCATCCGTGCTGACACATGGGCAAATGGCGTTTGTTCTGGTCAATCACCTGAACGACCTGATGCCCGGCACTGGCCCTGCCGATCGGTCATTGTGTCTTGCCCCGCTCAGCCACGGCGCGGGCGTGCACCAGATGACACAGGTGGCGGCGGGTGCGGCAACGATCCTGTTCCCGCCGGGCCGGTTCGATCCGGCGATCGCCTGGAAGATGGTTCAAGAGGAACGTATCAGCAATATGTTCACCGTGCCGACAATTGTAAAATTGCTGGTCGAACATGACAGCGTGCGCCACCATGATCTGAGCACGCTGCGCCATGTGATTTACGCCGGTGCGCCGATGTATCGCGCGGATCAGAAATTCGCGCTCTCGGTGCTGGGCAAGGTCCTCGTTCAATATTTTGGCCTGGGCGAGGTGACGGGCAACATCACCATCCTGCCCGCCGCCGAGCATTCCGAGGATGACGATGCCATGCGTGTCGGCAGTTGTGGATATCCGCGCACGGGAATCGAGGTATCGATTCAAGGCGACGATGGCCGTGAAATGCCCGCAGGCCAGACGGGTGAGATTTGCGTATGTGGCCCGGCCGTGTTCGCGGGCTACTACAACAACCCGGAGGCCAACGCCAAAAGCTTTCGCGATGGCTGGTTTCGGACCGGTGACCTGGGATATCTGGACAAGGAGGGCTATCTGTTTATCACCGGGCGCCAATCGGACATGTATATCTCCGGCGGCTCGAACATTTACCCGCGCGAAATCGAGGAAAAAATCCTGATGCACGACGCGGTAAGTGAGGCGGCGGTTCTGGGTGTGCCTGATCGGGTATGGGGCGAAGCGGGTATTGCGGTCTGTGTATTGCACGCAGGTGCACAGGTCACGCCCGATGCTTTGCTGGCATGGCTGAAGCCAAAGATTTCAGGATACAAGTTACCCAAACAGGTGATCCTGATCGAGGAAATGCCAAAATCGGCCTATGGCAAGGTCACCAAGAAGTTGATCCGTGAAACACTGAACGCACAAGGATTGCTGAAAGGCCCTAACACACCATGAGCGAACACGGGCCTGTGAACCCACCGATGCGGCACCCTGGCGAAATCGCACAAGAACGTGTTGCCGCAGTGCCTGTGATGGCGCAAGATCTGGCGATTGAATTGCGTCCCGGCGATCACGTCGAGGCGGCAATTTGCACCGCGGTGGCAGATGCAGGTTGTGATGCCGCTTGGGTGGATATCGCGGATCTGGTCGCCGAACCGTTCGCCTATGTCATGCCCGCGGCGTCGCCTGACGACCGTCGCGTCGCCTGGTACAGCGAAACCTATCGCCCGCCCGGCAAGGTGCACGTTGCCGTCGGCGGCCTGTCGGTGGGGCGCCTGGGCCAAGGGGATTTCACCCATTGCCACGGCTTGTGGAAATTTCTCGGCGGGGAGGCCCTTGGGCATATGCTGGCCCCCGATTGCATCGTCGCCGAGCCCATAGTCCTGAACGGTGTCGGGCTTCGCGGTGGCCGCTTCGAGCGGCTTGCTGATCCAGAGACCTGCTTTGATCTGTTTCGCGCCTGCCCGGTTGGGTGCAGGATTGAAACACCCGATGCGGTGATGATGACGATCCGCCCGAACATGGACATCAGCCGCACCGTCGAAGAGGTGGCAAAATGCTTTGGTATCAGAAACGGCGCAATCCTCGGGCTGGGCAGCTTGAATGGCGCACGATTTGGCGATGCGCCGAATATGCACTCGGCAATCACCGAGTTCATCATTACCGAAGGAACCCTGCGCTCTGGAACAGCACAGATTGCCCTGTCGGCGGTGGATATATCGGGGACTATCTTTAGGGGAACATTGCAACGCGACGGCGCGCCTGTGTCCATCACAGCCGAGATAGTACTTCGTTCGGCGACCCCTGTCCGGGGTGTTCATGACGCCACTGGTCGCGTCGTGAAGGTTGGGGAAATTTGAAAATCGCGGAATCTCCGGATGATCCAGAACCACCCGAAGACGGCGGGCACGACCATAAGAGTGAGGGGCATTGCCAAGCTATTTTGTCGATGCTGAGATGCGGCATTACCAAGTTGTTTGGCTGGGGCTGAAATGTTCGACGTTTGGTGGGTCATGGTTTCATCACGAGTGCGTATTCTGCCCATAGGCTGAATGCGTCTGCCCGGGCATGGCGACAGGATGTGGCGGTGAGGCGATAGCGGCGGGGTTTGAAGATCGTGTTGATCTGGTCATGCGCGGCAAGGAAGCGCTGTGCCGTCTGGGGGACTTGAACCGCCCCATGATTTTCTCTCGTCGTCGCGTCGGCCTGTGACTGCCCTCGATCCGGTTGTTGAGACCCTTGTGCGCCCGGTGATCCGCACCGGGTGCCAGGCGCGAGATTGGTTTTGTATAGCTGCGCAGCTTGTCGGTGATGACCACCCTCGGCGGGCCGAATTGAACGATGAACCTTGTCATACCAACGGCCTTAGCCTTTGACTTGTTGATCGCCCCTGAGAATTGACCCGGCATTGTCGCCGAGATCTGACCCACCCAGTGTTATGTTCTTTGCGTCATGATGGCGCCAATGCTGCTGTGTCAGAGCTGGTTCTGAGTCGCCCCGGTTTCACCGCAGACCTTTTGCTTCATTTTACGCGACCATATCGAACACGTCGCGCTGTGCATAGAAGTTCTGTTCGGCCTCGGCTGGCGGGATGTTTCCGATGGGCCCAAGCAGGCGGCGTTTGTTGAACCAGTCGACCCAGCCAAGGGTGGCCATGTCCAGACACTGCATGGAGAAGTGGTTCGGTTGATATGAACAGGTTCCGGACGTTTTCCAAGTGGATTTCCGCCTCTGTTACGCCGCTACCGCCTCGGGTACTGGCTGATTGAAGTCGGCCTGATCGGGGGTCTTCCCGTCAAGTGTCAATGTGCATTCAAAAGTGACCCGGTGTGATCATCCAAAAATGACCCACCCCCGAGGTGGCAAAGCCCACAGGCGAGCGGCCACCAAATAGCGAGCTCGTCTTTTGGGCTTTGCTTGCGGAG
>NZ_JBEPPX010000050.1:0-9610 GCF_040547535.1 Roseovarius sp. MBR-78
GGCTGCGGCCACGGATGCGCCGGGAGATGTGTCGGGCTCGTTCTCGGAGGGCGCGCGGGTGACTTTCGGCGGCAGCACGGTGACCTTCGCAGGGCTGACGGCGACCGATCTGGCCGGGGCCGACGTGCAGTTCGTCGCGCCGAGCGGGGCCAACCCGATCAACGGTTCCGACGGCGACGACGTGCTTGTCGGCACGGCGGGTGACGACCTGATCACGACCGGGGACAATCCGGGCGATGACGATGTCGTGGGCTCTGCCGGGAATGACACGATTGATTTCACTGGCATCACGCCTGCTCCGGGCGGGTTCGTCAGGGTGGATTACCGCAATATCGGCACGACGATCGATGTCACCCTGGATGGCGGTGACAACACCGCCAGCGTGGTCAAGGCAGGGCTTGGCACCGACACGTTCACCAATGTCGAGTTGCCGCTCCTTGCGGGCTGGACGACGGGGGGGCTGTCGATCCTTGGCACCTCGGGCGCGGATACGTTCAACGTCTCTCCCGAGGGCGAGCAATGGATGAGCATCCGGCCCGGCGACGGGGTGGACACGATCATCGTGAACGCCAACAGCGCGACACGCGTGAATAGTGGTGATCCCATTGGCCAGGTCCGTCTCGACATGAGCGACGGCAACGGACTGAACGTTGACCTCAGCCGGTCGACCGGCCAGATCATCGATGACGGCTTCGGCAATACCGAGACCATCGGCGGCACAGGCCCGCTGTGGGAAGTTTTCGGGTCTGCGGGCAACGATGTCTTTACCGGATCGGCCAACGCGGAATCCTTCCGCCCGACCGGCGGCAATGACACGCTCGACGGCGGGGCGGGCTTTGACCGGCTGCGCTACGACTCGTTCCAGATCACCTCGGTCAATATTGACGCTACGGCCGGGATAGCGTCGGGCACGCTCGACGACGGCGGCACGTTCACCGACACGATCTCGGGCTTCGAGCGGCTGCGCGGCTCGAACGGGGATGACACGATCATCGGCGAGGCGACGGTCGGGAATCGCTACGAGGGGCGCGGCGGTGCCGACAGCTTTGTCCATCTGGGCGGCGACGACACGATCGGGGATTTCAACGCGGACGAAGACACTCTCGTCGTGCGCGTGGCCGGGCTCGACCAGGCGGCGGTGGAGGCGGCGATGGCTGCGGCCACGGATGCGCCGGGAGATGTGTCGGGCTCGTTCTCGGAGGGCGCGCGGGTGACTTTCGGCGGCAGCACGGTGACCTTCGCAGGGCTGACGGCGACCGATCTGGCCGGGGCCGACGTGCAGTTCGAAGCCCCAGGCGGAGCCAACCCGATCAACGGCACGGATGGCAACGACGACCTTGTCGGCACTCCCGGTGATGACCTGATCATCACCGGCGACAATGCCGGGGGCGAAACCGGGTTCGACTTTGTCACCGGCTCGACCGGCAATGACACCATCGACATGAGCGGTATCACCGACGGCTATGTCGGGATCGGTTACGCGGCGTTGAACGGCACCGGCAACACCATCGCGGTCACCATCGATGGTGCGGCCAATACCGGCACCGTGGACAAGGGCGCGGCAGGAACAGACACACTGGTCGCGGTCGAGGCACCGCTCTTTTCCGGCTGGACGAACGGCGGGCTGAGCGTGCGCGGCACAAGCGGCAATGACACGTTCGATATCTCGCTCGACGGCGAGCAATGGATGAGCATACGCCCCGGCGACGGCACCGATACCATCATTCTCAACGGCCCCGCCAGCACTCGCGTCTCGGGCTTCGATCCAATCGGCGCTGTCCGGCTCGACATGCGCGACGGCAACGGGATCGATGTGAACCTTGCCACCGGGGTGATTGCCGATGACGGCTTCGGCAATGCCGAGGTGATCCAAGGCAATACCCCGCTTTGGGAAGTATTGGGCTCTGGTGGCAATGATGTCTTTACCGGATCTGGTAATGCCGAATCCTTCCGCTCTTGGGGTGGCAACAACACGCTCGATGGAGGTGCGGGCTTTGACAGGTTGAGATACGATTCTGCCCCCATCGCCTCGGTCAATATCGACGCGAGCGCGGGCACGTCGACGGGCTCTCTGAACGGCGGCGGCTCCTTCACCGACACGTTCACGGGCTTTGAATGGCTGCGCGGCTCGAACGGCACTGACGTGATCGCGGGCGATACCAACGACAACCGCCTCGACGGCCGTGGCGGCACCGACACCTTCGTGCACGTGGGCGGCAACGACACCATCGACGATTTCGACGCCACGACCGAGACGCTGATCGTGCGCGTGGCGGGGCTTGACCAGGCGCAGGTGGACGCGGCGATTGCGGCGGCGGTCGATGCTGCGGGCGGCGCGCAGGTGAGCTTCGGCGGCAGCACGGTCACCTTCGCCGGGCGCAGCGCGGCCGATCTGGCCGGGATCGACGCGCGGTTCGAGGCCCCCGGCGGAGCCAATCCGATCAACGGCACGGACGGCGATGACAACCTCGTAGGCACGGCGGGCGACGACCTGATCACCACCGGAAACGCCTCGCTGAACGGCGATTTCGTGGAAGGCTCCGCGGGCAATGACACGATCGACATGTCGGGCAATGACGGAACCGACGGCTTCGTGACGCTTGGCTACGGCGCGCTGGACAGTGGCATCACCGTGACCATCGACGGGGCAGGCAATACCGGCACGGTGGACAAGGGCGCGAACGGAACCGACACGCTTGAGGGCATCGCGCAACCGCTCTTCGCGGGCTTTGGTAATGGCGGGCTGGGTGTGATCGGCACCTCGGGCGCCGACAGCTTTACCCTTGCGCCCGGTGCAGACCAGTGGATGCAGGTGCGCGGCGGCGACGGCGCGGACAGCTACGAGATCAACGGTGCCGGGCTGGTGCGGCTCGATTTCGCGTTCACCGGCGCGACCGGCGGGGCGCAGGTGAACCTCGCCACCGGTGCGATCGCCGATGACGGGTTCGGCAATGCCGAGACGATCACCGGCACAAGCAATGTGTGGGAGGTGCGCGGCACCGCCAATGCCGATGTGATCACCGGCGGCGCGGCGGATGAAAGCTTCATCGCGCGGGGCGGCGACGACACCATCGACGGCGGCGACGGGTTCGACCGGCTGCGCTATGACCGCCCGGGCGTGAGCGACGTCAGCGTCGATCTCGCGGCGGGAACGGCCACCGGCAGCTGGGACGGGGTGGCCTTCACCGACACGATCAGCAATATCGAATGGGTGCGCGGCTCCAACAGTGCCGACACGCTGGCGGGCGATACCAACGAAAACCGCATCGACGGCCGTGGCGGCACCGATACATTCGTGCACGTGGGCGGCAACGACACCATCGGCGATTTCGACGCCGCCACCGAGACGCTGATAGTGCGCGTGGCGGGGCTGACGCAGGCGCAGGTGGACGCGGCGATGGCCGGGGCGACCGATCAAGGAACCGATACTTTGGTCAACTTCGGATCAAGCTCGATCCTCTTCTCTGGCTTGAGCCGTGCCGACCTTGCCGTAGCCAATGTGCAGGTGCCCGGGGCCGCTGTTCCCCCCCCGCCGTCGCCGCCGACGCCGATTGCCTGGACGGTGGGCGATCCGCACCTTTTGACGCTCGACGGGGTGGGCTATGATTTCCACGCCATCGGCGAATTCGTGCTGCTGCGCGGCACGTCTGATGGCAGCTTCGACGCGTTCGAGATCCAGTCGCGGATGGGGCCTGTTGTCAACAGCACCGGCGCAACCGTGCCCAATGTCTCGGCCAACGTTGCCATCGCGGCGCGGGCCGCGAACGGCACGGCGGTGATGATCGACGCGACCGATGCCAGCCCGCTCTCGATCGGCGGCGTGGCCACGGCCCTTGATGATGGCGCCTCCATCGACGTGGGCGCGGACCGGGTCTTCCGCCAGGGCGACACCTACACGCTCGTCTTTGCCGGGGCGAATGAAACCGTTGGCGATGGCGATGCGCGGATGAGCGTCATTGTGCGCGACGGTTTCGTGGATGTCGGCCTGCAGATCAGCACCGATATGGCCGGGCAGGTCGAGGGGCTTCTGGGCGATGGCGACGGCAACCCCGATAACGATATCGCGCGCGCGAATGGCGACGTTCTGGAGCGCCCGCTGGCGTTTGAAGACCTGTATGGCGGGTTCCGCGATGACTGGCGGGTGACGACCGACGACCAGAGCCTCTTTACCTATGACGCGGACGAGACGTTGGCGGGGTTCTATGATCCCACCGCGCCCGCAGGCGACCCCACGGCAGGCGCGACGGATCAGCAGGTCGCTGATGCGCGCACGGCGGTGGAGGAGGCAGGTCTGACCCCCGGCACGCTCGCCTTCGAGAACGCGGTTCAGGATGTCCTGTTGACCGGCGACACCACGTTCATCGAGTCGTCCTCGACCGAGACCGCGCCCACGCCGGCAAATACCGGCTCTGCCGGGACGCTGGCGGCGGGCGATACCCGCGTGACGCTCGATGTCAGCCTCACCGACGAGGGCGACAATGGCATCGGCGGCGCGGTGGTGAACTTCTCCGCCGGTGGCGTGCCGATCCTCGGGCAGGCGGCGGGCACGGCGGGGAGCTACAACGTCCGGCTCGGGTCTTCGACCGGCGAGGGCCGCGTGGATGCGGTACGCGATTTCGAGACAGGCGATGGCACGATCGACGTATCCGACGCGCTCAACGCGCTGCGGCTCGCGGTGAACCTGACGCCAAGTTTCGGTGCCGCCGACGCGAAGACCTTTATCGCCGCGGATGTGGATCAGAACGAGGCGGTTACCGTTGCCGATGCGCTCGATATCCTGCGCTTTGCCGTCGGGCTGGAGACACCGAACGCGCCGCGCTGGGTGTTCCTCGACGACGAGCAGGATCTGAGCGGGATAGATGCCGACACCGTCTCGTATCAGACCGGTATCGACACCGGACCGATCGCCGACGGGGCATCTCTGCAACTCTCGGGCGTGCTTCTGGGCGATATATTGGCACCGGCTCTCGAGGGATAGGCGCGCCGCCACGTAACTGCCCGCTTTCCATGCGGCGTGCCTCCATAAGGGGCGCGCCGTATCTTTTTGAGGGGCCAGCAAAACGGGTGGCGACCAATCTTGATCTCGCCCTGCGCACGAAAAGACCTCTGCGTGACGAGCTGGTTTTCTGCTGCAACGCGGATTTACCGATCGCTTTCGCCCTGCTGTCTTTTCAGCGGAGCAATAAGGGTGTTGGTTTGGTTTATGCGATTGCCGGGGGTGAGAGGTGGTCGCGGAAATTCGGACCAGTTGTCTCCTGGATCGCCGCCCGCACCTTGGGTGTCGTCGTGGCCTGCTTGTGAAGATGGATCAGCATGGTCGTCCCCTGTCTCGGAGTTCTCCCAGCACCGATCTTGCCATGAAATGGGCAGATCGCCGGGGGGAAATGTGATCATCAGGGATGGAACAGCCATGCTGGCCCACTGGTTCATCCTCGACACGCTTCTTCTGGCGAACCAGGCGAACCGCGATGGAATGCACGCCAACGCGCTCGCACTAACATGTCAATGCGTTGAGGCAATCGGTGTTGTCGAACTGGGCATGTGCGGCCATCCCGACGCCGAAGCGGCGTTGCTCAAATGGGAAGCGGATGAACTTACGGCTGGCAAGCTGCGGGCATGGCTGCAAGCGCACGTTTGGCCGCGATACGGAACGGGGCGTTGGAACGAGCCTTGGTCCACGTTCATGTGAGAATTTGCCGGCGCGGTCCAACCTTATGCGCACTACGGTCGTGGCCTTGCGCAATGGCAAGTTCGATTTCATCACTTGCAAGACGCCGGTGATCTGAACGCGAACGCCCATGCCATCATCGAGATGCGACCCCGCGCGTATGATGCCCGGAAGGCAACGCGCATCACACTGGTCCACGCTCTGCTTTCCTATGCCCTCGGTCGGATTTGGCAGGCTGCGCGAACCCTTGCGACGCTGAATTCGCCGGTCTGATGGCGCGGCTGGGACTTGCGCTTGGTAGTCGCGCTACCTTGACGGACACGAGACCAATTGGAGCCAGCAGTTCTGGGCGATGGTCTGGGAACGCGGCGGCGGAACGATCCTCGAATAATCCTCGTCACCATAGCGTTGGCCTATTACCGCCGATGCGTAGGGTGCCGCCAGTGCAGCAGTGTAAATGCGGCACGCTACAGGCCGCCGATCCCCCTCCATGCTCCGCTTACTTCGAGGACTTCCAGCCACCCGGAACATCTCGCGAACTACGGAGGATTCCATGTCCACGAAACGCCGCCACAGCAGCAGGGGCCGCCCACGCCAGCCAGCCCCCAAAACGCTCCCTGACGATCTCTACGACTACGACGACGATCCACCACCGCGCGTGAGCCCACCGCGCAGGCGCCCGCCTCATCTGTTCGATGTCGAGCGGCTGCCGGTCATCGACGACTGGCCCGAGGACGTGCCGATCACCGAGGCCGAGATTCAGGTGTTCGAGCGCCGGTTCGCGGATGTGTTCGATGATCTGTTCGGCTCGCTCGAACTGCCCGATGACTTAAAAATATTATTTCGTGATGATAATGAAAAGCCGCGACGTGAACGACGGAAACTGCCATGACGACGCTGAAAATCGGGGTCGCCGACCCCGAAGAAATGAAAGCCCGCACCCTTCGGATCGCCAAGGGCGAGGAAAAGGCTAAGCCCAGCGATCCAACCGTCTGGTTCGCAACCACGGAATCGTTCGCCGGGCTTTTGTCGGCAGGCAATCGGGAATTGCTGCGCGTCATCCATGAGCAGAAACCCGACTCTCTGGAAGAGCTGGCCCAACTCACCGGCCGCGCCACGCCCAACGTCTCACGTACGCTCAAGAAGATGGAGAGCTTCGGCCTCGTCCGCATGGAAAAGGGCAAGGGTCTCAAGCGAGTTCCCAAGGTCATTCATGACCGGGTGGAACTGGTCTTGCCGCTGATCGAGCCTCGCAGGAAAGGAGCCGGCGAATGAACGTCCATAATCCCAATGTCGCCCTGCGGGCCGCACTCTACCTGCGTGTTTCCACCAACCGACAGGCCGAGCATGACGTGTCGATCCCGGACCAGAAGCGGCAGGCGAAGCCTGGTGCGAAGCGAGGGGCTATCAGCTTGTCGAGACCCTCGTCGAAGCCGGAGCGTCGACTACCAACGACCGCCGCCCCGAGTTTCAGCGCATGATCGAGGCGGGAACGTCCAAGCCCGCGCCCTTCGATATTGTCGTGGTCCACAGTTTCTCGCGCTTCTTCCGCGATCACTTCGACCTGGAGTTCTACGTCAGGAAGCTCGCGAAGAACGGCATTCGCCTCGTTTCCATCACGCAGGAGATGGGCGACGATCCCATGCACGTCATGATGCGGCAGATCATGGCGCTATTCGACGAATACCAGTCCAAGGAAAACGCCAAGCATGTGAGCCGGGCCTTGAAGGAGAACGCGCGGCAAGGGTTCTGGAACGGCTCGCTTCCTCCTATTGGCTATCGTACCGTTGCCGCGGAACAGCGCGGCGCGAAGGTCAAGAAGAAGCTGGAAATCGACCCGCTGCACGCCGACACCATCCGGCCGATCTATCGCCTTGCGCTCGAAGGCGAAGGCGATTCCGGCCAGATGGGCGTCAAGGCCATCGTCAAGCATCTGAACGGCAAGGGCATCTTCATCCGCGACGGCGGTCGCTGGGGCATTGGCCAGGTTCACCGCATTCGGACCCGGCGCACCTGTATGGGCAAGCATCAATGGGGTAAGAGCAGGAAGAACAAGTCGGACAAGGACTCCGATGAAATCGTCGTCGTCCCGGTCCCGTCGATCATCGACCGCGAAACCTTCGAGGCGGTGCAGAAGCTGCTACAGGCCCGCAACCCCAAGACCGAACTACCTGCCCGCGTCGTGATCGGTCCTACGCTTCTGACCGGTATCTGCTATTGCGGCAACTGCGGCGGGGCCATGACCATCCGCACCGGCAAGAGTGGCCGCTACCGCTATTACGCCTGTTCGATCCGGGCACGACAGGGCGCGACCGGCTGCAAGGGTCGCGCCATCCCCATGGACAAGCTCGACACCATGGTTGCCGGCCATATCGAGGAACGCCTGCTCGATCCCGACCGGCTGGAAAAACTGCTTGGCAGCGTTCTCGGCCGTCGCTCGGATCAGGTAGAGCGACGCCGCCAGCACATCGCCGAATTGCAGCGGCGGGCCGCTGAATCGGACTTGCAACTCAAGCGTCTCTATGACGCCATCGAGGCGGGTGTGGCCGATCTGGACGATCCGGCGCTGACCGAACGCATCGCCGGCCTCAAGGTCATCCGCGATCAGGCGCGGGCCGACGCCGACCGGGCGCAGGCGCTCCTCGACAGCCCCGGTCACAGCGCCGTCAGCCCAGCGACGATCTGGCAATTCTCGCAGATCGCCCGCGACCGTATCCGCGACCGTGAGGGTGGCAATCGGCGGGATCATCTGCGCACCCTGGCGCAGCGTGTCGAGGTCGCCGACGACGCAATCCGCATCATGGGATCGAAAACGGAACTGCTAAGGACGCTTGCGGGCGGCCAAGTCTGGCAATCGGCGGCGATTGGCGTGCCCAGAGGCGGACTGAAGTGGCGGAGAGACAGTAAGCCAAAAACATTATCAATAGCAGTATAAATTATTAATAATCAATTACTTAGTAATTTTATGTGCGACTGTTTGTGTAGCAAAAAGTGTAGCACAACTTTTTTAAAGTAAGTTGGTTGCGGGAGGGTGCTACCGTCGTAAGCTACCTGAACTGAGCTGCTGCGTGTGATCTTGGGTAAATGCTTTTCAATCGCGCGCTTCAACCGGTCTAGAATGAAATTGCCTCAATCTCGCCATTGCGGCCCTTGATCGTCAGCGGTTCTAAGGATCGCTGTTACGCGGCAACCGGATGCTGGACCGCGTGTCGGGGGACGGTCTTGGCGGGCAGTTCAGCATCGGCGTGCTGCTCGGGCTGGTCTGGGCGCCCTGTGTCGGGCCAACGCTGGTGGTGGCGATCGCCGCGGCGAGCCAGGGCGAGAATCTGGCCGGGGCGTTCGGCATCTTCCTTGGTTTCGGTCTTGGCGTTGCAACCTCTATTCTTGCCTTCGCCTATGGCTCGCGCAAGGCGCTGGTCGGACGCAAACAGAGCCTTCAGGCAGCGGCGCGCTATGCAAAGCCGATCTTCGGGGCGGCGTTGCTTGCCGTGGGGATGATGCTTCTGACCGGGTTCGACAGAACGATCGAAGCGGCCATGCTCGATATCGCGCCCAATGGCTGATCGCCGTCACTACCAGGTTCTGACACATCCCTGCCGCCCGGTTTCGGGCGGCGAGACACTTGCCGTGGGCAATGGCGCAAACACCCTCGCCTTTTGCGCGGTCGATTGCGCCCCTGTTGCCAAAGAGCTCTGCATCCTTCATGGCTGCAGCGCGATAACCGGGGCGAGGCATGTCAGGACAGGCGCAAGACGAACACGAGATCATTGCCCTTCTGGCCGTTGCGGACAGTGCCACATTCGAGCGCGTCTATCGCAGGCATAACGGCGCGATGTTGCGGCTTTGCGCGGGGGTCGTCAAAAATCAGGCCACCGCCGAGGAAATCGTTCAGGAAACATGGGTTGCGGTGCTGGAGAATATCGCGGGCTTCGAGGGCCGATC
>NZ_JBEPPX010000051.1:0-9587 GCF_040547535.1 Roseovarius sp. MBR-78
CCAACCAGCCCGTCCAGCGCCCCAACACCGCGTCCCCGCCGTGTCGGTGAAGGCGGGTTTACGGATACTCGCAAAGAGTCGCAAGTGGTTTTTTCAAAAAAATGAAACTTTCTGCAACGCGGCGGTCAGAGCGGTCATTCGCCGTAAGCGAGCCCCTCGCGGCGCGGGTCTGCCCCGCCTGCGAGGGGCGCGCCCAGTTCTATCGCGTGCAACCCCGAGGTCATCGACCGCACTTCCACCTCATAGCCAAGCTCTGCCAGCGCCGGGACGAGCCACACCGCACCGGGCTCTATATCGTAGCGCCCGAACCGGTTGACGAGATGCGGTAGCGCCACCGCCTGCTGCACATCCATGCCCCAATCCGCCCAAGCGATGATCGTCTTGGCGACAAAGCCGATGATTCGGCTGCCACCGGGGCTGCCCAGCACCAGAACCGGCTGCCCATCGCGGCGCAGGATCGTCGGGGCCATCGACGAGCGGGGCCTCTTGCCGGGGGCGACGGCATTGGCGATGGGCCGCCCGCCCTCGTGGCTGGCAAAGGAGAAATCCGTAAGCTCGTTATTGAGCAGGAACCCCCGCACCATCAGCCGCGAGCCGAATCCGTTCTCGATCGTGGTGGTCATCGACAGCGCGTTGCCATACCCGTCCACGATGGAGATATGCGAGGTCGCAGGCTGCGCGAGCGTCTTGCCCTGACCCCAATCCAGCGCGTGATCGAATTCCGGCGTGCCGGGGGCCACCTCGGGAAGCGCGTCATCGCCGCGCAAAAGCCGCGCACGGTCGCGCAAATAGCCGGGGGCCAGCAGCCCGCGCACCGGCACCGGCACGAAATCGCTATCCGCGAGATACCGCCCCCGGTCGGCAAAGGCCAGGCGGCTGGCATCGCCGATCAGCCGCCATGCATCGGCGCTGTCGGGGCCGAGCGCGGCGAGGTCATAGGGCGCGAGCATCCCCAGTATCTGCGCCACCGTCACGCCCCCCGACGAGGGCGGCCCCATGCCGCAAACCTCATAGCCGCGATAGGGAGCACAGACGGCCTCGCGCTCGCGCACCGCATAGATCGCGAGATCGGCGCGGCTGAGCGTGCCGGGATTGTCCCCGGCCCCCTGCACCGTCTCGACGATATCGGCGGCGATGGGGCCGGTATAGAACGGGGCCGCCCCCTCTTGGGCGAGGATACGCAGCGTATCGGCATAGGCGGGGTTGCGCAGGATCTCGCCCGCCTTGATGGGGGTGCCGCCGGGCAGGAAATAGGCGCGCGTCGCCGCGAATCGCGCCAGCCGCGCCGCATCGCCCGCCACCAGAGAGGCAAGGCGCGGGCTGACCGCAAAGCCCTCATCCGCGAGCCGAATCGCATCCTCGAACAGCACCGGCCAATCGGCGCGCCCCCACCGCCGCTGCGCCTCGGCCAAAAGCGCGGGCGTGCCCGGCACGCCCACCGAGCGCCCGCCCACCACCGCCTCGAAGAAATCGAGCGGTTGGCCGGCAGCGTCAAGAAAGAGCTTGGGCGTCGCCGACATCGGCGCGGTCTCGCGCCCGTCAAGCGTGGTGATCGCGCCCGTGGCCCCGTCATGCCAGACAAGGAACGCGCCGCCGCCAAGGCCAGAGCTTTGTGGCTCCACCAGCCCCAGAACCGCCTGCACCGCCACCATCGCATCCGCCGCCGTGCCCCCCGCGCGCAGCACGCGCGCCCCCGCCTCTACCGCGAGCGGGTGCGCGGCGGCGATCATCCAGGTATCGGCCTCGACGACCCGTCCCGCCGCCTTGGCCGCCGCAGACGCGGCCAGCATTGGCGGCACCTGCACCCCCCCTGCCCCGCCGCCTTCGGGTGCGATGGCATCCGCCGCCTGCTGCGCCATCAGCGGCGCGGCGAGAAACCCAAGCAGAAGCAGCAGCGCGCGCATTCCTTGCCTCCTGTCTCATCTGCCCCGCAGCATATGCAGGCCCGGATTAACACCGTGTTACCACCGACCGAAAATCACGGGATACCCCCGTCACAGCGGATCGGTGCGCCACAGCGTCACCTTGAGCCCACCATGCGCCACCGGCGGCCCCGGTGGCAAGAACGGCAGCCCGGTCGCGCGCGCAAGCCCGCCATCGCTGGTGACAAGCCCGACGCGCCAGCCCCGCATCTCACGCCGCAGCACCTCGCCCAGACTGCCGTAGAGGCCGAAGAGCAGCTTGCGCTCGCCGATGCGCGCGCCATAGGGCGGGTTGACCATGACAAGGCCGGGTGCGCCCTCGGGGCGGGTCAAGGCCGAGACCGGCTGACAGGCGAACTGCGTCACCGCGCTCACATCGGCACGCGCCGCATTCTCTCCGGCCATGCGCACCGCGCCCGCGTCACGATCAAACCCAAGAAACCGCAGCCCGGTCGCGCGCGGCACCGTCTGCGCCCTCATCGCCTGCCATGCCTCGGCATCGAATGTCGCCAGATCCTCGAAGGCGAAGCGCCGGTCGCGACCGGGGGCAAGGCCAAGCGCGATCTCGGCCGCCTCGATCGGGAAGGTGCCAGAGCCGCACATCGGATCAAGCACCGGTTCGCGCCCGTCATAGCCGCATTGCCGCAGGAACAGCGCCGCCAGCGTTTCGCGCAGGGGGGCCTTGCCCGTGGCAAGCTTGTGGCCGCGCCGGTGCAGCGGCTCGCCCGAGCTATCGACGCTCAGGCTCACCAGATCGTCCTCGATCCGGGCCATCACCCGGATCGCCCCATCGCCGCCCTCGGGCGCGCCGAGGGTCTCGGTGATCGCCCGCACGATCCGCTGCGTCGCGGCACCGGCATGGTAGATTTTCGAGCGGCGGCAGGTGGCCTCGACCTTGACCGGCACATCGGCGCGCAGCACCGAGGCCCAGTCGAATTTCCGCGCCCGTTTATCAAGCTGTGCAAGGTGCATGGCGCGAAACGCACCGATCCGCGCAAGCACGCGGTTCGCGCCGCGCACCTCGCGGTTCGCGCGCCAGACATCACGCCAGCCGCCCTCGATTTCGACCCCGCCGGGCACCGCCCTGGCCGGGTGAAACCCGAGCGCCGCCACCTCTTCGGCAAGCGCGGCCTCAAGCCCCGGCGCGGTGGCAAGGAATATCCCGAACGCCACGCCGCTCAGAGCATCGCGGGCACGACCTGATCGGGCGGGCGATGGCCGTCCTCAAAGGTCTTGATGTTGATGATGACCTTCTCGCCCATCTCGATCCGCGCCTCGCGGGTGGCCGATCCCATATGCGGCAACAGCACGACATTGGGCAATTCGCGCAGGCGCGGATTGATCTCGGCCCCGCGCTCGTAGACATCGAGCCCCGCCCCCGCGATCTCTCCGGCGCGCAGCATCCGGGTCAGCGCGTTCTCGTCGATCACCTCGCCGCGGCTTGTGTTGACGATCACCGCATCGGGCTTCATCAGCTTCAATCGCCGCGCGTTCATCAGGTGAAAGGTCGCGGGCGTGTGCGGGCAGTTGATGCTCAGCACATCCATCCGCGCCACCATCTGATCGAGGCTCTCCCACCAGGTCGCGCCGGTCTCGGCCTCGATCTCGGGGCGCAGGCGGCGGCGATTGTGGTAATGCACCTGCATTCCGAAGGCCGCCGCGCGCCGCGCCACCGCCTGCCCGATCCGCCCCATGCCGAGAATACCCAGCCGCCGCCCCGCGATCCGCCCGCCAAGAAAGGCCGTCGGCGACCAGCCGTGCCAGTCCCCCGACTGCATCGCCGCGAGCCCCTCGGGCAGGCGACGCGTGACCGCGAGAATCAGCGCCATCGTCATATCGGCGGTATCGTCGGTCAGCACACCGGGCGTGTTGGAGACCAGAATTCCGCGCTGCCGGGCCGTCTCGACGTCGATATGATCGACCCCCGCGCCGTAATTGGCGATAAGCTTGAGCCGGTCGCCCGCCTGCCCGATAAGGCCGGCGTCGATCCGGTCGGTGATGACCGGCACAAGGATATCGGCCTCGCGCATCGCTTGCGCCAGCGCCTCGCGGCTCATCGGCGTGTCATCCTCGTGCAGGCGCACGTCGAACAGCTCCTGCATCCGCCGCTCGACCGGCTCGGGCAGGCGTCGCGTAACGACAACATTCAGGGGTTCTGACGACATGGCGGCCCTCCTCCGGCTTTTCTTTCGCGCGCGGTGCTGGCAGAGTGGCGCAGGATCAGGCGGGGCACAAGAACCCTTGCCGGTAACACGGGCAGAAATCGGAGAGCCGGGATGCGACGACTTGGGCTGGCCTTGATTGTCATGGCACTGGGCAGCGTCGCGAGCGCGGCGGAACGCGGCAGCGTCACCGGCCTGCCATTGCCGCGCTACGTCTCGCTCAAGACCTCCGAGGCCAATGTCCGGCGCGGCCCGAGCCTCACCCATCGCATCGACTGGGTCTACAAGCGCCGCGCCATGCCGCTGCGCGTCACCGCCGAATTCGGGCACTGGCGGCGGGTCGAGGATCGCGACGGCGCGGGCGGCTGGGTGCATTACACACTCCTGTCGGGTGTGCGCACAGCCATCGTTGAGCCCGATCTTCTCGATGTTCTCGCCCGCCCCGAGCCCGGCGCGATGGTCGTCGCACGGCTCGAGGCAGGGGTTATCGCGCGGCTGTCGGAATGCGGCGTGACGTGGTGTGCGCTCTCGGCGGGGGGCTATGACGGCTGGGCCGAGAAATCCGCGCTCTGGGGCGTGGACGCGCAGGAAGTCGTTGAATAGGCCCCCGATACCCCCGGTGCCTCGCCGACCCTCTTGGCCTGGCGGAGTGATTTTGACGACACCCTGGCCGGGGCTGGTCTGATCCAGCGTTGCAACCACCGCGGCCCCGGCGCATCGTTGCCCAACTAGGTATCCGTTCGGGTCATGGAAAAGACGGGGGACACTCCTGCATGACGGCTCTCGCACCCAAGTGCGAAACGGTCCGCGCCACGCAAGATCGCTATGGCACTCACCCGGCGGTCGCGCACCACACGACCGATCCCAAACACTCAACGCCCGCTCCGGGCCAATGTCACCGGCCAACCGCCACCCTGACCTACCCCCCGCATATCCCCTGAAGCCGCAGCCAGTCGGCATCGCTCAGAATCGGGGGCAGGTCGGCGGTGCGGGCAAAGGGATCGGCCTCGATCAGGCCAAGAACCGTTTCACCGGTCACATCGCGGGCATAGGCATAGGGCGTGGCGCGCACCTGCCAGCGGGCGAAGCCCGTAATCAGCGTGGCATCGGGCAGTGGCGCGGGCGGTGCCCGGAGCAGCGTTTCGGCATGGGCGCGCAGGGCCGCATCGCTCAGGCTGCCGGTGGCGAGAAGCCGCAGCACCTCCCACAGGCCCGCATCGCTCAGAAGCCGCTCCAGCGGATCGTGCGTCTCGGCGCGCAGATGCGCGGCGATGATGGCCCCGGCGACCACATCCGCCGTGTCGTGATCCTCGACGAGGTCGGCGCTGACGAGGATGGTGCCGCCAGTGAGGCGCAGCGCCTCGCCAACCCCGCTGCGCACCACCATCAACCGGCTGCGCCCCCGTGCCGGGGGCAGCCGCTGTTCCAGCACGGCGAGCGCGGCAGTGCCGCCCGGTGTGCGGCAGGCTGGGCCGGTCACGCGCTGCACATGACCGAGCAGCGCCTGCCCGATTTCCACCCGCTTGACCGCGGGCACGACGCGCAACGCGTGATCCCGCGCCGCCCCCGGCAGCCAGAGCGTGACCACCAGCACCACCCCCAGCAAGCTGGCGACCATCCCGGCGAGGCGCAGCCGCCCCGGCCTTGGCCGCTGGCGGGCGACGGCGTTGCGCAGGGTCTCGATGGCGGCGATCATCTCTTCCTCGCCCTCGGCGATTTCGAGTGTCTCGCCGGGGTCTGCGTCGGGATGGTAGAGGGCGGGCACCCCGCCGGGATTGGCACGGGCAATGGCGGCAAGCGACCAATGCGCCTTCACCCGGTCGCGCGTGTCGGTGATCGTCAGCGTCGCCTCGCCCAACGACACGATCACGTCCAGACGCTGCGCCTCGGCGTCGGGCCGCCACAGCGCCGCCGCCTCAAGCCGCTGGTATTGTTGAAGTGCCGTTTTTTTCATGTGCCGGGCTGCCCTGCCTCGTTCGCTCAAGCGTAGCACGGTTGCGCGGCGCGCGGCAATCGCTCGACGCGGGCGGGCGGGGCGGCTAGAACGGGCCACAACGAGGAGTGCCGCCATGAAGATCGCCACCGCCGCCTATCCGCTCGATATGCTCGGGTCATGGGCCGAATATGCCGCCAAACTCACCGAATGGGTGGCCGATGCCGCCGCGCATGGTGCCGATCTGGCAGTGTTTCCCGAATATGGCGCGATGGAACTGGCCACGCTTCAGGGGCCGGAGGTGGCGGGCGATCTGGAACGCTCGCTTCATGCGGTCGATACGGTGATGGGCGATGTGGGCGATCTGCACGCCGATCTCGCCGCGCGCTACGGGGTGCATATCCTTGGCGCGTCGGCCCCGGTCTTTGATCCCGCTCTTGGCCCCCGCCCGGTCAACCGCGCCACGCTTTATACGCCGACGGGCGCGCGCGCCCATCAGGACAAGCAGATCATGACACGGTTCGAGCGCGAGGAATGGGGCGTTGCACCGGGCGGGCCGCTGCGGCTTTTCGATACCGCGCTGGGCACCATCGGCATCCTCATCTGCTATGACAGTGAATTTCCCCTGCTGGGCCGCGCCCTGTCGGAGGCCGATCTCCTGCTCGTGCCCTCCTGCACCGAGGCGCTGACCGGCTATTGGCGGGTGCGTATCGGGGCGATGGCGCGTGCGCTTGAGGCGCAATGCGTGAGCGTGATGGCCTCGACCGTGGGCGGGGCGGCGTGGTCGCCCGCCGTCGATACCAATACCGGCATGGGCGGCATCTTTGGCCCCCCCGATACCGGCTTTCCGGCCACCGGCGTGATCGCCGAAGGCGTGCTCAACCACCCCGGCTGGACCGAGGCCGAGGTGGACCTTGCCCGCGTTGCCCATGTGCGCGCCGATGGCGTCGTTCTCAACCGCCGCCACTGGGCCGATCAGTCGGGCCGTGACGGTGCGGCCACAGTTGAGCGCCTGCGCTGATTAGACCTTGAAAAAAACCCTCGACAGGCGCATTTAAGCACGCGTTCCGCATTTCAGCGGAATGTTTCTGCAAGGAGAGACCATGGCCAAGGAAGACACGCTCGAATTTCCCGGTGTCGTCAAGGAACTCCTGCCGAACGCGACATTCAGGGTCGAGCTTGAAAACGGCCATGAGATCATCGCGCATACGGCAGGAAAAATGCGCAAGAACCGCATCCGCGTTCTTGCGGGCGACAAGGTGCAGGTGGAAATGACGCCCTATGATCTGACCAAGGGCCGGATCAATTACCGCTTCAAGTAAGCGCCGCGCTTCATGGGATTGATTCTTGGATCGGGCAGCCCCCGCCGCCATGACCTGCTGGCGCAGATCCGGGTGGTGCCGGATGCGATTCGTCCCCCCGAAATCGACGAGACTCCGCGCAAGGGCGAATTGCCCCGCCCCTATTGTGCGCGCATGGCGCGTGAAAAGGCCGAGGCCACCGAGGCGGGCGCGGATGACATCGTGCTTGCCGCCGATACCACCGTCGCCATGGGCCGCCGCATCCTCGGCAAGCCCGGCAGCGCGGGCGAGGCGGCGCAGTTTCTTCATGCGCTGTCGGGACGGCGGCACCGCGTCATCACCGCCGTGGCGGTGCGCCGGGGGGAGAATTTGTGGGAGCGCGACGTGCTGAGCGCGGTCAAGCTCAAGCGCCTCTCGGACGAGGACATCAACGCCTATCTCGCCTCGGGCGAATGGCAGGGCAAGGCCGGCGGCTACGGGATTCAGGGCATGGCGGGCGCGTTCGTGCCGTGGATATCGGGCTCGTTCACCGGCATTGTCGGCCTGCCGCTTGCGGAAACCGCGGGCCTCTTGCAGGCCGCAGGCTATCCCCTCTGGAAGGAGCGCTCATGACCACCATAGCCCTCGATCATCTGGCGGGCCGCGAGGCGGCTGCGCTGCTTGTCAGTGGCAGGCTGGAGGATCTCCTGATCGACAGCGACACGCCGCGCCCCGGCACCATCTATCGCGCCATCGCCGACCGCCCGGTCAAGGGGCAGGGCGGGCTGTTCCTGCGCACGCCCGATGGCTCGGCCTTTCTGCGGCAGGTCAAGGGCATCGCACCGGGGCAGGCGCTTCTGGTGCAGGTCACCGGCCATGCCGAGCCGGGCAAGGCGATCCCGGTCACCACCCGCATCCTCTTCAAGAGCCGCTATGCCATTGTCACCCCCGATGCGCCCGGCCTCAACATCTCGCGCGCGATCCGCGACGACGAAGAGCGCGCGCGCCTGCACGAGATCGCCCGCGACGCGATGGGCACCAGCGGCATGGGGCTGATCCTGCGTTCGGCCTGCGCGGGCGGGGAGGATGACGAGATCGCCGCCGATATCGCGCAGATGCGCGCGCTGGCCGAAACCGTGCTTGGTGACAGCGACGGGCAAGGGCCGGAAAAGCTTGTGGACGGGGACGGCCCCCATGCACGCGCGTGGCGCGACTGGCCCCTGCCCGAGGAGCTGAGCCGCGAGCCGGGCTGTTTCGCCGAGTTCGGCGTTCTGGAGCAGATCGACGCGCTCTGTGCGCCGCAGGTGGCGCTGCCCGGCGGGGCGGATGCCTTTATCGAGCCGACGCGCGCGCTTGTCGCCGTGGATGTGAATACCGGGGCGGATACAAGCCCCGCCGCCGGGCTCAAGGCCAATATCGCGCTGGCGCGAGAGCTGCCTCGGCAATTGCGGCTGCGCGGCCTTGGCGGGCAGATCGCGCTCGATCTTGCCCCCATGCCCAAGAAGGACCGCCGCGTTTTCGAGGATACGTTGCGCGCCGCCTTTCGCCGTGACGAGGTCGAGACGATCCTCGCGGGATGGACGCCGCTTGGCCATTACGAATTGCAGCGCCAGCGCGCGCGCCTGCCGCTCGCCGGGGCGCTGCGATGACCTGCCCGATCTGCGGCAAGGCAATGGTGCCGCGCTACCGCCCGTTCTGCTCGCGCCGCTGCGCCGATATCGACCTCGGCAAATGGGTCTCCGAGAGCTATCGCGTGCCGTCACACGATCCCGAGGACATGGCCGAGGCGGCGGAAGCGGCGGACATCGAGGCACAAAAACCGCACTGAAATCAACCGAAGCCTCTGGACAGCCCGCCCACGCTCGCCTAAGAACTGCCCACCCGAGGGCGTGCCCCTCACCCGTGCCCGGGTAGCTCAGGGGTAGAGCAGTGGATTGAAAATCCTCGTGTCGGTGGTTCGATTCCGCCCCCGGGCACCATTAACAGGGCGCTGAAAAGTCCGCCGTCGATACGCTTGCGCCAAAATGGGCAGGTTTTTTGAGCGCTCTCGTTGAGCTGAGGGAAAGCGCTCGCTTCCAACATCGACGAGGTCGACGAAAAATACTGCTCAAAAAGCTTTTTCAGCGGCCTGCTAGGGTTATAAAAAGGCGAATAACCGAAACAACAAGATCAAAAACAGAGGTCGTTGCAGGTGCGGTCCTGTCGCGAAGGTGGTGGAAATTTGAAGGTGGCGTAATCTCCGGGTGAACGAAACCCACCCAACCGGCGGCTGGCACCGCCAGAGGAGATC
>NZ_JBEPPX010000052.1:0-8792 GCF_040547535.1 Roseovarius sp. MBR-78
AAGATCGACGGCTGGCAAACCCTCGACAAGCCGATCGAACCCATGACCCTTGACCTCGCCGCCTGAGCAGGCCCAAATCACACCGTTCGGAGAGCGCCGCCGCAGAATTTCAACCAGATTCGAGACACGACCGCGGCGTCATCCCAGATGCTCTCGTAAGGCGGCGCCATGTGCATCCCACCCTTCTTTTAGGTCAGAAGCTTTCCGAAGAGCAGTGTCGACCGCCGTGCGCTGGTCAGTAAAGGGCCGGACAGTATCGAGTCGTGGCGTATCGGTCACCAAGCCGAGTGATCTACCGGCCGGTCGAATATACCCACCGATTGTATGCAATCCGCCCGGCACTACAACACGGCCGACCTTCGCGGCCATACCACCGAGCATGATTTTCACTGAGGGCGAAGAGGCACCCTTATCCACCGGCTTGGCCCCCATGCGGGTGTAGAAGCGGTGCGCGGGGGTCAGGGTTTCGCCTACGACGATACGAAAGGCGGGCACATTGCGGGCAAGAAAATGCGCGGCCAAACCGTGGTAAAGCCGTTCCGCCACGCCTGTGCCACGCGCGGCAGGGACCACGGCGATGCTGAACAACTCGTGCCGAGGCAGGTCGCCGCCGGGATCATCCTTGTCGCGGCGCTTCAGGATTTCGAGTATTCCCAGCACCTTGCGCGGCTGAAACAGGATCGGCAGCAGGGCTAGAATCAGATTGGGCCAATCGCGGATCATCTGGCCATAGATCGGCCCCATGCCGCTGCCGCCGGTGACAAAGCCGATAACGCCGTTGCCGTCCGTCTCGACAATCAGAACCGCGTCGTCGCTGCGGTCGATCGCACGGTAAAGCACGGTCAGAAAGCGGGGGCCGAGGCTGGAAAGAAAGCCCTGATCGATACAACTGGAATGCAGCGCACCAACCTGCCGAAGCGTGTTCTCATCATGCGGCATGGCGCGCGGTGGTCCAGTTCACATCGCCCGCGATATCCTTGGGCGGGGCGGGCAGATCGGGGAACACCCGCCAGACGATGCCCGAGCGCGGGTTGAGCACGACCCAGATGGTGAGTGCGATCAATGCCAGATAGGTGGCGATGGATTGGTGGCGGACATACCATTCCTCCAACTGGCCCTTGTAGGGCATGATCACCTGATCATAAAACCGGTCCGGGTCATTTGCGGCGTGCATCATGTCCTCTTCGCCGCGAAACACGATGGATCCGATCCCCGACAGGCCCGGTCGCACCGTCACGATGGCCTGTTGCGAGCCGTCGGGGAAGGCGTCGAAGCAGCGCCTCGTCTGCGGGCGCGGGCCGATGATGCTCATATCACCCTTGAGGATATTGAGCAGTTGCGGCAATTCGTTGATCTTGGTCTTGCGCAGGAATTTTCCCACCGGCAGCACGCGCGGATCATCCTTGAGCGTGACCGTGCCGGTGCCCATGTTCGGGCTGTTCTTGAGCATGGTGGCAAATTTCAACAGCTTGAAATAGCCGCCGCCCAGCCCGACGCGGTTCTGGCCGAAAAACACCTCGCCCTCGCCGGAAAACCGCAGGATCAGCGCGACCGGCACAAGGATGGGGGCCAGCAAGATCAGCGCAATGCCAGAAAAGACGATATCAAGCAGACGTTGCAACATGGCCTACATCCTTGCGTCAAGGTATTTGCCGGTTTCCTTGTGATCGAAATCCGGGATCATGGCGTTGAACAGCGCGACGATCTCGGGCTTGTCCCATGTCGCCGCGTTGCGGATGCGGTCGATTTCGGCAAGGAAGTGATCGAGGCTGGCGGGATCAAATTCGGGCGCGTTCAGGATCACGCCGATACTGTCGAAACGGTCCATGTCGAGGGTTTCGGCCGTGGTAAAGAATTCCTCGAAATCCTTTTCGCCGGTGGTGTCGGAGGCGAAGAAATAGACCGGCCATTTGCCCGTGGGGATCAGCTCTGCGGCGCGGTCGCGGGCCTCGTCCTCGGTCGCGCATTCATGCGGCTCGAACCCGCGCGCGTGCAGGTAGCGCACGGCGATATCGGAAAACCGGGTGAGGTTCAGCGCCTCGCTCAGCTTGGGAAAGAAGATGTCGCGGTTGCCGCCCGTCATGCAGGACATCAGGCACAGCTCGCCCGATTCCTGCGGTGTGACGAAATAGCGGCGCACGTCATTGGGCGCGGAAATCGGCTGGTTCTTGGCAAAGCGCTGGTTGAAGCCGTGCAAAAGCGAGCCGTCGGAAAAGGCGACATTGGCAAAGCGCGCGGTGGAAATCGGCATGGTCAGGCTTTCGCGCATCAGGAACATTTCCATGATCCGCTTGCTTGCGCCCATCATGTTGACGGGGTTCGCGGCCTTGTCGGTTGAGACGCAGAAATACTTGGCCGCGCCCTTGTCGCGGGCGGCGTGCAGCGTCGCGATGGTGTTGAGGATATTGACCTCAATCAGCCGCATCAGCGTGAACGGGTCTTTTTCAGAGCGCACATGTTTCAGCGCCGAGAGGTTCAGCACGTAATCATAGCCGCTGGTCGCCGCCATCAGCGCCGCAAATTCGCGGCTGCCGCAATCAATCGCAAAGGTGCGGAAATCGGCATCGTTATAGCCCAGCGTGCTGCGGATGTCGCGCACCAGCTCGACCATGTTGTTTTCGCTGATATCCACCACATGCAGGGCGCGCGGGTTGCGTTTGAATATCTCGCGGGTGACTGCCTGCCCGATAGAACCTGCGCCGCCGATCACCAGAAACCGCGACGCGCCCACCAGATCGCGCAACTGTGCGTCATGACGCGCGATATCGGTGTCGAACAGCGCGCGGTCGCGTCCGATGAGATCGAGAATGTTCATGTCGCAAGCCTGTGGAATTCACTTTCGGGAACGCTGGAGGGCAGGTTGACGATCCGGTCCGCCAGCCAGCGAGAGGCTTCAAGCCCATCCGTCTGGCAATCGGCGAAGGCGTTGAGGTCGCTCATCAGGGCCCAGATCGGGCGGGTCATCACGCCCCGCGCGTTGGTGTATTCAAGGAATGTGTCACGCGCATTACGATCCTCCAGCCGCACGGCGTTCAGCCAGAAATTCGCCGTGGTGCCGTCGATGGGGTCGACAAAATGCAGATCATGTTCGGCGCAAAAAGCGCGGTAACGGGCCGCGATATCGGCCTTGATGCGCAGCATGGCGGGCAGCTTTTCCATCTGCGCACATCCCAAAGCCGCGTTGAGATTGGGCAAGCGGTAATTATAGCCCACCTCGTCATGCACGAATTCCCACTTGTGCGGCACCTTGGCGGTGGTCGTCAGGTGCTTGGCGCGGTCGGCAAGGGCGTGATCGTCAGTCACGATCATGCCGCCGCCGCCGGTGGTGATGATCTTGTTGCCGTTGAAGCTGAGCGTGGCAAGTTTGCCAAACTTGCCGGTGTGGCGGGGGCCGACATAGCTGCCCAGCGACTCGGCGGCGTCTTCGACAAGGGTAATGCCGAACTCATCGCAGATAGCAGCAATCTCGGCGATGCGCCCCGGCAGGCCGAACGTGTGCATCGGCACGCAGGCGGCGATGCGCGCGCCGGTTTGACGGTTGACGGTATCGGCCCCGTCGCGCCTTGTGTTGGCCTCGAGCCAGCGGCGCAGGGCGGTGGGGCCCATGCTCATCGTGTCGCGGTCGACATCGACAAAGACCGGGCGCGCGCCGATATAGCTGATCGCGTTGCAGGTGGCGACAAAGGTCAGCGCCTGCGAGATCACCTCGTCCCCCGCACGCACCCCCGCCACAAGCAGCGCCATATGCAGCGCCGCCGTGCCGTTCATGGTGGCAACCGCGCGCGCGCATCCGGTGAATTCCGCGATCCGATTCTCGAACTCGGTCACCCGCGCCCCGACTGAAGAGACGAAATTGGAATCGATCGTATCAACCAGATAGGCGCGCTCATTACCCTCGAACACAGGGCGGTGCAGCGGCGTGGGGGCCGGGCCGAACATATCCCCGACAAGGTCGATCAGGGAAGCCGTCGTTTCGGTGTCATTATCTATAATCATGATTTCACTTGATAAATTTTAAAAATTTGCACTGCGATACCTACTGTTTCAACAGCGGTTGACGGGCGAAACATTGACCAACCGATACAGGTTGACGGCCCCGCTGACAAGCCTGAACGGGGGTGTTGCCGGGGTATCGCACGCTGTCTTCAGCCCGTGGAAACCTGCCCCAAATAATCCTTTGCGGGTGACCTGTCATTGATCTTGGCGGGCGTCTTGCAAACAGGAGCTGACATGAACCCTTTTGAAAACCGTAGCCATGCCTTGTCCGGACCGGCAACCGATGCCCTGCCCGTCACCCCGTCCGACACGATTGACCTGCCCGATGTGGCCATCGGCCTTTATGTCGAGACCGGCGGCATGGTAAGCCTGATTAGCGCCACGGGCGAAACGCGAAGCCTTTCGGTGGCCGATTTCTCGCTTTTGCCGCTCGGGGTTCGCCGGGTACACGCCACGGGCACCACGGCACAGGGCATCCATGCACTGGTGCTGGCATGAAGATAGTTACTGACCTTTCCGTGACCTCAGGACCCCACAGATCGCGAAGTCAATGGCATCCACGATTGCTGTTTGATGCAGGGGAAAAGGGGGTTTGGTTCGATCCGTCCCGGACATCGACCTTGTTTCAGGACGCAAACGGGATGGTCGCGTTGACGGCTCCCGGCCAACCTGTGGGTCTGGCTTCAGACCTTTCGGGCAACGCGCTGCACGCAACCCAATCTGCGCAAGCGCGGCCAACTTATGGCAGGGTGCCTTCTACCGGACAACGGAACCTGTCACCCTTGTCTGAGCCGACTATTGCGCAACTGAATACCAGCACTGGCATCGCGGATGCAGCACTGGGATTGCCCGACTTTGACGGTACTCTCCAGTTCCCCGGTGGCACAGTCGGCAATCGGATCGGTTACAGAGATCACGGAGTTGAGCCGAATACCGAATACACAATATCGTGTTTCGTGCGGATGGATGACGGCGCGGCCCCTGTTCCGGGAACGGATTTCGCCTTGGTTATCGGCAATAACGGGGACAGCGTAAATTTCGCTACCCCAGTCGAGGTCGCTCCCGGCTTATGGCGTGTCGCGCGTACAGCAACCAGCCTTTCGACAGGCCCGAGGAATACAGGATTGCTCAAGGTGGACACGCACTCTGCGCGCGGGTTCAGGGTCAGCGGGTTTCAGGTTGAGGCGGGCGCAAGCCTTACCGCATATCAGCGTGCGCGGTCGCACTTTGACATCACCGAGACCGGGCAGCGCGATTGCTACTATCTGTATTTCGGCGGGACGGACGATCCGCGCTGGATGACCACCCCCGGCATTGGCCTGACGCATACATCGCAGACCAGCATCGTGATCGGCGTGGAAAAGCTCTCTGACAACCTCAACGCCGGGGTGCTCGTGAACTTTATTGACACAGGTTTTCAGCGGTTTGCGTTTGAAATACCCCAAGCTGGAGGGGGTGATACAAGGTTTTTTCATGCCGGCAAATCCTCTGCGGGCGATGTTAAAACAAGCCTGAACCTTAATCAGCCGGTTTTGTATTCGGGTCTGTCGGACCTTGACGCGCCCTTGATCGCGTTGCGGGAAAACGGTGTGCAAGTCGGGCAATCCAGCGCCGCGACTGGCGGAGGGCCATACCGGAACGGGCCATTGCATTTCAGTTCCGGCGCAGGCAGTCATCGGCGTTTTCACGGTCGCCTGTTCGGATTTCTGCTAATCGACCGTATACTGTCAGCCACAGAAATCTCGATGGTCGAGAAGTATATGGCCCGCCGAGCTGGGGTGACACTGTAAGCAAGGGCAGGCGGTGCTGCTTGTCGCCGGGGTTGATGCGTTCGGGGCTGTAATGGCAATCGTTTTCATGTCAGATGTCATTTTCCTGAATACTCCCTATACCACTCGACAAACCGTGCGATGCCATCGCGGAAATCGGTTTGCGGGCGATAGCCTGTCAAAGTCTTCAGCAAATCCGCATTGGCCCAGGTCGCGGGCACGTCGCCGGTCTGCATTCCCATGTAATTGCGGATTGCCTTCCGCCCGAGGCAGTCCTCGATCGCATCGACGAAATCCAAGAGCCGCACCTTGTCGGAATTGCCGATATTGACCACACGGTAGGGCGCCACCGGCGACAGGCTGTCGCCCTCGGGCACGACCCCATCCTCGGGGCGTTGCGGGGTGGCATCAATGAGCAGGCGGATCGCGCGCACCAGATCGTCGACATAGGTAAAGTCGCGATACATGTCGCCGTGGTTGTAGATGTCGATGGGCCGCCCGTCGAGGATCGCATCGACGAACTTGTAAAGCGCCAGATCGGGCCGCCCCCAGGGGCCATAGACGGTAAAGAACCTGAACATGGTGATCGGCAGATCGTAAAGATGCGCCCAGGCATGGGCCATGCTCTCATTGGCCTTTTTGGTGGCGGCATAGATGGTCAGCTGCGTGTCGGCCTTTTCCGTCTCGATGAACGGCATCTCGGTATTTGCCCCATAGACCGAACTGGTCGAGGCCATCAGCAAATGCTGCACGCCCAGCCTGCGCGCGGCTTCCATGACGTTGAATGTGCCAATGACGTTGGCATCGAGATAGGCGCGCGGATTTTCAAGACTATAGCGCACGCCTGCCTGCGCCGCGAGATGGATGATGACATCGGGCGCGAACGCATCCGCGACACGATCGAACAGCGCCTGATCCTCCAGCATCCCCTCGGTCGCGGCAAAATTCGGGTTTTGCAGCAGCATCTGATGCCGCCGCTGCTTGAGCGCGACATCATAGTAATCCGTCATCCCGTCATAGCCGTGGACGACGAGCCCCTCGGCCAGTAGCAGCTTGGCCAAGTGAAACCCGATGAACCCGGCAGTGCCGGTGATAAGAATACGCATCAGCGTCCAACCCCCACATAAGCCTCGAACCCCGCGCGTTTCGCGTCCTTCGCGGAATATATATTGCGCAGGTCGGCCATGCGCGGATGGGCCATCCGCTTGGCCAGCCGCTCGAGATCGAGCGCGCGGAACTCGTTCCATTCGGTCAAGATCACCAGCAGATCGGCCTTTTGCGCAGCCTTGTAGGGATCGTCCACCCACGCCACGCCGGGCAAGAGCGCCTCGCCCTCGCGCCGCGCTTGCGGATCGACCACGCGCACCTTGGCCCCGCCACCCACCAGCGCCGGCACGATGGTCAGGCTCGGCGCGTCGCGCATATCGTCGGTATTGGGTTTGAATGTCGCCCCCAGCACCGCCACCACCTTGCCGTTGAAACTGCCCTCGCAGAGATCGCGCAGCTTTTCGATCATCCGCAGCTTGACCCCGTCGTTGACGCGGATCACCGTCTCGACGATGGTTTGCGGCACCGCGTGTTCCTGCCCGATCCGCGCCAACGCCGAGGTGTCCTTGGGAAAGCACGAGCCGCCATAGCCGGGGCCCGCATGCAGAAACTTGCTGCCGATCCGCCCGTCAAGACCGATGCCGCGCGCCACTTCCTTCACATCCGCGCCGACGCGTTCGCACAGCGCCGCCACCTCGTTGATAAAGCTGATCTTGGTGGCGAGGAATGCGTTGGCCGCGTATTTGATCATCTCGGCACTTTCCAGATCGGTGGTCAGGATCGGGAAATCGCGCAGGTAAAGCGGGCGGTAGATATCGGCCATCACCTCCGCCGCGCGCTCGGTCTGGATGCCGACAACCACGCGGTCGGGCTTCATGAAATCCTCGATCGCCGCGCCCTCGCGGAGAAATTCGGGGTTCGAGGCGACGTCGAATTCGGCCGTCGGGTTGGCCTTGGCCACCACCTGTTTCACCCTGCGGTTGGTGCCCACGGGCACGGTGGATTTGGTGACGATCACGGCATAGCCGGTCAGCGCCTGCGCCACCTCCTCGGCGGCGGCCATGACATAGGTGAGGTCTGCGTGCCCGTCACCGCGCCGCGTGGGCGTGCCGACGGCGATGAACACCGCATCGGCCCCGTCCACGGCCTGCGCCAGGTCGGTGGTGAAGGACAGCCGCCCGGCCTCGACGTTTCGCGCCATCAGCGCATCAAGCCCCGGCTCGAAGATCGGCACCTCGCCGCGTTCCAGGCGGGCGATCTTGTCCGGCATCTTGTCGACGCAGATCACGTCATGCCCGAAATCGGAAAAACATACCCCCGACACAAGGCCCACATAGCCTGTGCCAATCATCGCGATCTTCATGAGCGACTCTCCTGCGCGTCATCTGCGTCGATTTCGCGCTGAACCGCCTCGATCTCCGCCTTCAGCGCCTCGTATTCAGCCATCTTGCGAACAAGAAAGGCCTGCGTCAGCCGCGCCTTTTCGACGATTCCCTTTCGCGTCAGAACATAGGCGTAGCGCCGCTTGTCTTTGGCGGCGGTGAAATTGCCGAACTTGATCAGGCCTTTGTCCAGAAGCGCGGTGAGAACATAATGAATACCACCCGTGCTGATCCCCACAGCGTTGGCCAGTTCTCGCTGCGACATCTCAGGGTTTTCCTGCAACAGACGCAGGATTCGCACCTGAACATCATCGCGCATCTTGTCTCGCAGGGTCGTCATTAAATATCAGCTCTCTAACAAGATAGTGGCCAAGGACAACCGTCTCGAGCCTCGGGATCAATAGAGTCTCTGCACCGTGAATGAGTTTCGTATATCTCAAATATGAGCGATATACAACCACCTTCTGGATTGCAAGCGCAGGAAAGCGAGTTGCAATCTTACTGGGCATTGCCAAGTTGTTTGCGGCTTCTGCGGCTGGTACCGGTTGTGCGATGCAGATACCGTCATCAATGCCGCGCCTGAAAGGCTTTCGTTTTC
>NZ_JBEPPX010000053.1:0-8021 GCF_040547535.1 Roseovarius sp. MBR-78
GGGAACTAAATGCGACAACTGTGTAGAAACCAAGGGCTTTCTGTTGAGCAGGGCCACAGAGAGCGCCCTTGCATCCGTTTTCAAACGGTCGTTTATTAGTGATATCTTAAACTGCAAAACAGGCCCCCTGCCCGTGCCCCTGATAGGTTATGCGCGCGTCTCGACCGAAGATCAGACCCCCCTGCCCCAGTCGCAGGCCCTGAAATCCGCGGGCTGCGCCGAAATCCATGAGGAACAGGCCTCGGGCGGCAATCGTGCGCGGCCGGTGCTTGCGCGGGTGTTGGAGCGCATCAGCAAGGGCGACACGCTGGTCGTCGTGCGGATCGACCGCCTCGCGCGATCCCTGTCGCATCTGCTGGAGGTGATCGAGCGGCTCGAGGCCAAGGGGGCGTTCTTTCGTTCCATTCAGGACCCGATCGACACCGGATCCCCGCAAGGCAAGTTCACACTGCAGGTTCTGGGCGCCGCGGCCGAGTTCGAGCGGGCGTTGATCCGCGAACGTACCAAGGCGGGGCTGGCGAGCGCACGAACAAAGGGGCGGGTCGGCGGAAACCCTGGCCTGCGCGCCCGGGATCCGGCTGCGCTACGCAAGGTCCGACTGGCGCGACAGGACGGATATATGGAACGCCTGAATGAAACTGCGCAGGACTGGGTGCCCCATGTGCGTCGGCTGCGCCCCGATCTGGCTTGGGAAGATGTGGTGCGCATCATCAACGGCCCCCTACCCGAGGCCCGGCACTGGACGCAAAGCCGTCTGCTGCGCGCTGTGAACGCCTATGTCCGCGATGGGTTCCTCCCCACGACCGTGCTTGATCGCGCGGGCCCGCGTGCGCGAGATGATCGCCTGCCCGCCATCGTCGCGGCTATCAAGGGCGCCGATCCCGACATTACGCTTCAGGCCATCTGCGCCCGCTTGGAGAACATGCGTGAGCGCACACCCCGCGGGCGGACAAGCTGGCAGCCATCATCAGTGAAGATGTTGCTGGAGCGGGCGAAGCGGCTTGGGATGCTATGAGTGAGTTTTGACGCTAAGCCTGTTCGTCACTTCAGGCGACATCTCCAATTGAGTGGCAACTTTACCCGCTAAGCAGCTTATCCTTGCAAATCTTCCATCGTGTGGAGTAATTGCAAGGTATGTATAAGCGCCAAACTCATCACTTTGTGCAATCCGCGCTCGAGAGCCAAGCTGCTGTTGTCCTCCTCGGCCCCCGGCAGGTTGGGAAAACCACGCTCGCTCTAGACATCGCTTCGGAGCAACCATCGGTATACCTTGATCTAGAACGAGATGCGGACAGGCAGATCCTGACCGAACCGGATCTATATCTGGATGAACAGGCGGGAAAACTCGTCATCCTCGATGAGGTGCAGCAGATGCCTGGCCTCTTTAAGAGCCTGCGTGGTCAGATCGACCAGCGCAGGCGGGCCGGTTTTCGAGCGGGCCAGTTTCTGCTCTTGGGATCAGCCTCCAACGTCCTACTCCAACAGTCGGCAGAATCCCTTGCTGGACGTGTCAGGTATATCGAAATGCCCCCTCTACAGCTTACCGAGGTGGGGGCTGATCAGTTGAATGCGCTCTGGCTGCGTGGTGGCTTTCCTGACAGCTTCATGGCTTCAAGCGATCAAACCAGCATGGATTGGCGTCTGGATTTTCTGCGTAATTATCTGGAACGTGACATCCCTGCCCTCGGACCGCGTATTCCAGCCGCAACCTTGCGGCGCTTCTGGACAATGCTTGCGCATGTGCAAGGTGGTCTATTGAACGCTGCAGCCCTCGCCGAGGGGCTGGGCGTCTCCGGCCAAACGATTGGACGCTACCTCGATCTGCTCGTTGATCTCATGCTGGTGCGGCGACTGCAGCCCTGGCATGAGAATGTCGGCAAGCGTTTGGTGAAATCGCCAAAGGTTTATGTCCGCGACAGCGGGGTCGTGCATGCCCTGTTAAGCATTGGGACAATCGAGGGCTTGCTCGGGCACCCCGTCGTTGGCGGCAGTTGGGAGGGGTTCTGTATCGAGGCCCTTCTTGCTGCTGCACCAACCGGCACCGAACCCTTCTTCTATCGCACTTCTGCCGGAGCTGAACTTGACTTGGTCCTTCGCCTGCCTGGCGGCGACATCTGGGCCGTTGAGATCAAGCGCACGACTGCGCCAAAGGTCTCGCGCGGGTTCCATGTGGGCGCGGAAGACATCAAGGCCAGCCGGAAGCTGTTGATCTACGCCGGAGAGCATGACGTCCCGGTGGCCGAAGGCGTTCGTGCAATGCCTCTTGAGCAAGGGATCGGGCTGTTGAGAGCACTCTAGCGCAACGCTTGTTGCGCGCGTGCACGAGAGTAAGGGGTCTACTTGTTTTGTTCAGTTTTAAGGACGCCGCGAATTTCCCTGTGGCATTTTTTCCGGTCCCCGCAGGTCTCCCGGTGCGTACCGGTTGCATGAAACGCACTTCGCAGCGATCGCCCCATCAACAACGGGAGCTGCCCCTCTTCCTCCCCTACCCTTCTCTGCGGCGCTACTCCTCCGGCGTGGCCAAGCCTTGGCCAACTGCGCAATTACCCCTCGGGCTGCATCAGTTTCGCAAGCGTCGGTATCGCAGCCGCTAAAACTTTGGCTGCATATCCGCCAAGACCTCCGACCTCGAAATCACCGTCAAACCCGTCGCGAGCTCGCGCCTGATGGTCTCTACGCTCCGCGTCGACGGCCGCTCCTCGCAAGGTAGGCTGGTCGAGTGCGGCTGCAACTGGAAGAAGCAGAACAAGGAGACCGGCGCCAACCACTTCACGTCGAGCATCCGTGATCACGGCTTCAACGCCAATCTGGGTAAGGCCGCGAACCGAGACGGTCTGTTCCTTCAGAGAGGTATCCAGTGGGGCCGGAAAGGCGCGGTGTGAAACAGGCAAGGTCGGCAGGCTATGCACCGGTCAACCAGCCTGAGCTCCAATCTTGAACGCGTTCAAGATTGGAGCTTCTGGAGCCACATGGCCTCAAAATGAGCGCCTGAAATCCATAGGCGCGTGGTATCTTTATCTTTGGTCCAGAACCGTGCTACCATTCAGAGAGAATCGAGTCGAACTCGGATCCAACCGAAGTCAGGGCTTAGAAATGAGCGGTAGTTTAGAACAGTTTTTGACGGATCTGTCACGTGGGCTTGAGCGCACGATGGTGGCGGTGAACAAGGAACTCACCTTGCGTCAACGCATCAAGCGCATGTGGTCCATGCGCCAGTGCGCAAGGTTTCTTAATGTGAGTATTCAGTATCTGACCAAGTTCGCCAATTCGAGCGATGACTTTCCCGCAGGCGAATATGTCGGAAGAGAGCGTGTTTTCACGCTTTCAGAATTGATGCACATGCGGGCCCTTCTGGCGGCCTCGGCAAAGCGGCCGTACGATTACCTGGCTTGGCGGAAGCCAGATGCACCTTTGCCCGTCATCTCGTTTGCAAGCCAGAAAGGCGGCACAGCCAAAAGCCTGAGCGCCGCGCATTTCGCCCAGTATCTCAGTTTGCACTACGGCATGCGTGTTGGCGTCATGGATGCCGACCCGCAAAGCACAATAACGCTATACTTCGTTGGGGGAGAGGGGCTTCCCCAGATGCCCGATGAAAACACCGCCTCTATGGTAGACTTTGCTGGACTCTTTCAGTCAGAAGACGCGCCATACACCGACCACGACGCGCAAACGCTCGACAGCTTCCTTCTCAAGACCTCCTGGCCGGGCCTACGCCTTTTGCCAGCACACGGCGAAACATCCGAGGGTGAAATCCAGATTGCGCGGCTTGTCCGCGAAGCCCCCGCAGGAAAGAGCTTTTACCGCTACCTGCGCGATGCCATTGACCGTTGGAAGGCGGGCCATCCCCCAAAGACGCTGCCCAACGAATTGGTAGTCGAAGGCAAGGTCGATCAAGAGCGGCTCGACGCTGCTCTGACCGAGACCCTGGATGTCATTATCATCGATTACCAACCTGCGCTCACACTGTTCCAGTTGAATAACGTGATTGCGTCGACTTCGCTGGTCATACCGCAAACCATGAAGGGGTTCGACATCGCGACGTTGTCGACCTTTGTCACTGGCCTGCTTGGGATGCTCCAGCACATTCTGGCCCATGAAAGGATCGAGATCGGAACCGGTGCGAACATGCTGTTGCCGACAATCGTCCAACGTTCCAATGCGCAGGACCTCAACCACATCGGTAACCTGCTAGAACATTGCCCCACGGAGATTCTGCCAGTGTTCTATCTGCGTTCCGACGCAATCTCGAATGCGTCCGACGTCTATCAATCTGTATACGAGTATGAGCCGGATACGCCGGGAAAGCGCAAGGGGATCAACCGGTTCATCACGAATGCCGATGCTGTGAACGACGCGATAGTATCGCGGCTCTGGCCGGGTCTCGAACGTGGCTATGCTGATACATGGATGGACGACTTCTATGAAGATGACGGCGAGGGTGAAGCATGAAACGCAGTATTCCAAGGTCGCTGGTTAGTAAGGCTTCTAGTCCCGATATATCCAAGGATCGTGCGAGCGGTTCCGAAGGTAGGACAGAATCCAATGATGCTGTTTCAACTCCTTTCAATGGGGCCGGCAGTGCTTGGAAATCAGGGGCGCTTGCGCAGTCGCAAGCTGCTGTGGAGCGAAGCAGAGCCGAGCTTTGTTCGGATATCCTCAACGGTCGCCACGAGATAAGCCTGTCGCCAGATCAAATCTCCGATCCGATGGGCACCGACCGCCGACAAGACTGGATGTCGCAGGAAGCATTCAGGTCTCTGGTTAACAGCATTGCCTCGAACGGGCAGGACACGCCCATTCTGGTGTGGCCGGAGGATCCGGGTTGGCAGCCGGATCCGTTGGATCCGTCGAATGTCGCTGGCGTTCCATTCATGATGCTGACCGGCCGCCGCCGACTGGCTGCCGCGTCAGAGCTAGGTGTACCCCTTCGTGCAATCCTTGCCCCGCCTGAAGCGCGAAACGCCGAGAACAGCAAGTTTGAGATGTTGTTTCTTCGGTTCCGCGAGAATGAGGAGCGCGAGAACCTAAGCCCATTTGAGCGATTGGTTTCAATTGGTGAAATGTATGAGACGCTGTCTTCTGGTGAAGAAAAGCTGACAGCTGTGGCATTCGCCAAGAAAATTGGCGTGCATGAGAGCCTAGTCTCGCGAGCACGATCTGTATTCGCTGCGCAGGACCAAATCTTGAACACGTTCAAGAACGTCTACGACATGAGCTTCCGCGATTTACAAGGGGCCTTGGCGAGCTTGGAGAGGACGAACAAAACCAAGCCAAAACCAAAGACAAAGCCCCAAAAACTCACCGTAAAGCGTAAGGTGGGTAACCGAAATCTCTCGGTCACTTCCGTCGATGGAAACCTCTCAATCAAGGTTGCAGGAGTGCCGATTGACCAAGAGCGTCTCGAAAAGCTTGGGGACTTAGTCGCAAGCTATTTGAACGTCGAAGACTCGGAGAAAGATACCGACTGAGGATAGCGTTGGTGTGATGTTCTCTGGAACTATGAGGCAAGGAGTAAGAAGAAACGACAAATGAATTAACGGCAAAAGAAAAGCCCCCAAGCGGTGTGGCCTGAGAGCTGATCTTAGTGGTTTGGTCGCCTCCAAGATAAGTCTCACGGGTTTCACTGTCAACGACGAACGCTCTTGAGCGAACGGCTTTCTTTTGCCTCCACGTAACTGGAGGTGAGATACAGGCATGAAACATACAGGTTGGCGCAAGCCGACACCGGGTCTTGGGGTTGCTGAGAAGCTTGCCCAAGCCGGTGAACGGGTAGCAGTACCCAAGACGCGGGCATTTGTCGCGCTCAAGCGCGTTGGAGCGCATATCGGTCTGAAGGCCGGCGACATGATGCTCCTCGATACACTGGGGGCCTTCACGCAGGCCCAGGACTGGGAGGAGGGGCAGCGCCCGATCGTCTGGGCCTCTAACGCCTATCTGATGGAACAGACCGGCTTCTCTCTGTCGGCACTCAAGCGTCATGCGCGGCGTCTGGCAGAGATCGGTGTGATCTCTTTCCAGGATAGTCCGAATGGCAAACGGTGGGGCCGCAGAGACGCTGAGGGGCGTATCGTCGAGGCCTACGGCTTCGATCTGTCGCCGCTTTCGGCTCGAGTCGAAGAGTTTGAAGAGCTGCAGGCCGAGTTGCAGGCCGAGCGCGAGCTCTGCCAGCGCTTGAAGCGTCAGATCACGGTTGCGCGCCGGATGATCCGCGCGCGGATCGAGGCGGCGGTTAGCGGCGCGTTGCGCGGGCCCTGGACGCAATTCACGGGTCTCTTCGAGGAGCTTCTGGACCGACTTCCGCGCCGCCATCAAGCCTCTGAGCAACTAGAGCGGCTACTGGCGTGGTTCAAGGAACTTCAGGAACGAGTCGAGGCGGCCTATCTCAAGGCGACTGGTGCGATAAACCCTGTGGAAAACACCGACAAAAATGACGCCAAAGTTATGAAGAAGACTCAAGAAATGAACCCCAGGGAGGTCATTTCTGAACCTCATATACTAACTACAAATCAACTTATTCCTGTAATTAGTAATTCCTCTGAAAAAGAGGAAGCGGCGGATGTTGTGCCCAATGCACGACCCGAGGAGCGGGTTGATGGGGAGCTGGAAGACTGGGTTGCAGAGGTGCGCAAGAAGCGAACCGCGCTTGACCTGCCAACAATCATGCAGGCCTGTCCAGAGTTCGCGTCCTGGGCGCGTAATATGGGCGGATTCCTGAAGGATTGGGGCGATCTGCATCGGGTTGCCGGGCAACTCAGGCCGATGATCGGGATTTCGGAGCATGCTTGGAACGTGGCGCAGGACCGAATGGGCACTCAGGTGGCCACGGCTGCGTTTGCACTTGTGTTCGAGAAGCACAGCGCGGGCGAGGTTGCCTCACCAGGCGGATATCTGCGCGGCATGGTCGAGAAAGCCGGGGCAGGGGAGCTGCATCTTGAGCGCAGCTTTTATGGCAGGCTCAGCGGGCAAGCGGCGTAAGACGGTAAGATTAAAAGATGTTACGCATCCGCAGATGTAGGCAGGCCTGTAGAATAATATCTTGCCGAACTGCATAATCTGTTAACTATCTGCCAAATAATGGTAATTTAGCGACTTGTGCAAGATTTCGCCGATTCCCATTGCCGATCTTGCGTCCCCAGATGCCTCTGCTGTTCCAAATCAATGGCTTCGACAAAAACGCAGGCATGGCGCCGTGTGGTGAGGACCCGCTGAAATTGGCCAGGACATGGTCAATGCCCGAGAAAAGTAAGAGTGTCCTTCGGGTTTTGTGACTGACGGATGAGGGCCTTTGGGGTCCCTCAGATGGGTCCGGGCCGGGTTCCGGTCTGCCGTTCCGGATGAAGGGCATTCCGATGCAAACAGGTATCTTGCGCGTGTTGCGCGCGACCGCTGCCTCGTGGTGGCGACACAAGGAACTGCGCCGAACCGGCCAGACGCGGCAGGCAAAGCGGCTTGAGCGCGAGACCGTCCTGCGTGATCTTGGCTATATCAGGCAGGCGGCGACATTGCCAAACGCGCATGTGATCTGCGGGGAGGGCGGGACGTTCCTCCATCTCGGGTGGACCACTGTGTCGAGTTTCGCGCCGATCAAGCGCTTTCCCGTGGCCACTCTTGTGGTCGCACGAGGGACCCCGTTCATCGATATCCGACCCGTCATCGATGTCATCGCTTTCGCGAACCTGCCGCGGGTGACGCGGGTGACGCGGGACGGATCGGTCGACCCTGACCCTTGCGGTCCTGGCACGTCCGTCTCGCTGACCACCTACATCGAGATGGTCGAAGGGCTCGGCGCGCGGATCACCAACAATCCACGGCCCCGTCAGTCAGCCTGATCACCATTCCCTCTCACCAAAACTCGAAAGGAGGCCAGCTATGGCCCGATCCCGCACGCCCAAATTCGATGCCTCCGAGGTCATCACAAACGAAATCAGAGGTGGTCCTGCTTTTTCGACCAGTTTGCAGCCCGGTTAAGGTGGATCAGGGTTTTACATCAGGCTGCCATTTTCACGGGTTCGGTTTTGCTG
>NZ_JBEPPX010000054.1:0-6626 GCF_040547535.1 Roseovarius sp. MBR-78
AAAAAACCGGCAGCAACGCCCCCCTGAAGAAGTTCCGGCTGAACATCCGCCAGATCATCGAAGACGATCACACGCCGTTCTATCGCATGGAGCTGACCGCAGATGACCTGGTGATCTTCCGTCCGCGCTCAACACAAAGCCACCTCTCGCCCGATATCCGACTACCGGAATGGGCTGAGGAGAAAGCAAGGAACGTCGCCAAGGAGAAGGGTTGGGACTATTACGCCCTGCGCTCTAATTGGCTTGCGTTCGCAAAATCAGAGGAGACCAAGGGAAACCCGCCGAAAAACACCGGCGCAGCATTCCTAGCATACTGCAAAAAGCAAAATAAGTTACGTTGAGTGGGCAAGTTCACATGCCAAAAACAAGAAATTTTTGCGTTCTCAGTTCTCTTTTTTAACTTTGCCGCACGCGGGCTTTGTCTAGTGCTAGGCTTCTAACATGACAAACCTTTGTGAAAGGAAAGAATAATGATTACGGTGTTACGCGGGCGAGAAGATTTGCCAAAGCTACCAGAAAAAGGCGAAGAATTCCCAGTTCGTCCATCGGAAGCTACTGTAGGAACCATATTGGTTGAAGAGGTTCGCCTCAGCTACAGACCTGATGGTAAAGAAATCGTGCAAATCATGGGCTTTGGATGACTAGGAACCGCACTTTGAAATTTTTTCTAACTCTGGCCACACTTTCTTTTGTGATAAGCACTCGCTCTTTCGCTGCAGTGGGTGCCTGCCCGATCTCCGCTGACTTTGTGACGCAGCCTGAGACATTCGAAACAACACAGCAGATAGGTGATTATAAAGTGACAAGTACAACCATGCGCGCCTTCGTCGATGGTGCTATGGTTCAGATCGAATGTACAGGAATGGACCCCGACAAAATTTTCCCAAATACCGATGACGCTACCATTCTTACCAACTACGCTCGGTTTTGGTCGATCCAACAAACCAGCCCTGTGTTTTCAGACAACAAACCAGTCCAACACTACGCAATCGAAGGTGTGAAGGATATCCAAGGCTTTGAAGTAAAATACACTTATCGTTTTTTTCGGTTTTCGGACAGCTTTGCGATGGTGGCCACTGGTGTCCCAGGTGGTCGTCCGACAGCAGATGTTATGCGTTTTCTGACTAGCTTAAGTTTAGAATCAAGCGCAGCACCCGCACCATTCACAGAATTCGAACTCGAGGAAGGTCGGCGCAATCACATGGCTGCATGTCTACCTGCTATACGCACAGACAACGAAGTGCGGCAGCTAGGTTTGAGCGATGTCGAAATCACCTACTTCTGCTCTTGTACTGGGCAAAAGTATTTCGCGGAATTCACACCTCTTGAACTTAGAACCTTAGCCTTAGGTAATGACGCATCGCTTGAGAACAAACGTCTGACTATCCAAACACAGTGCTTCGAGGATGCAACCAGATAGCACTTCAGCCTAGCAATCTCTTCCAGAACGTGCCTCGTTCTGGAACTTTCAAGTTCTCGCGCTGATCTGTCAGAAGCGCGTTCAACCGAACCCGCTCACTCTCAGCTCCGTCCAGGCGAGCGCGCAAATCCTCGATCTGATCGACAAGCTGGCCGCGCTCCCTGTCGCGCTCGGCGGTCATGGCGTCTATCCGCTCTCTAAGCATCTTAACTTCGACGCCCAAGGCGCTGTTTTCATGCGTTTCTTCCGGGGTTTCCGATTGGTTTTGAAGGCTGTTCGGAAACGGGTTCGCGGACATCCACCTGGAAAGCTCTGACGGATCAATCTGCCAGCGACCCTTGTCGTCCTTCTCAGCAGATATTCCGCCCGAATTAAGGGCTTTTGACAGCGTCCCCTTTGAACGATTCGCGGTCTTTGCCGCCTGTCCAAGTGTCAGTTTCATGGTGTTTCCGCCTGTATTTCAAGGGGGTTTCCCCTTGGTTTTCTTGCCGTTCAGGATACACACATCGGAAACACCCGCCAATAGGCGGTTTGCAAGTCTCTTGAAAAACCCATCATGATAGGTTAAATACAGTTATGGTCACCATATACCGAGCGCATGGTCTGCGCGTCATCATCTTCACAGACGATCACGAGCCGGCCCATGTGCATGTGTTCGGTGATGGGCAAGTCAAGATCAACCTGATCGGGCCTGACGGGACTCCAGCTCTTGTCTGGGCCCAGGGCATGAAGGGGAACGATGTGCGCCGGGCCGTGCAGATCGTCCAGGACCAGCAAGAGGCGTTTCTTGCCAGATGGAGGGAAATCCATGGCTGAACTGACAGATTCTGAAATCAATGCCGCCATTGAGCGTGGCCACATCGCGCAGCAGACCGAGCCGCGCGCGGATGCAGTGCGTTATGACAAGCGAAACAGCCGTATCATCGTCGATCTGACGAACGGTTGCACCTTCGCCTTTCCACCCCGTGTGGCGCAGGGATTGGAGACTGCAACGGATGAAGACCTCGCCGCGGTTGAAATCCTCGGTGCTGGTTACGGCCTGCATTGGGAAGCCCTCGATGTGGACCTGTCCATCCCCGGCTTGTTGGCGGGACTGTTCGGAACCAAGGCCTATATGGCTCGGCGGGCAGGGCAGACCAAATCACCCGCCAAAGCTGCCGCCGCCCGCGAAAATGGTCGCAAGGGCGGCAGGCCGCGCAAGCAAGCCTGATCACCCCCACCAGCTCGGCCCTCCGATATTCGGAGGTCTCCGGACCGAGCTGGCTCTACAACCCGTAATCATGCCCGCTATCGCGGCGGGCATGAGCTTCGCGCTCCTGTTCTTGTTCCAGTTCTTTTATGCGCTCCCGCTCTTGCGCCGCGTCCAACTCGGCTTGCCTTTCGTCGGCCTCCCGGCCCTCGCGCAGCGTGGAAACCCTATCGCTGAGCGCCGCCCGGTCGATCCCGTCGACGGCGGCCCGCAACCGTGCCGCCAGATCGTCCGGGCCCTCCCGCTCCGGGGTCTCCGCCTCCTGCCGCTCCCGGCCCTCTTTCCGGGCTTCCCAAGCCTCCCGCAACCGCGTGGCTAGATCAGGCACCTGTTCCCGGCTCTCACGGCCTCCGGCAAACGCCAGTTCGGGCGGCTCTGGCCCGAGGCGGTCCAACACGCGATCTGCAGCCCGGTCGAGCCAGTCGCGGACATGACCGGCCAGCTCGCGGGCAACCTCCATCACCTCGGTCGCACGGGCCTTGGCCTCGTGCCAGGCCCCGACGCGGCCGACCTCGATGCCGCGCTCCTTCATCTGCCACGCGCCGGGGGAAAGCTGGGGCAGGGGTGGACGGTCCAGCTCCACGGCCCGCACCGTCTGCACCAGCTCCGCACCCTCGTCGCCGCGCTCCCGCGCCGCCCTCGCCAGCTCAAGCGCCTCGTCGCGTTGCGCCTCCAAGGTCCGGTGATCCACGCGGTCCTCGATGCCGGCGCGCTCAAGGGCGATGTTGCTGCCCCGCGCCCAGGCTTCGCGCCAGCCTTCCAGAACCTCGACCTTGTTCCAGTCGCGGTTTTTGGTGGTGAAGCCCTCGGGACCAATCTCGCGGGTGGTCAGCAGAATGTGGGCATGGTGATTGCGATCATCGCCGTCGCGCCCCGGCGCGTGCAGGGCGATGTCGGCGATCATCCCACGGTCCACGAACTGTTCCTGGGCGAAGTCCCGGACCAGTTCGACCCGCTGCGCATGGGTCAGCTCGGCGGGCAGGGCCACGCGGACCTCGCGGGCGACCTGGCTGTTCTTCCGGGTCTCGGCCTCCTCGACCCGGTTCCACAACTCGGATCGGTCATAGACCCAATCCGGGGCGTGGTCAGGCGCAAGGGTTTCAGTGTGATCGACACCGCCCCGCGCCGCGTAATCGAAGGTCAGCCCGGTACGGCGGTCTTCGATACGCTCCGCCACGCGGTAGGCAATTGCCGCCGTGGCGCTGCGGCCCTGACTGCGGGAAATCATCGAAGCTCTGAGATGATAGATCGCCATTCTGTGCCGCACTTTGCTTAGGGGTCGAGGGGAAACGCCAGTCTCCCCCGCCCACACAAACGCGCAGCGTTTGTATAAGTGGGCACTTCGTGTCTTGCACCTTGCTTTAAGCTTTGCCAAAAATCAACAAAGGTCATGAGTTATGAGGGCGGGAATGGTACGGAGTATCGACCAACAGATTGCGGCAACGCAAGCCAAGCTGGCCCGTCTGAAAGAGCGGCAGAAAGCCAGCGAAACACGGCGGAAAATCATCGTCGGGGCCATCGTCACAACCGAAGCCCTGAAAGACCCCAAGAGCGCCCGCTGGATGGCCGCAACCCTGCGCAAGAACGCCACCCGTGACGTCGATCAGAAAGAGCTGGTGGGTCTGCTGGAGGAACTGGATGGCGTCGCGGCAAAGGCGGACCGGCCATGAGCGTCAAGGACCCCGTCCAGCAGCTCATCGATGAAATCACCCTTATTCGTGAGGATGTGAAACACCTGAAGCGGACCAGCCTCGACAAGGACGAGGCTGAGGCCCTGCACCAAACCCTTGTCGAAGGCGTGGACCGAATGGCCCAGACAGGGCCGCAAATCGAGAACACCATAAAAAATTACCTGTTGGCCTCGATCTTGAAGATCCGGGAAGAGACCACCAGCGCGGCTGTAAGCGCCGCTGAGGCCGCTATCGGGAAAACCCGCGCCGAGACCCTCGAAGCCGCAAGAAGCCTCTCACAGGCCGCCGGAGAGGCCCGTAGAGAGGCGTGGCGGTGGTTTGGTGGGTTCTGGGTGTGGCTGGCCTCCATGCTCGCTACAGGGGCCGTTCTCGGCCTTCTGGCGGCATTTCTGATCATCGGACGGGGCGATGCGCGCGAGTTTGGGCAATATCCACGGATTTACTGCTCTTCCGCAGGCGGACAGATCGTTGAGCAGGACGATGGCAGCAGCTTCTGCGCCATCTGGATCAGACAAGCATCTCCAGTAGGAAACTGAGCGGAGCTATCCGCTCAGTCTGGCCATTTCTCGGCGGGCCAATTTCGGGCGGTGTGGATCACCCGGACAATCGCCACGGTTTCCTCGCCGCCTGCCTGCGTGATCGCATAGGCCAAGATGTAGGGCAGGCCCGTCACTGACTTCTCGTAGGTGCCTGTCACCCGTCCGGTGCGGCCTGTCGGGATGTCCCCGAGGGCCAAGGCCGATTTGTCGATGGCATCGGCCACGCGACGGGCGGCGGAGGGGTTTTCGGCAGCGATATAGGCGACCTGATCTGCAAGATCGGTCAGCGCATCGGTGGACCAGCGAACGGGTCGGCTCACGCCGTGCCGTCTGCCGCAACCTTGATTGCTCGCCGCACGGTCGCCATTGCATCCTCATGGCTGACTGTCCGGCCTGCTTCCACGTCTGCAAGTCCGCGTTCAATGCCCTCGATGATTGCCAGTTCACGGTTCACGTAGGTTTCCACGGCTTCTGCTGCCAGGAAGGACCGGCTGCGGCGTGTTCCATCGGCCAATCTCCCCAGCTTCGCCTTCAACTGCGGATCGAGTCGGATCGTCATCGTGGTGCTGGCGGGCATGATAAGTTCTTTCTAAGCATGTGTACATCTGAACACATACACCGGACTGGAGTCTTTGAAAAGGTTGAGGCAGTCGACCCCCGCACTTCTCTGCCTGACTTACTCGGTCAAGGTTGGTCAGGATTCCGGGCTAAACCAGAAAACTGCCTAGTGTTAATAGTGTTACCTACGGAGTATGTTACGGGGCTAAAAATCTCCCCTAAGCGACTGATACCATAAAAGGAAACTATCCACAGGGTTCCGAAAGGTGCGAGTCTGGGTTCCGAAAGGTGCGAATTTTGGTTCCGAAAGGTGCGAAGCCGGGTTCCTGATAGGTCAAATGAAACCCGGTTCCTGATGGTGCGAATTTTGGGTTCCTGATGGTGCGAATGTCCGCTATGAAGATTTCATGGCGTTATTACCGGACCGACACCCTCAGAAAGACTTCTTCATCCTCGACATTTCCGATGTCGTGCCAAAAGACGATATGGCCTCGATGGAGCACCCACTGTTTTCACTCGCGACCAAGCCAGACATGCGCCACCTAGTGTACAAGAATGGCATCAACAAGCTTGAGATCATCCCATCGGGTCGCGGCCTCCCAACCATCTTCGACAAGGACATTCTGATCTTCTGCATCAGCCAGTTGATGGACAAAAAGAACCGGGGGGAGAAGATCGGGAAGCGCGTTCGATTCACGGGTCGAGAGTTACTGATCGCAACCAACCGACCAACCAACAATCTGGGTTACAACCGCCTGGAACATGCGTTTCAGCGTCTACGTGGGACCACGTTCACCACCAATATTGCGACCGGAAACAAGATCGAGACGCGCATCTTTGGTTTGATCGACGAGGGCGGTTTTGTCCGCACCGCTGACGAGCATTTCCGCCTCGACTACTGCGAAATCGTTCTCTCCGATTGGGTGATGCGCGCAATCGAGAATGATGAGGTCGTGACGATTTCGAACGACTATTTCCGCCTGCGCCGCCCGCTGGAACGCCGCCTGTATGAGATCGGCCGCAAGCACTGCGGCAGCCAGCCGAAATGGCACATCGGCCTTGCCAAGCTACAGGAAAAAACCGGCAGCAACGCCCCCCTGAAGAAGTTCCGGCTGAACATCCGCCAGATCATCGAAGACGATCACACGCCGTTCTATCGCATGGAGCTG
>NZ_JBEPPX010000055.1:0-5945 GCF_040547535.1 Roseovarius sp. MBR-78
ACGCGTGGAACTTCTTCGCAAACGATCAGGAACGCGTCCGTTCTATCAGTGACCGAGAATATGCCAAAGCGGTCAATTCATAGGGCCGTTGGTATAATGCGGCAGGAACCCGGCTCGAAGAGTGTGGCGCGCTGACGCGTTCCATCAGGAAGAATCTTCGCAACCAGACAGCGGTTCGTCGGGGAAACGATCCCTCGGATCGTTCCCTGATCCTCATCACTTTCGTAGAGGACCGACGCGGGCACCTTGCCGAAGAACGCGAAAGCGTGAACGTGGCCATCAACCCATGCCTCGGCAGTGGCCGCCGGATAGGCACGCACGAAGCAGGCATCGCTGTGCGGCGTCGCCATTGTCGCTCGGAGTTGCCCATCGTGGCGCCATCGGTTCGAGCCCGATGGGCGACGGCGCGACAAGGCTCGCCATCACGAAGCCGCTCGAACACCCGCTTCGCCGTGTGCCGCTGCTTGCGGTGAACCTCCCGATCACTGTCCAGCCACCCGTCGATGATCCCGGCGAAGCCATCCAGCTTCGGTTGCTTGACCGGTGCCGATCGCCGATATCCAGGTGGAACCGAAAACGCCATCATCTTGGCTACGCTCTCGCGCGAGATGCTGAAATGCCGCGCCGCCTCTCGCTGGCTCATGCCCTCAGCACAGGCCAGCCGAACCTTCCGATACAAATCTACAGTGAACGACTACCGGCTGACGCCGGTAGCATCATTTGGGGGAATGTAATTCCAGATACTGAAGTATGATATCGTCGGTGACATTTCCGGACGTGGTCGAGAAACACCCACGCGCCCAAAAGCGCCTTCCCCAGTAGCGCTTGCGCAACTCGGGAAACTCCATCTGGATCCGGCGCGACGACCTGCCCTTGATGCGCTGCATGACATCCGACAGCGACAGTTTCGGCGGGATCGACAGGAACATGTGGACATGGTCGCGCGCCAGCACGCCGCGCACGATATGGACGCCCAGCTCATCGCAGGTCTGGATGATTATCTCGCGGATCCGCTCACGCATTGCGCCCTGCAGAACCTTATAACGATATTTCGTCGCCCACACGACGTGGAACCTGCGGTAGAATCGCGTGTGCGCGGATGACGAGTAACGCATGATCTCCCTCCCCGGAATTTGAAGCCCCCGAAGGGGTATGGCTTCAAATTCCGGGGAGGGAGATCATCAAGAGAGGCGCTGAAGCGGACCGGCTGGAAGCCGGTGGCTTCGATCCTTTAGGTGGAAAACGAAGGTCCGGATACCTGCGACGCGGTCTCCCTCGCGCGCGGTACGGTCATGCCAGCCGCGCTCGAGCCCCAGCAGCAGTCCGAGTGCCAGCGCCAACCCGAGGCGCAGAAGGATATCTTGCGTGATTATGACCATCTGTGGCGCTTGTCCTACAGCTCCGGCCATTATGGCAGCCCAAGTTGGCCTGCGGCCCTGCTCATGGGCAACAGGCACGCCCTGGGGCGTTCAGGTGCCGCGCACCGCGTCGATCATGCGCTTCACGTTGTCGGGATCGGCATCGGGCGTGATACCGTGGCCGAGGTTGAAGATATGCGGCCCGCCCGCGAGCGCCTTGACGATGCGCCGCGTCTCGGAGACCAGCGCCTCGCCCCCCGTCACCATATGCGAGGATTTGAGGTTGCCCTGCACGCAGCCATCGACCTGCACGTTTTCGGCAACCCATTCGGCGCTCACCGAATCGTCCACCGCGACGCAATCCGCCCCGGTCGCGGCGTGAAAGCCGATATATTTCTCGCCCGCCTCGCGCGGGAAGGCGATGACCGGGATACCGGGGTGGCGCTCGTTGAGCGCGGCGATGATGCGGCGGGCGGGCGCGGTGGCGTAGCGGTCGAAATCGTCACCCTTGAGCGATCCGGCCCAGCTATCGAAAATCTTGACCACCTCGGCCCCGGCCTCGATCTGCGCCGAGAGGTATTCGATGGTCGCTTGCGTGATCCGCTCCATCAGTGCCTCGAAGACCGGGCGGTCGGCGTCTTTCAGCGCGTGGGCAGGCCCCTGATCGGGCGTGCCGCGCCCGGCGATCATGTAGGTCGCGACGGTCCAGGGCGCACCGGCAAAGCCAATGAGCGTCACCTCGGGCGGCAAGGCTCCCGCGAGGTTGCGCACGGTCTGATAGACGGGGTTGAGCGTCTCGTGGATATCCGCGACCGGTTTCAGCTGCTCCACCCCGGCCCGGTCGGTGATCGTCGAAAGACGCGGCCCCTCGCCGGTCACGAACCACAGATCGGCCCCGAGCGCCTGCGGCACCAGCAGGATATCGGCAAACAGGATCGCGGCGTCAAAGCCATAGCGCCGAATCGGCTGCAAGGTCACCTCGGTGGCCAGATCGCTGTTATAGCACAGCGACAGGAAATCGCCTGCCTGCGCGCGCGTCGCGCGGTATTCCGGCAGGTAGCGCCCCGCCTGCCGCATCATCCAGATGGGCGGTGTGGGCAGCGTCTCGCCATTCAGGGCGCGCAGGATCGGCTTGTTTTCTGACATGGAGTCCTCCGTTTGCCTTGTGGTCGCGTTGACAGCGCATGATGTCAAGGCGCGGCGCGCTTGCCACGCCGCTTTGTCGCGTCTAAACCATCGCGCATGACACAGGATCTGCCCACCCCGACCCACCCGCTCAAGATCGGCACACGCGGCTCGCCGTTGGCGCTGGCGCAGGCGCACGAGACCCGCCGGCGCCTGCAAGCGGCGTTCGATCTGCCCGAAGAGGCGTTTGAAATTTCGGTCATCAAGACCACCGGCGACCGGGTGCAGGACCGCCCTCTGAAGGAGATCGGCGGCAAGGGCCTCTTTACCCGCGAGATCGAGGACGCGCTTTTGTCGGGGGGGATCGACATCGCGGTGCATTCGATGAAGGACATGCCGGTGCTGCAGCCCGGCGGCCTCACGCTCGATTGCTACCTGCCGCGCGAGGATGTGCGCGATGCGTTCGTCTCGCCCGGTGCGGGCGGCCTTGCCGACCTGCCCGAGGGCGCGCGCGTCGGCACCTCCTCGCTGCGGCGGCGCGCGCAGGTGCTGGTGGCCTATCCGCATCTCGAGGTGGTGGAATTTCGCGGCAACGTCCAGACCCGGCTCAAGAAGCTCGAGGACGGCGTGGCGGCCTGCACCTTCCTTGCGATGGCGGGGCTGAACCGGCTGGGTCGCGCCGATGTGGCGACGGCGGCGATAGAGCCGGAGGTGATGTTGCCCGCCGTGGCGCAGGGGGCTATCGGGATCGAGCGGCGCGAGAATGACAGCCGCGTGGCGGCGCTGCTGGAGCCGCTGCACGATGCTTTGACCGGCCAGCGCCTTGCCGCTGAGCGCGCGTTTCTGGCCGCACTCGACGGCTCTTGCGAAACGCCCATCGCCGCGCTGGCCGAGATCGACGGCGGCACGCTGCGCCTGCGCGGCGAAATCCTGCGCCCCGATGGCAGCGCACGCCACGCCGATGACGCCAGCGCCCCCATCGAGGATGGCGCGGCGCTCGGTGCCGAGATGGCGGCGCGGCTTCTGGCCGAGGGCGGCCCCGGCTTTTTCGACTGGCGGGGCTGACGGGGCTGGCGGGGCTCAGCCGCCCGGCAAGAGCTTGCCGGGGTTGAGGATGCCATTGGGATCAAGCGCGCGCTTGATCGCGTGCATTGTTGCGAGCGCGACCGGGTCCTTATGCGCCGCCATAGCATCAAGCTTGGACAGCCCGATCCCGTGCTCGGCCGAGAAACTGCCGCCGAGCGCGATGGCCTCAGCCTCGACCGCGCGGCTCAGATCGCGGCAGAGGTCCGAATCGGGCCGCGAGGGCCAGCCGACGAAATGCAGGTTGCCATCGCCCAGATGCGCCACGCCGGTGATCTCGATCTCGGGGTCAAGCGCGCGGCACACCGCCTCGGTGCGCGCCACGAGCGTGGCCACAAGGTCGGTGGCCACCGCGATATCGCCCTCCACCACCGGGCTGCGCACCCGCAGGATATGCGCCGAGGCCTCGCGCCCTGCCCAGATCTCGGCGCGCTGTGCCTCGCTTTGGGCGACCACGGCATCGCTGATCTCGCCCGCCTCCCAGAGCGCGGCCAGCACCGATTCGAGATGCGCGGCAAGCGGGATCTGCCCGCCCGCATCGGGGGTCACGTCGCGCGGCGCGCGCGCGCCCAGCTCCACCAGAATGTTGACCTCGTGGGCGGTCTCAAAGGGCGGGCGCATCTCGGGGAAACGCTTGAGCAGCGCCGCGATGAAACTCGCCGGCATGTATTCAAACGCCTCGACCGCGCCGCCGGTCTCGTCCTGCAACCGGTTGAGCAGGCCAGGGGCCGCATCGAGCGAGGGCAGCGCCACCATCGCCGTGGCCTGCGCGCGCGGGCGCGGCACCAGTCGAAGCACGGCGGCGGTGATGATCCCCAGCGTGCCCTCGGCCCCGATCATCAGGTGGCGCAGGTCATAGCCCGAGTTGTTCTTGTGCAGCGCGCCCATCAGGTTCATCACCTCGCCGGTCGGCGTGACCACCTCCAGCCCGAGACACAGATCTCGGGTGTTGCCATAGCGCAGCACATTGGCCCCGCCCGCATTGGTCGAGAGCACGCCGCCCACCATCGCCGAGCCGCGCGCCCCAAAACTCAGCGGGAACATCAGGTCATGCGCGGCGAGCGCGGCGTTGAGCGTCTCGATCACCACGCCTGCGCCGACCGACACCACCCGCGCGGCGGGCCGCAGCTCACCGATCTCCGACAGCCGGTCGAGCGACAGCATGAGCGCCCCCTCCGCCGCCGTGCCCTTGACGAGGTTGGTGTTGCCCGAGACCGGCACCACTGGCAAGCGGTGGCGATTGGCAAGCCGCATCAGCGCCGCCACCTCGGCGGTATCGCCGGGCCGCGCCACCGCCAGCGGCTGCCAGCGCATATGCCCGGCCCAGTCCCCCGACCAGCGCGCCGCCGCCTCGCCCCGCATCAGATGGGGCGCGCCGATGAGGCAGGCGATTTCGTTGAGCAGGGGCAGGGGGGCTTTGTCCATGCCCGCGACTGTGCGCCACGACCGCCGCAGCGACAAGCCCCCGGCCTCACAAATTGCGGCTTGACGCCTCGCGGCCTCTGGCATACCTAGCCCCCGGTCTGGCGGAGTAGCTCAGTTGGTTAGAGCAGCGGAATCATAATCCGCGTGTCGGGGGTTCAAGTCCCTCCTCCGCTACCAAAATAACTTAATAATAACATATACTTATAGACTCTCTTGGTTGAGGCCTTTCGGTCGAGAACAGTATAAGCACAGAATCTGGTCCAAGAACTGTGTCCCCAGGCACGACTCGAAGTTTCCCGTTCCCGTTCCGTCCGTCATGCGCTGCATTGGGGAAGACCCCAACGAAACCACAAGATGTAGTCGCAAGCATGAGCCTCAACTTCGTAGACCTATTCTCCTGCGGTGGCGGCATGTCCACTGGCTTCGCAAGCCTAGGACACCAAACCATCGGCACCGTCGACCTTGAGGTCGCGAAGCCCAGTCACGGGACGGGGGCCACATTCTGCAACGACACCTACGAACGAAATCTTGGCCTGCGTCCCATGTCCGCTGACCTTGCCGTGACGGGGCCGGACGAGGTGGCCGAGCACTTTAGCTTCGGCGCGGGCGACGTGGACGTGCTCATCTCCTGTGCGCCCTGCACTGGCTTTAGTCAAAAGCAGAGTCGCAATCACGTGCTGGACGATGGGCGCAACAGCCTTGTCGCACGTGCGGCCGCCTTCGCAGAAGCCTGGTGTCCACGATACGTGGTTATTGAGAACGTGAAAGAGTTGCTGCGTGGTCGCCACAAGCATCATTTCCAAGGGCTTCACCGGGGTTTGACGAAACTCGGTTACGAGGTCTTCGCCGAGATACACGATGAACCAGACCGGGTTTACCGGAGACGTTTGAGTTCGTCATTCTGCGGCGATGTTAGCCGCGCAATCTGCGTTGTAGAAGTTTCTTTCTGCTGTT
>NZ_JBEPPX010000056.1:2500-5913 GCF_040547535.1 Roseovarius sp. MBR-78
GGCCACCTCGGTTCGGTTCCATCCTTCGGGATGGAAGGCATGTTCAGGGCTGCTTCCTCAACCCTTTGCATGTATCCCGGCTGAAACGAGCGGCGTTGTCCAAGTCAAGTACACTGACCATGCGTCATCGCAAGATGACGCGGGAAACGTATGCTTTTGGTTCGGAAAAATGACGGTGGTTTCTTACCAGCTTCCACCGTCGCGCAAGCCAGTCTTGCTTTTTCTGGATCAAATCAAGCGCGAAAAGGGCGTTTGGTGAATGCCTTGGCAGTAAGAGGCGATGAAGGACGTGATACTCTGCGATAAGCCATGAGGAGCTGAGAATAAGCTTTGATCCATGGATTTCCGAATGGGGCAACCCACCTGACAGTTGGTTATTGATTGCCTTTGGCAATCAATAATCTTCTGAAACAGGTACTTCCAGACTGAATACATAGGTCTGAAAGAGCAAACCCGGGGAACTGAAACATCTAAGTACCCGGAGGAAAGGACAGCAATAGCGACTCCCCTAGTAGCGGCGAGCGAACGGGGATCAGCCGAGCCTGATAAGTGACCAGAATGCGTTGGGAAGCGCAGCCATAGCGGGTGACAGCCCCGTATGGGAAGCTTTGAAGGACGTATCAAGTAGGGCGGGACACGTGAAATCCTGTCTGAAGATCGGAGGACCACCTTCGAAGGCTAAGTACTCCTTACTGACCGATAGCGAACCAGTACCGTGAGGGAAAGGTGAAAAGCACCCCGACGAGGGGAGTGAAACAGTACCTGAAACCGAACGCCTACAATCAGTCGGAGCCTCGGACTTGTCCGTGGTGACGGCGTACCTTTTGTATAATGGGTCATCGACTTGGTCTATCCAGCAAGCTTAAGCCGTTAGGTGTAGGCGCAGCGAAAGCGAGTCTTAATAGGGCGAATGAGTTGGATGGATCAGACCCGAAACCGAGTGATCTAGGCATGACCAGGATGAAGGTTGGGTAACACCAACTGGAGGTCCGAACCCACACCTGTTGAAAAAGGTCGGGATGAGTTGTGCCTAGGGGTGAAAGGCCAATCAAACTCGGAGATAGCTGGTTCTCTGCGAAATCTATTTAGGTAGAGCGTCATCCGAATACCCCCGGGGGTAGAGCACTGGATGGGTAATGGGGCCCCACAGGCTTACTGATCCTAACCAAACTCCGAATACCGGGGAGTACTAGATGGCAGACAGACTGCGGATGCTAACGTCCGTAGTCGAGAGGGAAACAACCCTGACCTACAGCTAAGGCCCCCAATTCATGGCTAAGTGGGAAAGCAGGTGGGACGACCAAAACAACCAGGAGGTTGGCTTAGAAGCAGCCATCCTTTAAAGATAGCGTAACAGCTCACTGGTCTAAACAAGTTGTCCTGCGGCGAAGATGTAACGGGGCTCAAGCCATGAGCCGAAGCTTAGGATGCCGTAAGGCATGGTAGCAGAGCGTAGTGTGATACAGCACTTATCTTGTTTTATCGTCGGCTGATTGGCGCGTGCAAACGCGCTCAAGTAGCCGAATAGGCGGTAGCGCAAGATATAGTGTTTTCGATGAAGCCGGGGCGTGAGCCATCCGGTGGAGAGATCACTAGTGAGAATGATGACATGAGTAGCGACAAGGAGGGTGAGAAACCCTCCCGCCGAAAGTCCAAGGGTTCCTGCTTAAAGCTAATCTGAGCAGGGTAAGCCGACCCCTAAGGCGAGGCCGAAAGGCGTAGTCGATGGGAACCAGGTTAATATTCCTGGGCCAGATGGAAGTGACGGATCGCAGAGGTTGTTCGCCCTTATCGGATTGGGCGGGCCGCTGAGCGGTTCCTGGAAATAGCTCCATCATGAGATCGTACCCTAAACCGACACAGGTGGACTGGTAGAGAATACCAAGGCGCTTGAGAGAACGATGTTGAAGGAACTCGGCAAAATACCTCCGTAAGTTCGCGAGAAGGAGGCCCGGGTTCAAGGCAACTTGGATCCGGGGACACAAACCAGGGGGTGGCGACTGTTTACTAAAAACACAGGGCTCTGCGAAGTCGCAAGACGACGTATAGGGTCTGACGCCTGCCCGGTGCCTGAAGGTTAAAAGGAGGGGTGAGAGCTCCGAATTGAAGCCCAGGTAAACGGCGGCCGTAACTATAACGGTCCTAAGGTAGCGAAATTCCTTGTCGGGTAAGTTCCGACCTGCACGAATGGCGTAACGACTTCCCCGCTGTCTCCAACATCGACTCAGCGAAATTGAATTGCCTGTCAAGATGCAGGCTTCCCGCGGTCAGACGGAAAGACCCCGTGCACCTTTACTACAGCTTCGCACTGGCATCAGGATTGTGATGTGCAGGATAGGTGGTAGGCTTTGAAACGGAAACGCCAGTTTCCGCCGAGCCTCCCTTGAGATACCACCCTTCGCACTCTTGATGTCTAACCGCGGTCCGTTATCCGGATCCGGGACCCTGCGTGGCGGGTAGTTTGACTGGGGCGGTCGCCTCCTAAAGCGTAACGGAGGCGCGCGAAGGTTGGCTCAGAGCGGTCGGAAATCGCTCGTTGAGTGCAATGGCATAAGCCAGCCTGACTGCGAGACTGACAAGTCGAGCAGAGACGAAAGTCGGCCATAGTGATCCGGTGGTCCCGAGTGGAAGGGCCATCGCTCAACGGATAAAAGGTACGCCGGGGATAACAGGCTGATACTGCCCAAGAGTCCATATCGACGGCAGTGTTTGGCACCTCGATGTCGGCTCATCTCATCCTGGGGCTGGAGCAGGTCCCAAGGGTACGGCTGTTCGCCGTTTAAAGAGGTACGTGAGCTGGGTTTAGAACGTCGTGAGACAGTTCGGTCCCTATCTGCCGTGGGTGTAGGATACTTGAGAGGAGTTGCCCCTAGTACGAGAGGACCGGGGTGAACGAACCACTGGTGGACCTGTTGTCGTGCCAACGGCAGTGCAGGGTAGCTATGTTCGGACAGGATAACCGCTGAAGGCATCTAAGCGGGAAGCCCCCCTCAAAACAAGGTATCCCAGAGGGCCGTGGTAGACCACCACGTCGATAGGCCGGAGATGTAAGCGCAGCAATGCGCTCAGTTGACCGGTACTAATCGCCCGATAGGCTTGATTTGATCCAGTAACAACAAGACTGGAAACAAAAGCATACACTACAATACGTGACTTGAAACAGGACAGCCCAAATGGGCCGGTTGTATCCTCTTGGAAGATTCCCCGGTTTGGTGGCCATAGCACGAGCAATACACCCGGTCCCATCCCGAACCCGGAAGTTAAGTGCCGTCGCGCCAATGGTACTGCGTCTCAAGACGTGGGAGAGTAGGTCGCCGCCAAACCTGGAAATCTCCCAATCCAAACGATACAAAATAAAACACCGCGGGATGGAGCAGCCAGGTAGCTCGTCAGGCTCATAACCTGAAGGTCGT
>NZ_JBEPPX010000057.1:0-5328 GCF_040547535.1 Roseovarius sp. MBR-78
AAAGAAACCCATCTGCGCCATCGTTGCACCCCATCCCGTTTTATCGCTCCGATCATACCGAAACGCCGGTGTCAGCGCAATTTTTCGAGGTGCCCTGTCGGGGTTTTGCAGGAGTATGCGGCCGGGGCGAAGGTCTCGGAGTTGTGCCGCAAGCACGGCATGTCGGACGGCACCCTCTATAAGTGTAAGGCCAAATATGGCGGGCTTCAGGTTTCAGAACTGCGCCGTCTGAAAGACCTTGAGGCCGAGAACGCCGAACTGAAGCGTCTTCTGGCGGATGCCATGCTCGACAACGCGGGTCTGAAAGGGCTGCTGGCAAAAAACTTCTGACGGTTCGGCATGAGGCCGCCATCGGTCCGAGGCCCATGCCGGACCGCGCCGCCGCGATGCCGTGAGGAAGCTGATGGACGAGCACCAGTTCACCGAGCGGCGAGCGTGCAGGCTGGTTGGGATTTCGCGGTCGAGCTTGACCTATCAAGCCCGGCCAGACCGCCACGCGCGGTTGAGGGAACGCCTGATCACCTTGTCAGGCAAGCATCGGAGGTATGGCTATCGCATGCTGCATGCCAAGCTTTTCCGCGAGGGTTTCAAGGTGAACGTCAAGGTCGTTGAGCGCATCTATCGCGAAGAGCGGCTGTGGCTGCGCCGCACCAAACGCAAGAAGATCCCGCGTGAGGGCCGTGAGGGCGCCTGGTGCCCGATTGCGCCCAACCAGCGCTGGTCGCTCGACTTCACCAGCGACGCGCTGGCCAATGGTCGCAAGTTCCGCACCGCCAATCTAAAGGATGACTGCACCCGGGAGTGCCCGGCCATCGAGGTGGATTTTTCGCTGCCAGGCGAGCGGGTCGTGGAGATGCTGGAACGGGCCGCCCGTGAACGAGGATACCCCGATATCCTGGTCGTGGATAATGGCCCGGAACTGCGCGGGCGGGCGCTTGATCGATGGGCCGATGATCACGGCGTGCAGCTCTATTTTATCGACCCCGGGAAGCCGACGCAGAACGCCTACATTGAGAGCTTCAACGGCCGATATCGCGAGGAATGCCTGAACCAGCACTGGTTCACCAGCATCTTTGAGGCCCGCGAAATCATCGAGGAATGGAGGATCGACTACAACACGGAGCGCCCGCACGAGCCACCTGAAATATCAAACACCGGAGGAGTTCGCAGCCGCGCGCCCCTTCGACAAGACGCAATGGGCGCAGCCGCTTGAGCGACCTGATGGCTCCGCGCCTGCGCCCATTGCTCACGCCGCCGAATGATGGCACACAAAAAGAGAACAGACTCGATTTACGAGTGGCCCTGAAAAAGGGGGCAGGTCAGAAGGGTTGACCGATGTTATGGAGGGCGCACACCGCCCTGGCCATTTCGACGGGGTTTCAACAGTTGTGGCCAAGCTGTTCCTGCAAAGCGCGGCGACTGACGCTTTTTTCGGTGAAAAGGATTTCCAGCAATTGCAGGTGGTGCGCCGCATGGCCGGAGATCTTAACATTCCGATCACTGTGCTCGGCTGTCCCACGATCCGCGAAATGGATGGGTTGGCAATGTCCTCGCGCAATCTGCTTTTATCAGACCGTGCGCGCGTCTGCGCGCCGCGCCTGTACGAGGAAATGGAGAAGATCGCCGAACGCATCGCCGCCGGGCAGGCCTTCGAGGATTTGCAAAGTGCCGCGATTAAACGGTTGGAAAATACAGGGTTCACTAAAATGGATTACCTTGAAATCCGCGCCAATGACGATCTTAGCCTGCTCAGCACCCCGTCTCGTCCCGCTCGCCTATTTGCCGCAGGTTGGCTGGTCGGTGTTCGGTTGATCGACAATATCGCGGTTTGGTAGGTATTGGCGCATGAGTTCCGCATTCTCACCAACATAAGAACTGATCATTTTCTTGACCTGTCGAGTTTCGAGCAGAACGCCTGAGCCGAATCCTTCGACACCCGCGTTGTTGCCGGTCACGGTCAGATCGTCGGTTCCAGCGTGACGAATGGCGACGACCAGAAGCTTCGGGATCCCGCAGAGACCGTAACCGCCTGCGGATCAGCAAGCTGTCAAACAGAGCGTCGTCCAGCGCCTCCGCGGCGCTGTCACGGACTTTCTTCATCGCCAAGTCCTCGTTCATGGCTCAGATTCTCACAAATCCGCCAAGCCAACGTCAACACAGAGGTTGCCAGACATAGTTTCAGAGCGTCACCTAGGACGAACGGCATCAATCCCCATTGCAAGATAGGCTGGTCCCAGCCGTAAAGCACGCCGAGCCAAAGAACTCCGGGCAAGTAGATTGCGATGTTTCCAACCAATAGAGCCAAAGCCATGCGAGGCATGGATCGATCCCACCCGGCACGCGCTGCAAAGCCGAGAACAAGCACTGCGAGACCGTAACCGACAAGGTATCCGCCTGTCGGACCCATCATGTAGGCCAATCCGTTTTCGGCTATTGACGTTCCGGCAAAGACATCCAAACCAAGCGCCCCGCAGAAAAGATAAGCCGCGATGGTGATGATCCCGAGCCGCGGCCCGTAGACAGCCCCGATCATCAGCACGGCAAGGGTGCCCAGGGTCATCGGAACCGGCCACATCGGTACGACCACCTTGGCACTGAGTGCAAGAAGCAGAACCCCGGCCAGAACTAGTCCCAGTTGGTGCAAGCCTGCCATGGTGCTCGGGCCGGAAGGAATTATCTCAGCCAGAACAGCTTGTTTGCGGTGTGTCAGCATGACGATCTTCTCATATTTTCTGCCGCCACGATGGCGTTTCCTTATTGAAAAAAGCCGTGATCCCTTCCTGCGTTTCCGCAGTCTCCCAACGGTCGGCCAAGGCATTGGCGGTCAAGTCGGCGGCCTTCATCGGGTCTGTTCCGGCAAGGTCGCGGCACAGCGTCTTGGCGGCGGACACCGCACCGGGGGCGCAGTTCAGCGCGGCGGCCACCTCTTCCTCCACTGCCTCGCTTATGCCATCGGCAGAGCAGGCGCGGGCCACCAGACCTGCCCGGATCAGAAAAGCGGGATCAAAGGGACGTGCGGTGAAAAAGACCTGACGCGCGAATGCCTCGCCCATACGGCGAACGACGAACGGCCCGATGGTGGCCGGGATCAGCCCGAGGCGGGTTTCGGTCAAGGCGAAACGGGTGTTTTCCTCGGCGATGACGATATCGCAGACCGCAATCAGTCCGATCCCGCCGCCATAGGCCGCGCCATGCACCTGTCCGATCACCGGCTTGGGCAGGGCGTTCCAGAGCCCCAGCATCCTGGCCAGAGCCCCTGCCTCCTGCATCTTGCCGACTCGGTCTTGTTCGATCTGCGCGCGCATCCAACCCAGATCGCCTCCGGCACAGAAACTCGGCCCCTCACCGGTTAGGATCACCACCCGCACGTTGCTGTCCTCGGCCAGCGTCCGGGCGGCCTCGGTCAGTTCGGCGATCATCGCGGCATTCATGGCGTTGTGTTTTTCAGGCCGCGCCAGCGTTACCGTCGCAACACCACGCGCATCATGGGAAACGCGGATGGTTTCATGTGTCATCTTGCAGGCTCCTTCGTTTCGGCGGATCGTCTGGCAAAGCCGGTCACCAGGCGTTCGGCCTCGGCCAGACGGTCGCGGTCAATGCAGGTGCGAAAGCCGCGCTCTTCCAGCATGGCGACCAGCGCGCTTGTCGACAGGTTGCCTTTGGCGCCGGGCGCATAAGGGCAGCCGCCGAGGCCGCCGACCGCGCTATCGAATGTGCGCAACCCGAACTCCAGCGCCACCTCGACATTGCGCAGCGCCTGCCCCCCGGTGTCGTGGAAATGCCCGGCAAGCCGTTCGGGTGGGACGAGGTCGACCACCGCTTCGAGCATGGCAAAGGTCGCCTCGGGCGTCGCGCGGCCAATCGTGTCCGCCACGGAAATCTCGTAGCATCCCATGTCGTCCAGAACCGCGGCCACATCGCGGACATCAATCGGGTCCACGGCACCGGAATAGGGGCATTCCACCGCGCAGGAAACATACCCCCGAACCGGCATTCCGACCGCCCGCGCGGCCTCCATCAGGGGGGCGAAGCGCGCCAGGCTTTCGGCGACGGAGCAATTGATATTCTTCTGGCTAAACGCCTCGGAAGCCGAGGCAAAGACCGCAACCTCATCCGCCCCCACCGCAAGAGCCCGGTCAAAGCCTTTCAGGTTCGGGGTCAGTACCGCGTATTTAACCCCGTCGACGCGGGTGATCCCCGCCATGACCTCGGTCGCATCGGCCAGTTGCGGCACCCATTTCGGCGAGACAAAGCTGGTCGCCTCGATCCGGTCAAATCCAGCCGAGGACAACAGATCGATCAAGGCGATCTTGTCTTGCGCTTCGATCAGCGCCTTTTCATTCTGCAACCCGTCGCGGGGCCCAACCTCGAATATCCTGACATCGCGCGTCATGCCGCCTCCGCCTCAAGGTTGATCAGGATCGCGCCGCCTTCGACAGCATCGCCGACGGCGCAGAACACCTCGGACACCGTGCCATCGCGCGGAGCAACAAGGGAGGTTTCCATCTTCATGGCTTCCATCACACCCAGCCGCGCGCCCTCTTTCACCTGATCGCCCAGGGCCACGCCGAGCGCGACGATGATGCCGGTCATGGGTGCCACCACGCTGTCGCTGGCATCGACCAGTGCGGCGCTGCCCAACCGGGGATCCGGGAGGAAGAGATCGCGCGCAGAGCCACCGGTCAGGACAGATACCACCAGCCCGGCGTCCCGGTGGACAAGATGCACCGTAGCTTCGAGATGCGCATTCGTTGGCCCGGTTCGGGCGGTCATCCGGGGGCCGTCGAGGACAAGGTCGGTCAGAGTGATGGTTAGTGCTCCGTCGCGAAAAACACTGGCTGAACCGTCCGGGTTCAACACCACCCGACAGGGCAGCGGCGTGCCGTTCTGTATAAAAGTCAGATCATGCGCGGCCCCACCCCAAAGCCGCCAACCCAAATGCCGCTTTTGCGGATGAATCCTCAGCGCAGCAAAGGCGGCAAAGGCCAGATGGGCGTCTCCGAGGTCTTTCTCGACGATCAGGTCGTCAAGATCGCGCGCGATCAGCCCGGTATCGAACTGCCCGGAGGCAAAGCCCGCGTGATCTGTCAGCGCCGCGAGGAAATCGACATTGGTCGCGGTACCGACCACATGGGTGTCGCGCAGCGCCTTGAGCAGGGACAGACGGGCGGTGTCACGATCGGGGCCATGGGTGATCACCTTGGCAATCATCGGATCGTAGAACGGGCTGATCGGTGTTGTCACGTTAACTCGCGCAGTCAGCAAGTTGTGTTGCCGATGGTACATCAAGCGGCACTCGCTGCGGATTTCCACGCTTCGAATGCTTCG
>NZ_JBEPPX010000058.1:0-5294 GCF_040547535.1 Roseovarius sp. MBR-78
TGCCTCGAACACGGGCGCGGCTGCGGCTGCCGCGAGGCGTTCATGATCGGCACCGAGTTCGCCCATGTCCATCCGCCGCAGGACGGTAGCCTGCACATGATGCTGCCAGAGGATGCGGTGCCGAAGATCGTCGATCTTGGCTGGGCAGAGCCACATCCGATGGCTGCGGCGGGCATGATCCCGCCCACGGCTGTCATGGTCTATGCGCCCAGAAATGAGCCCGAAATCGATTCAGTTCTGGGCCTGCTGGGCCTTTCCTATGACTTTGCCCGGGGTCGGCTCGGACGGGTGGACAACATCGTTCTGTAACGGATGCGCCGTTCAATCCGGTTGTGAAACCGCATGCGGATGATTTAGGGTTCAGGCGCGTCGCAAGAATAAAAAACACGCCCGAATCATCACAACAAGCGAGTATCCAGTGGCAAAAAACAGACCCGTTATCATGGCCGCGATCGTCATCGCTGTCGCCGTATCCGGCTTTTTGATCTGGCAAAGCACCCTATCCGATACGGACGCGGAAGGATTCGCGCGCGGCAACGGGCGGATCGAAGCGGTCGAAATCGACGTTGCGGCCAAGCTGCCCGGGCGAATTGACACGGTGCTTGTGAACGAAGGAGGGCTCGTGACGGCAGGTGCGCCTCTGGCCACGCTCGACACGCGGCAATTGCAGGCCAATCGCAACCAGATGGTGGCGGAACTGCGCCGCGCTGAAATCGCCGTGGAAAACGCCACGCTGCTTGTCGAACAGCGCGCGGCCGAAGTACGCGCGGCCGAGGCCCTTCTGGAACAGCGCCGCGCGGAGGAGGATGTCGCGCGGCGCCAGTATGAGCGCTCCGAGTCTCTGACGCAGAACAGCATCACATCCGAACGGCAATTCGAGATCGACCGGGCCAACGCCTTTGGCGCCGCGGCGGCGGTTGCCTCTGCACAGGCGTCGCTTGCGGCGGCGCGGGCGGGGGTCGCATCGGCGAAAGCCTCGGTGATTGGGGCCGAGGCGGCGGTGACCGCGGCCCAGGCGACGATCGAGGCGATCGACGTGCAGATCGAGGATAGCACATTGAAAGCGCCGCGTGCCGGGCGGGTGCAATATATCGTCGCGCGCGCGGGCGAAATCGTGGGGGCCGGCGGTCGCGTTGTCAACATGCTGGACCTCAACGACGTTTACATGACGTTTTTCCTTTCGACGGCGGATGCGGGGCGTATCGGGCTGGGAACCGAGGTGCGCTTGCTGCTGGATGCGGCACCCGGCATCGTCATCCCCGCCAGCGTTTCCTTCGTGTCGGACGTGGCGCAGTTCACGCCCAAGACGGTCGAGACGGAAATCGAGCGCGAGAAGCTGATGTTCAGGGTGCGGGCCAGGATCGCGCCGGAGCTGCTGGCGCGGTATCTCGATCAGATCAAGACCGGGCTTCCCGGCGTCGCCTGGGTGCGGCTTGACCCGACCGCGCCCTGGCCGGCGGCGGCGCAGGGCAAGGTGCTGGAATGACCGATTCCATGCCTGCGGTGCGTGCCGAGGGGCTCTCGCTCCGCTATGGCAAGACCCGGGCCGTGGACGATGTTTCGATCGACCTGCCGTCAGGCCGTTCCGTCGGCGTCATCGGGCCGGACGGCGTGGGAAAGTCGAGCCTTCTGGCGCTGATCGTCGGGGCGCGGCGGATGCAGAAAGGGCGGCTCGAGGTGCTGGGGGGCGACATGGCCCGCGCCGGGCATCGCGCGCGCATCGCCCCGCGCATCGCCTATATGCCGCAGGGGCTGGGGCGGAACCTTTACCCGACGCTTTCGGTCCGCGAAAATGTCGATTTTTTCGGGCGCCTTTTTGGCGAGGGCGCGCAGGAACGCGCGCAGCGGATCGACGAACTGCTCAAGGCGACCGGTCTCGCCCCGTTTGCCGACCGCGCGGCGGCCAAGCTTTCGGGCGGGATGAAGCAGAAGCTGGGCCTGTGCTGCGCGCTGATCCACGACCCCGACCTTCTGGTTCTTGATGAGCCGACCACCGGCGTCGATCCGCTGTCGCGGCGCGAATTCTGGGCCCTGATCGACCGAATCCGCGCTGATCGCCCACATATGAGCCTGCTGGTGTCGAGCGCCTATATGGAAGAGGCCGCGCGCTTCGATCACCTGGTGGCGATGGACGCGGGCAAGGTTCTGGCGACCGGCAGCACGGCCGAAATCCTGGAACGCACCGGTGCCGCTGATCTGGATGCGGCCTTCATCGCACTTCTGCCCGAGGAAAACCGCAGCCGCCACAAAGACCTGAGCATCCCGCCGCGCGATCCGGCGTCCGACGGGGAAAACGTCATCGAGGCCGAGAACCTTACCGTGCGGTTTGGCGATTTCACAGCTGTGGACCAGGTGAGCTTTCGCATCAAGCGGGGCGAGATCTTCGGCTTTCTGGGCTCCAACGGGTGCGGCAAGACCACCACCATGAAGGCGCTGACCGGGCTGCTGGATCCGAGTGACGGCACCACGAAGATTTACGGTCGCAAGGTCGATGCCCATGACATGGCCACCCGCAAGCGCATCGGCTACATGACGCAATCCTTCTCGCTTTATTCCGAGCTGACGGTGCGGCAGAACCTTGATCTGCACGGGCAGCTTTTCGACATGACATCCGCAGAGATCGTGCCGCGGATCGCGGAACTCGCTGAGCGGTTCGATCTTGAAGACGTGCTCGACAGCCTGCCGATGCGCCTGCCGCTGGGTATTCGTCAGCGCCTGTCGCTGGCGGTCGCGCTGATCCATCGCCCCGAAATCCTGATCCTAGACGAGCCGACATCGGGGGTGGACCCTGTGGCGCGCGATATCTTCTGGCAATCGCTGATAGATCTGTCCCGAAACGATGGCGTGACGATCTTCATCTCCACCCATTACATGGCCGAGGCCACGCGCTGCGACAGGATTTCGCTGATGCACCAGGGCCGCGTGCTTGTAAGCGACACGCCCGAAGCGATCCGCGAGGAGGTCGGCGCAGAGACGCTGGACGATGCCTTTGTCCACCATCTGCAACGCGCGCAGGATCAGGATACCCCGCCTGCGCCCGAGATGAAAGAAGAGCTTTCCGCCGGGCCCGCCACCTCCGCCCGGCGGCGGCGCGGGGGGTTCAGCCTGGCGCGGCTGCTGAGCTTTTCATGGCGCGAGTCGCTGGAGTTGCGCCGCGATCCGATCCGCCTGACGCTTGCCAGCCTCGGCAGCGTGATCCTGATGATCGTGCTGGGCTATGGCGTGTCCATGGATGTCGAAAACCTCAAATTCGCGGCACTCGATTTCGATCGGAGCATCCTTAGCCAATCCTATGTCAACGACCTGGCCGGGTCGCGTTACTTTGACGAGGAACCGCCGCTTGTCGATCATGCCGATCTTGACTACCGGATGCGGGCGGGTGAAATCAGTCTGGCTCTGGAAATTCCGCCGGGGTTCGCCGCGGATCTTGAACGCGGCCGCCCCGTCGCCATTGGCGCGTGGTTCGACGGGGCCATGCCGATGCGCGCCGATACGGTGCGCGGGTATATCCAGGGGATGCACGCCCACTGGCTGACCGAGCAGATGCGTCAGGTCTTTGGCGATCAAGCGGTGGCGGGTAACTTCACGCTTGAGGTGCGCTACCGCTACAACCCCGATGTCGAGAGCCTGGCGGCCATGGTGCCCGCGATGATCCCGCTGTTGCTGATGCTGATTCCGGCCACGCTGGCCGTCCTGTCCGTGGCCCGCGAAAAGGAAACGGGTTCGATCGTCAATCTTTATGTCACCCCGGCGCGACGGCTGGAATTCCTGCTGGGCAAACAGGTGCCCTATGTCGTTCTGGGTTTCATGAATTACCTTTTGCTGTTGGCGCTGGCGGTGGTGGTCTTCGGGGTGCCGGTCAAGGGCAGCCTGCTCGCGCTTTCGCTCGGGGCGCTGATCTATGTCGTGCTGGCCACCGGGCTGGGCCTGCTGATTTCCGCCTTCACCCAAAGCCAGGTCACGGCGCTGTTCTTCACCTTCATGGCGACGCTTATCCCGGCGATGCAATATGGTGGCATCATCGATCCGGTTGCGTCAATGGACGGCATGGGTCGGGTGATCGGTGAAATCTATCCCACCAGCCATTTCGTCACCATCTCGCGCGGGACCTTTTCCAAGGCACTGGGGTTCGATGATCTGGGCGGGTCTTTCCTGCCGATGCTGGCGCTTGTGCCCGTGGTGGTGCTGCTGGGTGCCATCTTCGTGCGCAAACAGGAGAAATAACCGATGCGGCTCAGGCATGTTCTGCAACTGTCGTTGAAGGAAATTCGCGGGCTGTTGCGCGATCCGCTTCTGATGGTGCTGGTCGCCTATGCCTTCACGCTCGACGTCTATGTCAGCGCGACCGCCATCCCCGAATCGCTCAACAGCGCCACGATCGGGATCGTGGACGAAGACGCCTCGCCGCTGTCGCGGCGGGTGGCCGATGCGTTCCTGCCGCCGTATTTCATGCCGCCCGCCCAGATCGACATCGCGCAAATGGATGCGCGGATGGATGCCGGGATCGACACCTTTTCGCTGGTGATCCCGCCCGAGTTCCAGCGCGACCTGCTGGCCGGGAACCGGCCCGAATTACAGCTCAATGTCGATGCGACACGGGTCAGCCAGGCCTTTACCGGGGCGGGTAGTATCAGCGCCATTGTCAATCAGGAGATTGCCGGATGGCTGGCACGCGATGCCGCCCCGGTCGGGATGCCGGTTGATCTGGCCGTTCGGGCCCGTTTCAACCCCTCGCTCGACCCGGCCTGGTTCGGGGCGGTGACCTCGGTCATCAGTACGGTGACCATGCTGTCCATCATCCTTTCGGGTGCCGCCCTGATCCGTGAGCGCGACCACGGCACGTTGGAACATCTGCTGGTCATGCCCGTGACCGCCGCCGAGATCATGACGAGCAAGGTGCTCAGCATGGGCAGCGTGGTGCTGGTGGCGACGGCGCTTTCGCTCACTCTGGTGGTTCAGGCGGGGATGGGTATCCCGATCGGGGGATCGGTTGCGCTCTATCTTGTGGGCGCGGCGTTGCACCTCTTCGCGACGACCTCGATGGGGATCCTGCTGGCCACCATCGCAGGCTCTATGCCGCAGTTTGCCATGCTGCTTTTGCTGGTGCTGTTGCCGCTCGATATCCTGTCGGGCGGCGTCACCCCGCGCGAGTCGATGCCCCAAGCCGTGCAATACATCATGCTCGCGGCCCCCAACACGCATTTCATCGCGCTGGCACAGGGGGTGTTGTTCCGTGGGGCCGGGCTGTCGGTGGTCTGGCCGCAACTTGTGGCGCTGATGCTCATCGGGTCGGT
>NZ_JBEPPX010000059.1:0-4936 GCF_040547535.1 Roseovarius sp. MBR-78
AACTGCCATCAAAGCCTCCATCATTTGAAGACAGTGATTCAGATTTTTCTGCAGAAGGGAATCCTCTGCGAGTCAAACAATCAGGCCGTTGGTATCACAAGATCGACAAAATCCTCAAGCCCGCCGGGCAGGACCGGACCCATGATGTTGAACCCGTCGGCGGCACCAGTCTCGAACCGCTCTTGCAGCGCGTCGGCGATATCTTGGGCCGTGCCGGTGATCTGCCAATGCCCGCGCGCGCCCGCCATCGACAGCGCCAGATCGAGCACGCTGAGATTGTCGCGCCGCGCCCGGTCGATCAGCAATTTCTGGCGGCTGACATGCCCTGCCGAGACCGGCAGATCGGGCAGCGGGCCATGCGGATCAAACGCGCTTACATCGGTGCCCAGCAGGTTCGACAGATGCGACAGCGCCACATCGGGATGCACCAGATCCTGCAATTGCGCGAACTTGTCCTCGGCCTCGGTGCGGCTGCGCCCGATCACCGGAAAGACACCGGGCATGACCTTGATCGCGTGCGGGTCGCGGCTATGGGCGGGCAGACGTTGCTTTAGGTCGCTGTAATAGTCCTGCCCCTCGGCCACGGTCTGCGTTGCGGTAAAGACCGCATCTGCGGTGCGCGCGGCCAGCGCCTTGCCCGGCTCCGACGCGCCGGCCTGAAAAATCACAGGGCGGCCCTGCGGGCTGCGCGGCACGTTGAGCGGCCCGCGCACGTTGAAATGCGGGCCTTTGTGGTGAATGGGCGCGAACGCCTCGGGGCGAAAGAACTGCCCCGACGCCTTGTCGCGGGGAAAGGCATCGTCGGGCCAGCTGTCCCAGAGGCGGGCCACCACATCTACCGCCTCTTCGGCGCGGGCATATCGGGCGGCATGGGCCATCTGATGATCAAGGCCGAAATTCCTGGCCTCGAAATCATCGGCCGAGGTGACAAGGTTCCAGCCCGCGCGCCCGCCCGACAGATGATCGAGCGAGGCGAACTTGCGCGCGATCGTGTAGGGATCGCTGTAGGTGGTGGACACCGTGGCCACCAGACCGATATGCGTGGTGACCGCGCTGAGGGCCGACAGGAGCGTGATCGGCTCGAATTGCCCGACATAGCGGATCGCGGTGCGCGACAGGGCCGGCAGATCATCGCCGCGAATGCCCACGCCATCGGCCAGAAACAGCAGATCGAATAGCCCCCGTTCGGCCACCTGCGCCAGATGCCGGTAATGGGCGATGTTCACCCCCGCATCGGGCTGCCCGTCGGGGTGCCGCCAGGCCGCGACATGGTGGCCGGTGGGATAAAGAAACGCCCCCAGATGCATCAGTCGTTGCGTCATTTTTGCATCCCCCAACGCCGCACGGTGCGGTTTTCAATCGCCCGGAATATCCCAAGCTCAACGACCAGCCCGATCAGGATCACCACGACCAGCCCGGCAAAGACCTTGTCAGTGTAAAGCTCGTTGCGGTTGCGGAAGATGAACCAGCCAAGCCCCCCGGTGCCCGACGAGACCCCGAACACCAATTCCGCCGCGATCAGCGTGCGCCAGGCAAAGGCCCAGCCGATCTTGAGCCCCGACAAAAGCGAGGGCAGCGCGGCGGGGGCCAGGATCAGCGCCACGAACACCGGGCCGCGCAGGCCATAGTTGCGCCCCACCAGCCGCTGCGTTTCGGGCACCGATTCAAAGCCCTGCAGCGCGGCAAGGGCGAAGGGCCAGATCACGGCATGGCACAGCACGAAGATCAGGCTTTTCTCGTTCAGCCCGAACCACAAGAGCGCCAGCGGCAGAAGCGCGATGGCGGGCAGCGGGTTGAACATCGCGGTCAGCGTTTGCAGCGCGTCGCGCGCAAACCGGTTCGCCGCCGCAAGACCCACCAGCACCAAAGCGATGGACAGCGCCAGAGCATAGCCCTTGAGCAACACCTGAAGCGAGACCCAAGCCGACCCCAGCAGATGTTCATCGCGCGCAGCCTCGAAAAGCGCTGTCAGCGTGGTCGATAGGCGCGGCAGCATGATCGGGTTGTTCTGCCAAAGCGCGGCCAATTCCCAGCCAAGGCCCAGCAAGACCAGCACCGCAAGACGGCGGACAAGCTGAACCTCCCAAAGGCGCGACAGGCGCGGGCGCGGCGTGACGAGCGGGATATCAGACATCGGCCGCCTCCGCCTGTGGAAAGAGAAGCTCATGCACCTCGCGCACCATCCGCGTGAAGGCGGCGGTTCCCTGTGCCACGCCATTGGTGTCAAGCGTGGCCAGCGTGCGCCCCGGATGCGCCGAGAGAAGATGCAGCCGCGTGCCGATCAGCACCGCCTCGTCGATGGAGTGGGTCACAAAAATCAGCGTCGCGCCGACCTCTTCCACCACGCGCAGCAGATCGGCCTGAAGCCGGGTGCGTGTCAGCGCATCAAGCGCGGCAAAGGGTTCGTCCATCAGCAGCACGTCCGGGCGCATCGCCAGCGCCCGCGCGATGGCGACCCGCTGTTTCATGCCGCCCGACAATTCGTGCGGGAACTGATCGCGCGCCCGCGCCAGACCGACGCGCGCCAGCGCATCCTCGGCCCGATCCTGCGCCTCGGCGCGGGCCAGCTTGCGCGCCCGGATCAGCGGGAACATCACATTGCCAAGCGCGGTCTTCCACGGCAGCAACTGATCGAATTCCTGAAACACCACGATGCGGTCCGGCCCCGGCCCGGTCACCGGCTTGCCGCGCAGGCTGATCGTGCCCGAGGCAGGCGGCAGGAACCCGGCGACGGCTTTGAGGATCGTCGACTTGCCGCAGCCCGAAGGCCCCAGCAACACCAGCCGCTCACCCTCGGCCACGTCAAGGCTGACCCGGTCAACCGCCAGATGCGCCTCGCGATCCCCCTGATAGATCAGCGTCAGGTCGCGGGCCTGCAATACGGGCGCGCCGACTGTCTGCGGCGCGCCGACGGGAGTAAGTTCAATCACCGACATGGATCAGCTGCCCGGCCGGTCATGGACCGTGTCAAAGAAATAGTCCTTCCAGCTTGCAGGCCGGTTCTTGAGTGCGCCGACATCGTTGAGAAACAGCGCCAGCGCCTCGGTGTTGCGCGGGGTGGTATCAAAGCTGAAGCGCGGATCGGTCAGGATCGACAGGATGAAGTCGCGATCCAGCTTGGAGTCGGTCACGCGGATATAGGTATCGGCGGCCTCTTCGGGGTTCGCGGCGATCCAGTCGGCGGCCTCGGTATAGGCATCCACGAAGGCGCCGTAGGTCTTGGGGTTGTCGTTGCGAAACGCCTCGGTCGTGTAGATGATGATCGAGGTGGTCGGGCCGCCATAAACCTCGTAACTGTCCAGCACCTGATGGATACTGTCATCGGCCAGCGCCAGTTGCTGGAACGGCGAGTTCGAGAAATGCGCGCTGATCGTGCCGGACCCCGACAAAAGCGCCTGCGTGGCATCCGGGTGCGGCAGCGACACGGTCAACTGATCAAGCCGGTCAAACTGATCCTTCCCCCACGCCTTGGCGGCGGCAAATTGCAGCGTGCGCGCCTGCACCGACACACCGACCGAGGGCACCGCGATCCGGTCGTCAGGCCCGAAGTCGGCGATGGTCTTGACGTCGGGGTTGTTGGTCACAAGCGCGAAAGGAAATTGCGCACCCGCTACGATGCCACGCACGTTCTGCGCGCCCTTGGTGCGGTCCCATATCGTCAGCAGCGGGCCAACACCGGCCGCCACGATATCGACCGACCCGGACAAAAGCGCGTCATTGGTGGCCGCCCCGCCCGACAACCGCGCCCATTCCGGTGACACCTCGACCCCGCGGGTCTTGCCATGTTTCACCAGCAGGTCCTGATCGCGGATCACATGAAATGGCAGGTAGGAAATGCCGAATTGCTCGACAAGGCGGATGGTGCCTTCGGCGAAGGCGGGGGCCGCCGTTGACAGGCCAAGCGCAAGGGCTGCGACAAGTGTTGATCGGCGGGTCATGGGACGTGTCATGGTATGCTCCTCGGCATGTGTTGCATGCCAAAACGCTACAATGCCTATCGTGTTTTGCGTATTCTAAAATCAGAAGCTTTGGGGAGATATAATTCCTGAATAGCGCGACCTCGCAGCACGATCCGTTCGCGCTGACGTCAGGCTGTCGGCTGTTAAGGATCGGCGGACAGGGAGGCACAGCTGCCCGAATCCCGATTATTCATATCGTGTTTGGTTTTTAAGTCTCGCCTTTGATGCGGAACGACATTATTTCATTCATATCAGGTTCAGTTTTCGAGGCAAATTCCGGCAGATGATCACGCATAAGACCAAGTATGCGCTCAAGGCGCTTATGGTGCTGGCCGATGAGAAGGCGGGCGCGGCGGAGGCGTTGCGGATCGAGGAGATCGCGCAGCGCTCGGGCGCGCCGAAGCGGTTTTTGGAGCATATCCTGCTCGATCTCAAGCGCGCCGGGTTGATCGGCAGCAAGCGGGGGCGCAATGGCGGGTATGAGCTGATCAAGGAGCCGCGGCGCATTTCGATTGCCGAGGTGCTGCGCCTGATTGACGGGCCGATGGCACCGTTGCCGTGCCTGTCGCGCAAGGCCTATCGGCGCTGCGAGGATTGCACCGACGAGCAAACCTGTCGCGTGCGCGCGGTGTTTGGCGGGTTTTATGCCACCTATATCCTGATGATCGAATCGCTGACCCTCTCGGATTTGCAGCAAGATGCGGCCCCGCTGGACCGCTTCGATGGCGCGGCTTCGCAAGCCGGAGAATAATATTCTACAATCACGACTGAGATCACCGTGATTTTTCCTTTGCAATACCCGACCATCCCTGTCGTTATTTACGTGTCAGGCGGCACTGTGCCGGGCCCGCATCCCGGTGAGTGGTGATGCCTCCCACCGGCCCCGCTGCCTGACACGAGATTTGGACACGGGTTGAGCAAAGGAGACCCCAATGTATCGCACCATCCAGCTTGGCGCTTATGTGCAGGCGCAGGGC
>NZ_JBEPPX010000060.1:0-4771 GCF_040547535.1 Roseovarius sp. MBR-78
CTATCCATGCCACAGGTCTCCGACGCCGTCTTGCGATCCGAGCCTTCCAGAACCAGTGCAATCGCCAGCATCCGACGCGCCGCCTTCGCATCCTTCGTCCGCGCCGCCACCGCTCGAAGATCGCCAGCCGACAGGTCTTTTCGTGTGATTTCAACTGCCATCAAAGCCTCCATCATTTGAAGACAGTGATTCAGATTTTTCGCCAGAAGGGAATCCTCTGCGAGTCAAACAATCAGGCCATTGGTATGAGGGCGTTCTGGAAGGAGGGACGTCTTGTGTTCAATCTCGTCTTTGAGAACTTGGGCGGCATCCGGGTTGTCGTCAGAGATGTAGTCAATGATTGCCAGCAAGTCGGCTATGGCCGTGGCTTTCCATTCAAGATTTGGCAAGGCGCTTCCCGTCAATCAATGCCTGGGCGTCTTGCATCGCCTTGGCATGGGGCGTTGTGGGCCTTGGATCGTCCAGCGCTTCCTGTACCTTCGCCCTGAACCAGGCGTCATAGGCATCCGGATCAGCGGTCAATCCGGCAGGCAAGCCGCCTTCTGCGGCTACGCGGGTCAAAAGAATACGCACCGCGTCGGAGAGCGTCAGACCGACGCCCGCAAGTGCGTCCGAAGCCTGTGCTTTCAGCTGATCGTCAACACGGACATGAAGCATGGATGTTTGGGCAGGCATGGATGGTCCTCCAGTTGATGGGAGTGATGTATCTCATTTGAGATACGAATTCAAGTCGGCAGTATGTGCGCGCGTGGTCCCGTGGTGTTGTCTCAGCGGGAAACTCAGCCACCCTGCCCCGCCAGGAACTCCGCCAGCACAGGACTGGCCGCGACTTTCGCAGAGCTGAGCAGCTCCGAGCCCGCAAGCGAGGCCTTCGACAGGCGTACGAGCCCACCGGTTTCCTCGATGCGGTAGCAGCGGCGTTTCTGCCGACCCCGCCTGTAGTGCGTCGCGGTGACTATCTGGCAGGTACTGCCATCGGTGAGCGTCACAGGTGCTGCGAGCTTGATCTTGTCGCCTTCCTCGTAGTCCGGGATCGCAGCCCAGTCCTGGCAGCGCTGGCGCCAGGCATGAGCATAGCTGTCTGGGTCTTTCAGCTCGGACAGCAGGGCCAATAGGCTCAGTGGCGCGCGGGATTCGACCGGTCCCGCGCTTTCCTCCATGTCCTTGTAGCCCCAGCAGCCGTCATCGTATCGGGTGAGGAAGACAGCGCCAAAAGTGATCGACCCGTCCGCATCGGTCACATAGGTCGTGTCTTCGACAGGGGTGCCGTCGAGATTGATGACCTTTGCCGCCGCGTACCAAGTCGAACCCACCTTGCAGGCTTTGACCAGTTCCGTCTTGCGCCTTTCGCCCTCGAAGGTGCACAGCCGAGCAATCTCCGCTTTCTCATCCGCGTACGTCTGGACGCGGCCGTCGGTGTAGAAAAGCCATCCCATCACGCCGCCCTCCGGTCATCGATTTCCATCAGCGCATCGAGCGGCACGCGGTAGGGCTGCATGGCGTCGAAATCCTCGCAATTGCCGCAGTTCTGCACGATCGCGAAGGTGTCGCAGGCATCCTTGAGAATGACCCGGAAGGTGCCGCCGAGGCCCGAGGGCACCTCGTAGGTCCCGCCGATGAGATAGTCCGAAGCCCGGCGCACGAAGACGCGGATGCTGTGGCCATCGGTGGCGAGCCGGATGGCCCCCCGCCCCCGGTCGATGAGCACCTGCACGTCATCCAGGATGTCGGTGTAGAACTGGCCGGTCAGATCGCGAAACGCCATGCGGCGCTGCGCCATCCAGTCGGTGTCCCGAAACGGGTTCATGCCTTCGGCGAAGGCGAAGGACGGATCGGCCTGTTCGGTGGTGACGATGCGGGTGGTCGTGCCATCGATGCCGTTTGAGCGCAGATGCACACCATTGCCGACGATCAGGATCAGGGCGGGCCTGTCCACGGGTCCGTTCCAGTTGGGCAGGAAGGTTTTGCAGGCGCGCGCATGGGCGATTTGCGCCGCGACAGCGGAGGCAGAGAACTTGAGAATAGCCATGGGGATGTCTTTCTGTTCGGTTTGGAAGGGTCGACCCGCGCGGGTGGCATGATCCACGCGCGGGTCGCGTGAGGACTCAGGCCGCTTGCGGGACCTCGCTGTCAGGCTCCGGGGTTTCCGCAGCGGGCTCCGCCTCATCAGAGGCGACACCGTTGGTCTGCATCATCGGCGGGCACCAGGCGGTCACGGCAGCGCGCTGCGCGTCGGTGAGGGTGGCGAAGGGTTCGGCGAAGAGCTTGTCGCAGAAGGCGACGATCTCCTTCTTGCTCGACGAGGCCAGCGTCACCGCCTCCTGGGCGAGACCCAGATCCTCGCCGAGGATCTTCAGGAGCCAAGCCTTCTTGAAGCGGTTGAAGAGCGCCGCATTCGGCGTCCAGTGGGCGCGGATATCGGGCATGATCTCGATCTCGAACGCATGCATCAGGCTGTCGCGCTGGCGATCCCGGGCAAAGCAGGACTGCGTGGTGCTGGCCGTGGCATAGGCGACGAGCTTGGCCTTCTCGCCGACCTCCAGCGCGCGAAACGCCGCGAACTGATCGGCGGGCGCGCGGGTGTCATCGAGCCAGGAGAGCTCAAGCACATCATGCGCCGCCGCCACCTGCTCGAGCGAGGTCTCGTCGATCTCGTCCATCTTGGCATGGCTGCGGTATTCCTTGCGGGCATCGATTTTGATCGCCTGCGTGACACTCATGCCGCTGGCCAGAACGTCACTGACCAGCTTGAAGAGCGTCAGATCGAGTGTGGCCTCCGGATGCAGCGCCATCGCGGCCCCAAGCGCCATGGCTCGCTCGGTCTTGAGGTCCTCAGCCAGCGAGGCCGGGTAGGTGATTTCGCCAGGGTCCGGGACTACCTCCCCGGTCGGGCTAGCCGAGGAGCCGCGCGCGCCCTCCTCTTTGACGGTGTCTTCCGGGCGGACGAGGCCAACATGGAGCGTGATCTGCCCACCCTGCCACGACGCGATCACCCCAGACCGCGCGAGGTCCTCGGTGCTGTAGGCCTCCTGCAGATCGCGTGCTTCCTCTTCCAAGGCGTCCACGCGCTCGTAAAGGGCATTGTAGGCACCGTCCTCGAGCCCCTCATCCTCCATCTCGAGCTGCAATTTCTCAAGCTCGGCGGTGATCTCATCGATGCGCTTCTGGGCAGCCTCGTCGGGCTCGATCGGGCCGGGATAGACGCGGCCGTAGTCAGCCATGGTCGCGTAATCATAGCGGACCATCGCATCGGCCCAGGCAAAGCCCAGCCTCATGCGGGCCTCTTCGGCAGCGGCACCGAGCTTCTCGAGCAGGATGGTCTCGACCAGTGCTGCATCCTCGAGCACGGAATGCTCTTCCAGAAGGTCAGCCGCGACAGCACCGCCACGCGCCTCGTAGTCTTCGCGCACGAAAGCCCCGATATCATCGCTGACCTGCACGCCGCGGGATTTGAGGGCCTGACGCACGGTATAGGCCTGCAGATAGCCGCCGTCTTTCGTGAGCGCCTCGTAGACCTCGCGCTGCGCCTCCTGGCTCGGGTGCTCGGCGAAGGCTTTCATCGTGTCGAGCGTGATCACCTTGCCCCGGGCCGCGGCGCGGATGTCGGGGTGGATAAGGCCATAGCGCAACCGGCCTTTCACGGCGGCCACCGTGGTGCCAAAGGTCTTTGCGATCGTCTCGGGCGTCTGGCCGTCGACCTCCATCATCCGAGCGAAGGCCTCGAACTCGTCGATGGCATTCATCGGTGCCTGGGTGATGTTCTCGGCGAGCGACAGTGCCGTGGTGACGTCGCAGTCTTCCGGCACAAGGCGGCAGTCCACCTTGGTCTTCGCCGTGAACCCCTTGGCGGCCTTGTCGGCAACCAGCGCCTTTAGCGCGGCATGGCGCCGTCCGCCGGCGAGGACAGCATATTTGCCGTCAAGCTTCTGGACCAGGAGAGGCTGGAGCAGGCCCAGAATAGCAATACTGGCCTTCAGATGCGCGATGTTCTCGGGGTCATAAGTTTCCGGCGCGTTGCTGCGCACATTGGCGGGATGCGGGACCAGATCGCCGATGGCGACGGTGAGAGGGGCAAAGCTTGTGGTCATGGGATATCCTTCCAGGTGGGTGAGATGCGGCCCGCGCGCTTGCGCGCGACCAATCCCCGGCTTCAGGGATCACCACGACAAAAGGCCCACTTTCCCTTTGAGGGGTCAGTGGGCCTTCATCGCCTGGGGTGTCAGGAGGGGGTGTCCCCTGCCCTTCTACCAGTCGCGCGCCAGCATGATGGTCAGCACGCGCATGGTGGTGGCAGGATTGTCCGGGGTCTCAGCCCCGTAGCGGAAATCCGAATCTGTCTCATAGAGATCGATCTTCCAGAACACGGTCTCGCCGCGGATCTCGACCGCCCCGAAATCGTGCCATCCCTCGGGATCATTCTCAGGCTCGAATGTTGCAAACTCACCAGTGGCCTTCACCGCCTCGGCCATGAAGCCGTCGCTGGCCTCCATAAGCGAGCGGGTGACATGCATCCGGCCCTGGATGGGCTGGGCGGGCGGCACTCCAAGGCATGCGAGCTTGCGAAACGCGTCGTTCTGCGCCGCGATCACGGTCGGATCGGGACGGTCTGGCAGGGGTTGTGCGGTGATGGTCATGGGGCTCTCCTTTGAGAAGTTGAAACACCCTTCCCAAAGCCTGCTTCCGTAATGGGGCGGGCCTCTGTCAAGGGTTTCGGGCAAGTCAAAAATCACGGCGAAGATGTCATTCTTCACCGAGTTTTAAGGCACAAATT
>NZ_JBEPPX010000061.1:0-4686 GCF_040547535.1 Roseovarius sp. MBR-78
GCGCATCAAGGGCAACGGCACTTCAAATCATGCTGACAAACAAGCGAAACGTGCTCGATTCGCCGAAAGCCCCATTACGGCATCTTTGACTTTTCAGGCGGCTTGTTCTGACGTCATGGCGGCTTCCTGCCCCACGATCCGGGCCAGAATGCTTCCCGTGTCGATCCCGTCCCCATGCGGCAGGAACACCCGCAGCTGGAAGGCGATGATCTCCGTGAAACACCCCATTGCCTTGAGGCCATCAATCATGCCCCGATCCGCGCCGCCCAGCTCGAGGCGCATCTCGCCTGCGACACGGCGACGGGTCAGGGTCAGAGCCCGGCCCAGATCGACAGGCGCGGTGGTGCCGAGGGCGGCGGTCAACATCTCCTGCGGTGTTTGCGGGTTGGAGACGAGGAAGCGGGCGCGCAGCGCGGCCGCCCCTTCCTCGCTCAGCGTGCGCCCGATCATGGCGGTCGCCCCATCGGGCGTGACCCGGTAGATGCGCTCATTGGTGGTCGGAATGTCCTTCCAGATCGGCAGCAGCAGCCCGGTCAGCAGGTAGAGCTTGGTCGTGGTGGTTTTTGGCAGGGACGCAGCCTCTGCGTCCCAAAGCTGGGTGAACTCGCGCCGCTCAATATCTTCCCAAGCCGAGGACTCGAACCGCGCCTCTTCGAGATAGCTCGACCCGTTTGGCCGCACCACCTTGCGCATCAGCGTGACGATGTCCTCGTCATACATCTGCATGGGCCGCGCCGAGATGAGCGCCGCGCGACCGGAGGCGCGATTGACCATCGGCAGCTTGTCGGGGTTGCGCGATATGGCCTCTTCGGCGCCCAGGACATACACTGGGTCCGTCACCTCAAGTCCGATAATCCGCGTCACGGCGCCGGATTTCGGGCAGGTCCAGAGATCCTCTGTGGAGACCTGCTCGATCTTTTCGCCGCGCAGGGTTTCCACGCCGAGATCGAGCGTGCCTGCCGCGCGCGCGCGTTCGGTCTGATCAGCGATCCGGCGCATGAACTCGCCAAAGAGCGCGTTCTGCATGTGGATGGGCAGGGCCAGAACTCGGTTGAGAAACCGCTGGATCGGCGGCAGCTCCTCAAGGAGCACCCCGTCCTTGTCGATCAGCCGCAGGGCTGTCCAGTCGGTGAAGCTCTCGTAGCTCATCGCCTCAGCGCGCCCGGCGGCAAGATCGGCGAAATACCCACGCAGCGCCGCCCGCGCGATCGGGCTTTCGAGATTGTCCTCCTCCCGGAACATGCCCTGCGAGCCGGTCTCGCGCTGACCCTTGGTCAAGGCCCCCAGCTGGTCGAGGCGTTTGGCTATAGTCGAGGTGAAACGTTTTTCGCCATGCACATCCGAGGTGCAGACCCGGAAGAAGGGCGCGCTGACCTGAGCCGAGCGATGCGTGCGCCCGAGCCCCTGGATGGCCGCATCCGCGCGCCAGCCGGGCTCCAGAAGATAGTGCCGCCGCCGTTTCTGGTTCTTCGCCGTTTGCGCCGCGTGATAGGACCGGCCCGTACCGCCTGCATCGGAGAAAATAAGGATATCCTTCTCGCCGTCCATGAAGGCTTGGGTTTCGGATGAATTGCTGCTGGCGGCGCGTTTCTCGATGAAGAGGTGGCCATCCTCGGCCTTGAGGGGCCGGATGGACCGGCCCGTGACCTCTGCTACAGCCTCGTCGCCAAAGGCCCAGAGGATCTGATCGAGCGCCGAGGGGATCGGGGCCAGCGTCATCAACTCCATCATGGCCGCGTCACGCAGAGCGAGCGCCTCGCGCGAGACGACCAGCGCGCCAGTTTCATCGCGGAGCGGCTCGGCCACCATATTGCCATCGATCTCCACGAGCTTTTGAGCATGGATTGGGAAGGCCTGTTCGAGGTAGCCGAGAACATAGTCGCGCGGCGTCAAGGCACCCTCGACGAGTTCATCCTCGGGATCCATCGTCTCAAGTCGACGTTTCAGCAGGCTCTCACCCGTCGAGACCACCTGGATGACGCAAGCCTTGCCCGCCGCCAGATCGTCCTCGATGGCGCGGATAATGCTTGGAGCCTTCATGCCCATCAGGAGATGGTTGAAGAAGCGCTGTTTCGTGCTTTCGAAGCGGGACTTGGCCGAGGCGCGTGCGGCCGACGCATTGGTCTCGCCCGAGGCGTCGTTGACGCCGGTCGCCGTCAGCGCGGCTTCGAGATTGTGGTGGATGGTGCGAAACGCTCCAGCGTAGGCGTCATAGACCTCGATCTGGGCCGGAGTGAGCGCGTGTTCGAGCACGTCATACTCCACCCCATCAAAACTGAGGGCACGCGCCGTGTAAAGCCCGAGCGTCTTGAGATCGCGCGCGACCACCTCCATGGCAGCGACACCGCCGGCTTCCATCGCAGAAACGAAGCTCTCGCGGCTTGGGAAGGGGTATTCGGGGCCCTGCCCCCAGAGCCCCAGCCGCGCGGCATAGGCCAGGTTGTGCACGCTCGTGGCACCCGTGGCCGAGATGTAGAAGACGCGAGCGCGGGGTGCTGCCAGTTGCAGCCGCAGGCCAGCAAGGCCCTGCTGGGAGGGTTTGACCCCCCTGCCCTGCTCGGACCCGGCCGCGTTCTGCATGGCATGGGCCTCATCAAAGGCCAGTACGCCTTCAAAGTCTTCGCCCATCCAGTCGAGGATCTGGCTCAGTCGTGTGGTGCCGCATTTGCCCGCGGACCGCAGCGTGGCGTAGGTGACGAAGAGAATACCGTCACCCATAGGGACGGGCTGCTCCGGTTTCCATTTTGAGAGCGGCTGGATGTCGGCTGGCGAGCCGCCGAGATCGGTCCAGTCGCGGATGGCGTCCTCGATGAGCGTGGCGGATTTGGAGACCCAGATCGCCTTTCTGCGACCGGCCAGCCAGTTCACGAGAATGAGCCCCGCGCATTCGCGCCCCTTGCCGCAACCGGTGCCGTCGCCGAGGAAATAGCCAAGGCGATAGGCACGTCCATCCGGGTCATCATCGGCGCGCGTCAGCTTGGTCTGGTCGTCATCGATCGCGAACCGACCCGGCAGGTCGCGCCGATGGGCGTCATGCGCCATGATGATGGTTTCCAGCTGCGCCTCGGAGAGATGTCCCTCCTCGATCAACCGTGCGGGCAGGCGCAAGTCATCACGGCCCGTATTTGAGGGCATGGGCGGGGCAACCGAGGCCATGGCGATGCTTTCAACGAGCGGCGTGGGATGTTCCTGCGCATCCGCAATCTTGATCCGTTGCGGACGGTAGCGCGCATAGATGTCCGAGATGGGCATGTTGTTGCGCGGGGTCTGAAGGCTCGTGAAGCTGAGCGGACGGACGGCACTGGCCCTGGCTGTGGGGGCGGTGATAACACCGGCAGCGGTCTTGCGCGGGACAGATGATCGAACGGTCGGCCGAGCATGAGGGATCGCTTCAACCCGTTGGGCCGGGCTCATCTCGGTCCGTGTTGCGGCCACGGCATCGACAAATGGAAGGGCTTCATCCAGATCGCACAAAGTGGCGCGGATCATCTCGCCGCCCTCCTGCACCTTGTCGAAGACCATGAGCTGGGTTTCGACAGAGGTGCCGAGCTTGCGGTAGACCTGCCTCGGCATCGTCAGCGCCAATCGTGGCGTCAGGAGACCGCAGGCGCGGGACCAATGCGCGGCATCGCGTTCGGGCGTGAACCCCGGCGGCATGATCGCCACCAGGCGCCCACCTGGTGCCAGGCGCTTTGCAGCCGCAATGAGATGTTTGGCAGCGATGTGCTTGTCGCGGGATCGGTCGACCGAGGAGGCGAAGGGCGGATTCATCACCACGACGTCGGGTAGAACCGGCGTCTGAAGCAGATCGTCGATATGCTCGCCGTCATGGCCCGTCACCTCGCCGCCGAAAACCGCGCGCAGGAGGCGCTGGCGAAAGGGGTCGATTTCATTGAGCACAAGCGTGGCACCGGCCCGGGCGGCGAAAGCGGCCAGGGCACCGGTGCCAGCAGAAGGCTCCAGCACAGCCTCGCCCTTGCGGATCGCTGCGGCCCGCACCACCAGCGCCGCGAATGGCAGCGGCGTGGAAAACTGCTGCAGCCGGATCTGCTGCTCGGAGCGGCGGGTTTCCGTCAGGAGCCGCGAGGCAAGCAGCCTTGCAGCGGCGATGTCACCTGAAGCACCGTCCCCACGCAGCAGCACCTGAACAGCCGCGGCCTGCATCAGGTCATATGCCATGCGCCAGTCCCAGGCACCGCCGGCATCGCTGCCATGGAACGTCTCGCGCATGATACGCGCGAGCGCTGAACTGCGCAGGGGCTGGTTGTCGACCTCCGCGCCGATCTGCGCGAGGGCAGAGGTGAGGTTAGCGTCGGATTCAACAGGATTGGGGAGCGTTGAGCGGTGCTTGGACATGGGGGTTTCCTTTGGATCAGGGTCTGAATTCCAAAGGACAAAAAGCCCGCTCTACACTTTGAAGGCGTAGAGCGGGCAATTTCTTAGCGGGGGGCCTGCACCCCGATCATGGCCATTGCTGCGCAGCATGAAGAACGCGCAAAATGGTCACCATCTCAGGGCTTTCAGCATAAACCACGATGTAGTTCGGCCGAACAACCATCTCCCTAGTCCCGTCCACACGGCCCGCGCGGTACATCTGATACCAACGGCCCTATGAATTGACCGCTTTGGCATATTCTCGGTCACTGATAGAACGGACGCGTTCCTGATCGTTTGCGAAGAAGTTCC
>NZ_JBEPPX010000062.1:0-4302 GCF_040547535.1 Roseovarius sp. MBR-78
ATCGTCGTGATGCCGATGGCCGGTGCCGGAATGTTCGGCATGAATTTCGGCATGATGGCCCCGATGATGACGTTGGTGCTGCATATCATCTTCGGCGCGGTTCTGGGCGCGGTGTTCCAGTCAAAGCGCGTGCCGACCGCGGCCTGAAAACCCGCCGCGAGGGGCGATGCCTCTCGCGGCGTTCTGACAATTCCGTGATGATCGGGTCCGGACCGTTTTTATGCCGCATCTGATATGTCACTCAATGCGTGAAAATCCTGAAGGAGAACTTCCGCATGGAAAATATTTACTACGTTATATCCTGGGCCTGTCATCGCCGCTGCAAGCATTGCTACGAGTCGCGTTTCCGGCCCTACGTGCGCGACGAGTTGACGGGTATCGTTTCACACTCCAAGGCAAGTTTTCCAAAGATCATCGCGAACCTGCCAGAGGAACTCGGGTATCTCGATCTGTCCTCGCCTTCAGAGACGGAACCGCAGGGCTATGTTCGTCGTCCGGGCAGGATGACGATCTCAGGCGGCGAAGTGCTGGTCGATCCGGTGCGAGAGCAGGTACTTTACCCTGCTCTCGAAATGTTGCGTGACAAATATCACGGACAGGGTGTGCTCATCTCCGTTCAGACCACGGGCGATCTGGTGACACCGAAAATCATCGACGAATTGCTGGCGCGCGGTGTCGGGCGGATTTCCTGCGCGGGCATGGACGACTATCATGTCGGCCACGAAGGCGACAAACGCGTGCCGCTCATCGAGCAGCTGCGCGAGATGTTTCACGCGGCCGGGATGGAGGAGGCCGAAGCGGACCCGACGAAACGCGACTGGTCGGATTTGAGACCCGATAAGCCGCTCTATTCGCTGTTCGGCGCGACCGAGGATGCCTGGATCGGCAAGATATGGCCGCGCGGACGGGCTTGGGAAAACTCGCTGTCGAAGGCCGGGATCACCGATAATTTCTGCAATGTCTGGTCGGGGGGTTTGGGATTTCTCAATCGAGGCTATTCGGGGTCAGAGGTGTCGATCGACCCCAATGGTGACGTGTTCCCCTGCTGCCTCAAGACCGCCGCCCCCCTGGGTAATCTCCGCGAAGAGCGGCTCGACGATATTCTCGACAGCCTTGTGGGCCACCCCGCGTTCGAGGCGATTTCGATGGGCCACCCCGAGCGGATGGGGCTGGCGCATGGATGGGACCTGGCGCGGTTTCTGGAGGAGTCGCGGACCACGCGCCCCGATGGCGAACCCTATCGCAACCTCTGCATCGGCTGCGACCGCTTTTTCGAGAAGGTTCTGGGGCCGGAATTGGAGCGCCTGCGCGCGGACCGGCTGGCGGCAAAGCGGGCAGCGGAGTGACCGAAGCGGCCCCAGACCGGCGCGCCAAGCTCATCCCGGCGCTGATGGTGGCGCTCAAGGCCGAGGGGCAGGCCCCCGGCCTGCCCGAGTTGATGCCCGATACCGGGCTGGCGCATGACCATATCCGCCTGCGCGGCACCGGGCGCATCGCGCGACTGCCCAAGCAGAGCCAGATGCGGTTGGGCGCGGCGGAAAACCTCGCCTATCAGGCCGCCTGTTTCACCCGCGCAAGCGTGTCGGGCCATGCGCCGCGCCTCTATGCCGAACTGCCGCCGTCGCAGGCGCTGCCGCGCGGCGGGCTGATCGTGGAAGAGATAGAGGGCCGCGCCGCGCGCCTGCCCGAAGACCTGCCCGCGATCATGGCGGCGCTGGCGGCGATCCACGCGCTGCCGGTGCCCGAAGCGGGCGCGCGTCCGCCGCTGCTCGATGCCGCCGATCCGCTAGCCGATCTGCGGGCGGAAATCGAGGCGCAGGCGGAGTATCTTCCCGCCGCGCCCGCGGACACGCGCGCCATATTGCAGACGCATATCGCCGCGCTGCGCGATCTGGCCAATGACGTGCCGCGCCCACCCAAACGCCTCATTTCCTTCGACGCGCATCCCGGCAATTTCATCGTCACTCCTTCGGGCCGCGCCGTGCTGGTCGATCTGGAAAAGGCCCGCTACAGCGCGCCGCCGCTCGATCTGGCACATGCCACGCTTTACACCTCGACGACATGGGATGTGGCGAGCCATGCGGTGCTGACGCCCGAAGACGTGGCCGGGGCCTGCCGCCACTGGCTCGCCTGTCTGCCCGAGGCCGCACGCGCTCCGCTCGCCCCATGGATCATCCCGATGCGCCAAGCCATGTGGCTCTGGTCGATGACATGGTGCGCGAAATGGCGGGTCCTGTCTGGGGCCGAGGCCAAGGCCACGCAGGATGGCGAGGATCTGGCCGCAGACAAGAGCGAGGCGGCGCTGATTGCCCATGTGAGGGGCCGCGTCGATCACTATCTCGACCCCGAGATGGCGGCGCGGATGGATGAGGGCTTCGCGCATCTCGCCGGGCTGCTATAACGCGTTAACCCCAACCAGGAGACCCTGAGATGATCCGACAGATAATGACCTCGCTGGCCGCGCTTGCGCTGGCCGCACCGTTGGCCGCGCAGGAGGTCACGCCCGACCCCACGGACTGGAGCGCGATCACCGAGGCTGCCGAGGGGCAGACCGTCTATTGGCACGCCTGGGGCCGCTCGAACGCCGTCAACGATTACATCACCTGGGCGGGCGATCAGGTGGCCGAGCGCTATGGCATCACCGTCGAGCATGTCAAGCTCAAGGACACCGCCGATGCCGTGAGCCGCGTCATCGCCGAGAAATCGGCGGGCAAGGACGCAGGCGGCGCGGTCGATCTGATCTGGATCAACGGCGAGAATTTCGCGGCGATGAAGGAACAGGGCCTGCTCTACGGCCCCTGGGCCGAGGATTTGCCCAACTGGCAATATATCGACCCCGAGGAGAACCCCGCCACCGTATCGGATTTCACCGTGCCCACCGACGGGCTCGAGGCCCCGTGGGGCATGGGCCGGATCATCTTTTACTATGACAGCGCCCGGATCAGCGATCCGCCCCGCTCGATTGCCGCGCTGCTCGACTGGGCGCGGGACAATCCGGGCCGCTTTGCCTATCCGCAGCCGCCCGATTTCCTGGGCAGCACCTTTCTCAAGCAGGCGGTGCTGGAACTGGCGCCCGACCCAAGGGTGCTGCAACAGCCGGTGACCGAGGAGGCCTATCAAGAGGCCACGGCCCCGCTCTGGGCCTGGCTTGATGATCTTACGCCCAATCTCTGGCGCAGCGGTGCGGCCTATCCACAATCGGGGCCACGGCTGATCCAGTTGATGAACGATGGCGAGATCGACCTCGCGCTTAGCTACAACCCCAACGAGCCGTCGAACGCGATTGCCAATTTTGAGCTGCCCGAGACGGTGCGCAGCTATGTTCTGGACGGCGGGACAATCGGCGCTGCGAGCTTTGTCGCTATTCCCTACAACGCCAATGCCAAGGCGGGCGCGCTGGTGCTGGCGAATTTCCTGATGTCGCCCGAGGCGCAGGCGCATAAATCCGACCCGGCGGTCTGGGGCAATGGCACGGTGCTGGCGCTGGACAAGCTTGGGGCCGAGGACCGCGCGACGTTTGAGGCGATAGAACTGGGCGTCGCCACACTCTCACCCGATGATCTGGGCGATGCGCTGCCCGAGCCGCACCCGTCGTGGATGGTCCGGCTGGAAGAGGACTGGACCGCGCGCTACGGCGTCGGTCAGTAAGCACGCGTGCGCGCCGCGCTCTGCGCGGCGGGCACGGTTCCTGGAGAGGTGGTCTCGGCAATTTGGACCAGTTGTTAGGGTGGATCGCATGACGAAAGAGACGATCCATAATGACGAAGAGAAAAATGCATACGCCTGAGTTCAAGGCGAAGGTCGCGCTGGAAGCGATCCGTGAAGAGATGACGCTGTCGGAGTTGTCGAAGAAGTATGGCGTGCATCCGAACCAGATCAGCACGTGGAAGCGCGCGGCGATTGAGAACATGGCCACGGCGTTCACCCGGCGCGGGTCTGATCCCGGGAAGGGGAACGAGGCGGAGATCGAGAAGCTGCATTCGAAGATCGGGCAGCTGGTGGTGGAACGGGATTTTTTAGCGAATGCCTCGCATCAACTGCTCGGGACGCGAGGCAAAAAATGGTGAGCAAGGAGCATGATCTGAGCCAGCGGCGGCAATGCACGCTGCTGCAACTGTCGCGCTCGACGCTGTATGAGAGTGTCCGATCTTCTGTGTAACTGGGATTTGGTCCATGCTTCCTGAGAGGAGTAAAAACTATGACCATGTCCAAGGAACTACTGGACGAGTTGCTGAAGGGCTGCGAGCGGCCGGAGGATTTGCTTGGCGATGCCGGGCTGATGAAAGAGCTGAAGATCAGGCT
>NZ_JBEPPX010000063.1:0-4003 GCF_040547535.1 Roseovarius sp. MBR-78
ACCCGAGATCATCCAAGGGATTGCCTTCAAGGACGGGATCAAGCAACTTCAAACTGCCGCCTGATCACGCAGTCACCAACTTTCGGGCATAGCTCCATTGCCCTTCGAAGGGGGGAATCACTGTCTCGAACCGCTGTGGAGACAGGACATTTTCAGCGGTCTGTTAGGGCTGCGTTGACGAAGGGGGCAGGTAACCGACCCTTTCATATTAGCGGGTGTTCAGGCGCTAAATCTCCCGTCTTGCGTCGGGTCCATAAACAGCGCTGTGGCACAGCTCAACAACGCCGGGCTAAGCGGCTGTGGCCGACGGGTCTGGCGATCAACGTAGACATGCACGAATGTCCCACGCGCCGCGCAAATAAGGTTTTCGCGGGAGAACAGACCAAACCCCCAAGTAAGGCTGGTCCGACCGATCGCTTCAACACGCACACCAACGCGCAAGCGTGAAGGAAATGTCACTTCCGAAAAATAATGCGCGTTGCTTTGCGCTACAAGCCCGATCAATCCCTCACCCTGCGGTGAGATATCAAGGGCTTCAAGCTCGACCAATGCCACATTCAGAGCGGTATCGAAATAGGCGAGATAAGCCACGTTGTTCAGGTGCCCGTATACGTCGGAATCGGACCACTGAAGCAGCGTATCCACAACATGCGGAAACGCGTTCAGGGTTAGTGCGTCAAGCCGTTCACTCACGGATCGTTGCCCCGTCAGTTGCCTGCGCTGCACGTGCGCGCTCAAGTATGCGGTCAACATGGGCCAGCCCGGTGGCGAGTTCCAGAGATGTATCAATCGATTCAATCTGGGCGAAACGTGCGCCGATAGCCTCGGGTGTCATGTCCTTAGCAGCAATATACACGCCCTCGCTTTCGACAATTGCCAACCGCGCGACTGTTCCTGCTCCGGCCAGAAAAGCGGTGCGCGAGGGGGCATCGCGGCTAACCAGCCAGACGGCAGCGGGTGCTACCAGATCGGGAGACAGGAGTTCGAGTACGTCGGAAGGCATCATGTCATCCGTCATTCGCGTGGCGGCGGTGGGCAGGATGGCATTGACATGAATGCCGTATTTTGAGCCCTCGGCATGTAGCACGTTCATCAGCCCCAGCACCCCCATCTTGGCCGCGCCGTAATTGGCCTGACCGAAATTGCCATAGCTGCCCGAGGTGGAAGACGTCATCAGGATGCGGCCATAGCTCTGCTCACGCATCACAGCCCAAACGGCCTTTGTGGCGTTCGCGCTGCCTGTCAGATGCACTTCGACGACGTCACAGAAATCCTCCATCGTCATCTTAGCGAAGGATCTGTCGCGCAGTATGCCGGCATTGTTGATCAGTACATCGATGCGGCCATAGGCTTCCAGCGTTTGCTCGACGAGAGCGTGCATATCCGTCTCGACCGCCACATTGCCATTATTGGCAATCGCTCGTCCTCCGGCTGCGGTGATTTCGGCAACAACAGCCTCTGCCGCCCGGGTGTTGCCACCGCTGCCGTCACGTGCGCCGCCGAAATCATTAATCACCACCGACGCACCGCGTTGTGCCAGCAAGAGGGCATGTGCCCGCCCGAGTCCGCCGCCTGCACCAGTGACAATAGCGACCTGCCCCTCGAATGAAACTGTCATGGATTCCCTTTCAAAGGTTGTGGATAGTCCAACATTACCAGCCATTCGGCCACCAAAGCCGGGCGGCTGGTGCCGTGGATCTCCAGTTCAACTGAATAGCGTTTCAGCGTGGCAGTGCCTTTTGCGTTGCTGTCAAGCAACGTAAAGTGACCGCGCACATGCGAACTCACGGGAACCGGATTGAGAAAGCGCACCTTATCGAAGCCGTAGTTGATTTCCACGGTGCCAGGGGATGTGGTCGGCAACGCCTGTTGGCTGAGCCGGGTCAACAGCGCCAACAGGTAGAAGCCGTGCACGATGCATCCGCCAAAGCTGGTTTCCGCTTTCGCACGAACGGGATCGGTGTGGATGAACTGATGATCGTCAATGGCATCGGCAAATTGATCGACCATAGGCTGGTCGATGAGATGCCATTCGGATGTCAGGATTGCACTTGCATGATCAAGGGTCATGGGGCTCCGGTTGGAATATGGATTTACAACATACTGAGTAGTATTTTATTGTTCGTGTTGTCCAGTCCATTTTTCTGGGACAAAGTTGACAGGCGTATCGTTCGGCTGGGCGTCGCCTCTCAGCGAACCGATGGCAAACAGAAGCGTATTGCAGGAAGGAACCACAGATGCCAAGGCCAATACCCAACCGGGGCAGGGGCGCGAAAGCACGCGGCATCGAGGAGAGTAACGAACCTGTCGAGAGTGTTGTCGAGATCCTCGATTGTGCAGCCCAGTGCTTCATGGAGATGGGGTTCCAAGGCACCAGCATCGACGATGTCGCCCGGAGGCTGGGGGCAACGAAAGGGCGAATCTACTATTACTACTCCTCCAAGGCGAACCTTTTCTTCGATGTGCACCGCGAAGGGATGGATCGACTGATGAAAGCAGTCAAAGCGGCGATGAAATCCAACCATTGCGGCACCGGTAAACTTCTGGCGATGGTTGAAGCTCACGCGCTCACCATGATGCAGAATATTGCCTATGAGTCCGTTGTTGTGCAGGGGGTGCAAATGCATCGGCTGGGTGCGACGACCCCAGAGCAGCGCCGCATACTGGATGAACTGATGGCTGTGCGTAAGCAGTTCGAGGAACTGTTTGTGGATGTCCTGCGGCAAGGTCAGGAGGATGGTAACCTGGCAATCCGTGATCTATCGCTCTGCGCTAAAGGTATCCTTGGCGCCGTGAACTGGATGGCAGTTTGGTATCGTCCACGCGCCGATGATTCCGCCGAAGTCCAGAAGAAGATGGCGCGCGAAATAGCGTATCAGCAGGTTTACGGGCTTCTTAGAGACGTTTCCGATCAAGTTGAAGCATACCCTGAGTGCCGGAGATAGCGAACACATTCCTGTGGGATGAAGACGGTCAGGGCCGAGGCGATGGCGGTGCAGATGCTTTCGGCGCATCGGGCGGCGGCGCGTCCGACGAGGGCCTTGAGCTTGGCGAAGACCAAGATGGGCTGCGTCTGCTCGAAGGCTCGCACGTACGTGCGGCTGATCAGCTTCTGTTCCTCAAGGCGCAGATCGTGAACTGGGTCGTCGCCGCCATCAACGGGCATGCCAAGAACTACTCGGTGTTCCTCGGCCCTGGCGGGTTCGCGATGACCCCACTCGGCTCTGTTGATGGCATGGATGCGCCGTCCCGACGGCATCACAATGTGGCAATGTGATGTTTGCTGAAGACATCACAGAAGGAGAGAGCAGAGGTGGCCCTGCTTTTTCGACCAGTTTGCAGCCCTGTTAAGGTGGATCAGGGTTTCACATCAGGCTGCCATTCTCATGGGTTCGGTTTTGCTGGCATGGACCTCGTCGGGGGTCAAGATGCCATGGGTCGAATAGGGCCTCTCGGCGTTGTAATAGGCCAGCCATTGGCCAATCCCCTCCCGTGCTTGTGACCCGGTTTCGAAGGCGCGCAGGTAAACGCATTCGTATTTCAGCGACCGCCAGAGCCGCTCTATCATGCGGTTGTCGATCCAGCGTCCCTTGCCATCCATCGATATCTGCACCTTGACCTCCTTGAACTCATCAATCCAGTCGCTACCAGTGAACTGCGACCCCTGATCGGTGTTGAATATCTCTGGCGGGCCGCATTCGGCCAGCGCCTCTTTCAGGGCCGCGACACAGAAGTCCGCCTCGAGCGTGTTCGACAGCCGCCAGGGTGAGATGGGATCGTGGCCCCGGTGGGGCCGCGTAAGCCCATCGAACACCTTGCGGCTGTGCCAGTCCATGATGGCCACCAGATACAGGAACCCGCGCTCCATCCGGAGTGAGGAGGGCAAGAAAACAGCGTGGGGCGCTGTTTTCCCGACGAACGCGCATCAGACGCATCAAGCGGCGCACACGTCGTGCCAGAGGCACGCTTGCAGCGTGACGACGGTCGCACTTGTGCCCCTGCC
>NZ_JBEPPX010000064.1:0-3928 GCF_040547535.1 Roseovarius sp. MBR-78
CAGCTTGAGAAGTTTCTGGAAGCGCACCCCCTGAATCGCCCAAAAAACCACCATGGCACCCTGCGGGTCTTGTGTGTCGGACAGGATACGCCCGATGTCGTCGCTCAATTCTCCCCGCAGCGGATCGAGCAGTTGCGGATCTGACGCCGCTGTCGCGAGGATCGCCATCGACAGGTCATCATCCACCTCTTGCGATTGCAGAACCGTTTCGAGATGACCACGCAGGGTTCGCGCGGGGTGCCGCTCCGGCACGCTCTCCAGCAGCTCCCGGTGTTCGGCCAACATCGCATCGAGCAGCCCCGAGAGCAGGGCCTTCTTTGTCGGGTAATTGTAAAGCACGCCCCCCTTGCTGAGGCCCGCCTCCTTTGCAACCGCGTCGATCGTTATCTTTCCCGCACCTGCACGCGCGGCGATCACGCGCGCAGCAGACAGTATCCTGCGAGACGCGCTTCTGGTTTCTGCTGGGGTCATGTGTTCACTCAAAACTGTACCGTCCGGTCGGTGCATCTGCGTGGGTAGCTAGTGTCCGGCACCATCCGGGTCAAGTGTTCAACCGGATCCGTCACCTTGAGGCGCGGCATGGCACCTGTCGAAGCACCAGAAGGCAAGCTGTTGGGCCTCCCACGCTATAAGTCATTGCGTCGGCCATATACCCCCAGAAAAGCGTCAACCGCCCTCTTTGAATGCTCAGATGCATCGACGGGCTGGTCGACGGCCAGCAATCGCGGCATGATGACGCCGGAGATGGACAGGTGAATGAACTGACTGGCGGCGTTTTGAACGTTTTCAACGTTCAGTGATTTCGTTTCGTGCAAGTCTTTGAGTATTTGCGCGACGTGTGTGATGGCGCGCGTCGGGCCTGCATCCATGTATATTTCGCCTGCCTCCGGCAGAACCGGAACCGCGCCGATGCAAACGCGAAGGAGACGAATGTAACCCTCATCCATGACCAGCCCGATCATGCGCCGCGAGAGTTCTTCAAGGGCACCTCGTGCATCGCCCAAGCTTGAAAGCGGACGACAGATTTCTTCTGAAAGTTTGTCGCATTCAGCTTGTAAAACGCTTAAGAAAAGCCTGTCTTTGCTTGGGAAATGCGCATAAAGGGTCGCCTTCGAAACCTTGGCTTGTTCGGCAATGGCATCGACACTGGCGCCTTCGAAGCCGCACTTCAAGAAGACCTCCCTCGCCCCTCTAAGCACATCGGCAACTTTACTTTCTCTCATGGCGATCACCTGGTTCCAAAACGTGATAACGAACGCACAGTGCAACATGACTGGCCGCGCTCAAAGGCGTCCAACAGGTCCATCAACTGTCATTCGCAAAAGCCGAGCGGCGCTGCGTAGCTCACAAACACAACCGTCATGAATCGGCACCGCCCAAAGCTGGTAAACGCACGCGTTTTTCGGGCTGGCGCAGTCAAACAGCGCCCAAGTCATCGTCCTGAAACACCCCCTCAGCTTTCCAGCGTTCCGCGATAGTTCCCAGTGCGTCCAGAACGCTTCGCAGGTCGTTCCCGCGTGGCGTCAAGCCATAGGTGACCGCAGGCGGGATCGTCTCGGCCTGTTCGCGCCAGATGACCCCGGCACCTTGCAGCATCCGCAGACGCTCGGTCAGCATTCGGGTCGATATCCCCGGCACAGAGCGCTTCAGCACCCCGAACCTTTGCGGCCCCTGATCGTTCAGGACCCAGATGATGTAGGTGGTCCACGGCCCCATGAGCAGCCGCAGGATCGCATCCATCGGGCACTGTGGCGGCGTTTTGGACATCGCTGTGCGCTTCCTTCCCAGATGGTTACTTTATCGTCCCTACTTTAATTTTTTCCATAACTCAACTATTACACCTCCTGATACAGGCACTCGAGGGTTACCTTGGCAACCGGGAGGGACAATCGGACATGGCCCGCCAGCCCACGCTCTTCATTCCCCACGGGGGCGGCCCCTGCTTCTTCATGGACTGGACTCCGCCCGATGAATGGGACCGACACCGGCAGTTTCTGGAGAATCTTCCGGGCACACTGCCTGAGCGCCCCAGGGCGCTTCTGGTGATCTCGGGTCACTGGGAGGAACCCGCGTTTACCGTGCAGACAAGTCCCACCCCGCCGCTTCTGTTCGACTATGGCGGTTTTCCGCCGCATACCTACGAGTTGACCTGGCCCGCCCCCGGCGATCCGGCGCTGGCCGATCGCGTGCATGACCTGATCCGCGCCGCCGGTCTTGCCGCCGCGAAGGATGCCGCACGGGGTTTTGACCACGGCGTCTTTGTGCCACTCAAGGTCGCCTTTCCAGAGGCTGACATTCCCTGCGTCCAGCTGTCGGTTGCCAGCGATCTGGACCCCGCGCGCCACATTGCGCTCGGTCAGGCCCTGGCCCCCCTGCGCGATGATGGCGTGCTGATCCTCGGCAGCGGCAACACCTATCACAACATGGGCGTGCTGATGCAAAGCCTGCGTGGCGGGCCGCGCGGCCCCGTCGTTGGCGGCGCGTTCGACGCCTGGCTGACCGAGGTGATGACCTGTCCCGATCCCGAGGAACGCAACCGCAGGCTCGTGCACTGGTCAGACGCACCGGGCGGTCGCGATGCCCATCCGCGCGAAGAGCATCTGATCCCACTGCATATCGTGGTGGGCGCGGCGGGCAACGATATCGGTCGCAAGACGCTGGAGGATCACGTTCTTGGCGCTGTCGAAAGCGCCTTCCGCTTCGGTTGAACAGAAAACGCAAAAGGAGAACCACAAGATGTCCGATAGCATCCAAGGCCCCTTCATCGTCACCGGCGCCTCCGGTCAGCTTGGCCGTCAGGTCGTCGAGAACCTGCTTGCGAAGGGCGCGAATCCCGTTGTCGCCATCACCCGCACGCCCGACAAGCTCGCCGATTTGCGCGCGCGCGGGGTTGAGGTCAGGGCGGGCGATTTCAATGATCCGGCCACGCTTGGCGCGGCCTTTGCCGGTGGCGGGCGGCTGCTGATCATCTCGACGGACGACCTTGAGCCGGGCAAGCGGCTTGCCGCGCATCGCAATGCAATCGCCGCCGCGCAGGAGGCCGGTGTAACGCATATCGTCTATACGTCGCTCACCAATCCAGATGAAAGCAGCCCGATCACCTTTGCCGCCGATCACCGCGAGAGCGAGGCGCTGATCAAGCAGACCGGCCTCCCGCACACGATCCTGCGCAACTGTCTTTACGCCGATCTCTTGCTGATGAGCGGGGCGCAGGCGATTGGCGCGGGGGCGCTTTACGCGGCGGCGGGTGACGGCAAGGCGGGCTATGTCACGCGCGCCGATTGCGCCCGCGCCGCCGCAGCGGCCCTGTTGTCCGAGATCGGATCGACCCTGCGCGACATCACCGGACCCGAGGCCGTCGGCCATGCCGAGATCGCCGCGATACTGTCCCAAGTTGCCGGCAAGGAGATCCCCTACGTCCCGATCACGCGCGACGCCTTGGTTGAGGCGATGAAGGAACACGGCCTGCCGGAGTTCATGGCGAATGTCTTCTCCTCCTTCGATGTCGCCGTTGCCAAGGGGAATCTCGACGTGGCCTCGGATGACGTGAAAAAGCTGACCGGGCAAAAGCCACAATCGGTCCGCGATTTCCTGCTGGCCAACACGCCCGCACTGAGCGGGCAGGCGTAAACGACACCCAAGGAGGCCCCGTCATGCTGAATATCCCGCCGCGCGAGGGGCCAAGGCCCGTCACCACGCCTTGTGCCCCGCATACCCAGATCAGTCAGAACCCAGATGCCGCGACAGCTCAGGCATTCAGGGACAGGGCCTTCGATTTCCCCTTTGTCATCCGCCAGCCCTCGATGATCTCGGTGCCGGGGGCCGAGGCACTTTGCCTCGAACACGGGCGCGGCTGCGGCTGCCGCGAGGCGTTCATGATCGGCACCGAGTTCGCCCATGTCCATCCGCCGCAGGACGGTAGCCTGCA
>NZ_JBEPPX010000065.1:0-3764 GCF_040547535.1 Roseovarius sp. MBR-78
CATGTCGTTCTTGTTCCATTGGTGGACACTAACGTATTGATATCATTATGTTCATGTTCTTGTTTCATTCCCGGATTATAGTTTCATTATCGGACATAAGACACTTATTTTCCGGGTTTGGCCATGGTCGATCGATCAGACATCAACGCCGTCGACGATGCAGCATGGGAACAGGCGGTCGCGCGAGAAGCTGTGATCCGCCGCCTTGCAAGCAAGGCTTCACCGGACCGCGCCGAATTTCTCAAGGCCTGCCGCGATCTTGGTCTCAAGCGCTCCCGCTTGTACGAGTTGATCGCAGCGTACAAGGCGCGCCCGGTCGCCAGTTCTTTGTTGGCGGCTCAAGTCGGAACACCGACGGGCAGCCGTCGGCTGCCTGACGAGATTGAAACGGTGATTTCGGGGGCGATCGAGGATTTCTACAAATCCCTCCAGAAGCCGAGCGTCAACGCCCTGCAAAAGGAGGTGCGCAGACGGTGCAGTCAGAGGGGTCTGCGTCCCCCGTGCTGGACCACGCTGCGGGACCGTGTGGCGGCGATAGATCCGGCGGAGCTCGCCGCTGCGCGTGAGGGCGCTAAGGCCTCTCGCCAGCGCCATCACCCGGTGCCAGGCAGCTATCAGGTCGAACGGGCCTATGAAGTGGTTCAGATCGACCACACGCTGGTGGATGTCATTGTCGTGGACCGGGTTCATCGAGAACCTTTGCAGCGGCCCTGGCTGACGCTCGCCATCGACGTTGCCAGCCGCATGGTTGCGGGATTCTATCTGACGTTGGAGCCGCCGTCGGCCTTGTCGGTGGCACTGGCCATTCAGCACCTGGTGCAGCCCAAACTCGACTGGCTGGAGAGCCTGGGGATCGACGCGGACTGGCCCGCGGAGGGATTGCCGGAGACCATTCACGTCGACAATGCCAGGGAATTCCGTTCGAAGGCGATGAAGCGGGGCGCCGAGGAGCACGGGATTTCGCTGCAGTACCGACCGATTGGGGCGCCGCACTACGGCGGTCACATCGAGCGTCTGATCGGCACGATGATGGGGGCGGTCCACCTGCTGCCGGGATCGACCTTCAGCAGCATCAAGGACCGTGGCGACTACGATTCCGTGGTAAAGTCGACGATGACGCTCGACGAACTGGAGCACTGGTTGGCGCTGGAAATCACCCGTTATCATGCTGAACGGCACCGTGCACTCGGGATTCCGCCAATCGCGGCCTGGCACGAGGCCTATGGGCGGCGCGAGGCACCATTGCGCCGGCCTTACGATCCGGAGGGGTTCCAGATCGACTTCCTGCCGAGCACGGAACGCATGGTGCGCCGCGATGGCATCCATCTCTTCGGCCTGCGGTATTGGGACGATGTCCTGAGCCTCTGGGCAGGTCGGCAGGGCCGGCAATTGCGGGTGTCCTACGATCCTCGTGACCTCTCTACGATCTTTGTCCGTAGCCCTGAGGGTCAGCGCTACCCTGTTCGATTTGCGGATCTGCGCCATCCGTCGATCACCCTTGCGGAACATCGCCGTGCGCAGACGATTTTGCGCGAGCGCGGGCGAGCGCTCGAGGATGAAGCCCTCATATTCGCGGTGATCGAGGAACAGCGCGCCCTGGTAGACGCGGCCAGCAGTAGGACACGGGAGGCCAGGCGGTTTTCCGAGAGACGGGACCGAGCGCTTGATGGGGTAGGGGCCTACGAGGCCGATGATGCCGATCCGAGACCAGAGGAAAACGAAAATGTGCTCAGGGACCACCCGGGTTTCTATGTTGAGGAATGGTCGTGACCGAGGACAGCGCATTTGCACATCTCGATCCGGCGTACCGCCAGTTCGCGGCACTTCCGGACGATGAGCGCATCGCCTGGATCCGGGCCGACCGCTGGATTGGATTCGAGCAGTCCGGGGCAGCCCTGGCACGTCTGGAGAATCTGCTGACCTATCCGCCGCGTGACCGGATGCCGTGCTTGTTGATCTATGGCGAAACTGGCATGGGAAAGACCAAGATCGTGCGCAAGTTCGAACGTGATCACCCGCCGAAGTTCAGCCAGGTGACCGGCGTTGACCACCGCCCGGTGGTTGTCGCGCAGGTGCCTTCTGAGCCCATCGAGCGCGATCTCTACCGCGAACTCATGGCCAGCATGGGTGCGCCGGCCATGGTGGGCGGCACGCTCGCCCGCGAGAAGGATATCTGCCGGTCGTTGCTGCGGACCGTAGGGGCTAAGATGATCATTCTCGATGAGGTGAACGGCATGCTGGCCGGCACCTTCCGTCAACAGCGCATCTTTCTCAATGCGATCCGGTTTCTGGCCAATGACCTGCGGATTCCACTGGTTTGTGCCGGCACGGATCTGGCCCGGCAGGCCCTGCTGACCGATGCACAACTGGCCGAGCGCTTCGAGGCGTTCCATCTCAAGCCCTGGCAGAACGATGCCGCCTTCGCCGGGCTCCTGAAAAGCTTCGAACGCATCCTGCCCTTGCGCGAGGCATCCGATCTGATCAGCGGGGAGGCCAGAGAGCGGATTCACAAGCTGACCTCGGGCGTGACGGCGCGTATCTTCCGCCTGATCGAAACGGCGGCGGAAGATGCGGTCCGGTCGGGGAAGGAGCGCCTCGACGCGGATAGTTTTGGCGACAATTTGGTGCTGCCGCTGGTCTCGATGACCCAGACCTCTCGGCGGCGGGGCAAGCCCGTGCAACAACGGGTCGGGGCATGATGGTGTCGGCCCGACTGCCCGTCGCGCCGCGTCCGTTCATGGACGAACTGCTCTCGTCCTGGATGGCGCGGGTCGCCGCGCGCTACGGGTCGGAGCCGCGAGAGCTGATGGTGTACCTGGCGGGGCAGGGGGGTAGAGACGCAGGCGCGCGGCAGGTTGACGATGTGGCGCCGGATATGGAGTTGCTCAGGCTTTGGGCTCAGGCTTGCAGGATCGATCCGGAACGGCTTCGGCGCAGGTCACTGGCTTCCCGATATCCTGATCGGCCGGAGGGCTGGTTGCTGACCGAGATTGTGCCGGTTTGTCTTGCCTGTTTCGATGCTGATGTTGCTGCCTGTCGCGATGCCTATCTGCGGGGGCATTGGCGTTTGGCGGAACAGGTGGTTTGCCCGGCGCACCGGACAATGTTCCTGGACCTCTGTCCCACTTGTCGCGGCCGGCTGCGGCTTTCCTTTCGCATGCTGAACGGCATGCTGCGCCCCTTCTGTCGCAAGTGCGACGCCGTTCTGACCAGCAGGGGAGGGGAGGAGGGTTCATCGAAGAGGGATTTCGCCATTGGTGTCCTCGAGTTCCAACGTCAGATCAGTAGGATCATCAGACGTGACCCAAGCCGCCTTGTTCGCCTCGAGCAAGCAATTCGTACTCTGTGGGCACCGCTCGATCGCGACGGCGCGGCTAGACCGGTCCTTGCACTCTGGTTCGAGCAATCGGGATGGAATTGCCCTTATGAGGCTCGCGCTGCCGTGGGTGGCTCTGCGCCACTCCAGCATCTCTCGGTGCGCTGGCGGGCTCTGACGCTGGTGATCTTGCATGATCTTTTCGGGGCAGAACTCGTGCCTGGCGCGGTCCTGCCGGAGGCTGCCCTCGTCCTGTTTCGGCGTGCGGCCCCTATGCCGTGGCTGGCGCAAAGTCGAGATGCGCGGAACCGCAAAGGAAAGCGCACGATTGAAGCCAGCGCAGAACGAGTCCACAGATTGAGCAAGAGGCCGGTCCACCGATTAAATGGAAATTTCCTCGACGAGAGAGGCGATTTCGGCCGAATCCACCCATGAAACTAAAACGACA
>NZ_JBEPPX010000066.1:0-3611 GCF_040547535.1 Roseovarius sp. MBR-78
CCGGTCACCGTCCAGCAATCGCACGGTGGTGCTGGCGCACAGGCGCGCGCGGTGATCGACGGGCTGGAGGCGACGGTGGTCACGCTGGCGCTGTCGGCGGATATCGACAAGATTTCGGCTCGCACCGGCAAACTGCCCGCCGACTGGCAATCGCGGCTGGCGCATAATTCCTCGCCCTATACCTCGACCATCGTGTTTCTGGTGCGCGACGGCAACCCGAAGGGGATCAAGGATTGGGGCGACCTGATCAAGCCCGGTGTCGACGTGGTCACCCCCAACCCCAAGACATCCGGCGGTGCGCGCTGGAACTTCCTTGCCGCCTGGGCCTATGCCGAGAAGAACGGGCTGGACCCCAAGGAATTTGTCGGCAAGCTTTATAAAAACGTGCCCGTGCTGGATACCGGCGCGCGCGGATCAACCACGACCTTCACGCAGCGCGGCATCGGCGATGTGCTGCTCGCGTGGGAGAATGAGGCGTTCCTGGCGCTGAAGGAACGCGGCGAGGATGCGTTTGACATCGTTGTTCCTTCCGTCTCGGTTCTGGCGGAACCGCCGGTGACGCTGGTTGATGGCAACATCAAGAGCGACGCGCAGCGCAAGGCCGCCGAGGCCTATCTGGAGCATCTCTACAGCCCCGAGGCGCAGGCGCTGGCGCTCAAGCATTTCTACCGCGCCTGGGACACGTCCAAGGCCAACCCCGAGGATGTCGCGCGCTTCCCCGATGTGACCCGCCTGTCGATTGCCGAGTTCGGCGGCTGGCCCAAGGTGCAGCCCGAGTATTTCGGCGAAGGCGGCGTGTTTGACCAGATTTACGAGGAATAAATCATGAGGGCGAGCCTTTTGCGCTCGCCCTCACCCCTGCCGGGGTTTGGGCTGAGCTTTGGCATCATGATGGCGATCCTGTCCATCGTGGTGCTTCTTCCTATCGGCGCATTGTTGGGCCGGGGCCTGATGATCGGCCCGGCGGATTTGTGGGGCATGGTCAATTCGCGCCGCATCTGGGCGGCGCTGGAACTGTCGTTTCGCGCGGCATTGATCGCGTCGCTGTTCAACCTGGTGTTCGGGCTGGCGCTGGCCTGGGTGCTGGTGCGCTATCGGTTCTGGGGGCGCAAGCTGATCGACGCGGCGGTGGACCTGCCCTTTGCGCTGCCCACGGCGGTGGCGGGCATCTCGCTGACGGCGCTTTACGCGCCCAATGGCGTCTTTGGGCAGGCGCTGGCCCCCTTGGGCATCAAGGTCGCCTATACCGAGGTCGGCATCTGGATGGCGCTCATTTTCATCGGGCTGCCCTTCGTGGTGCGCACCGTGCAGCCGGTGATCGAGGAGCTGGAGCGCGAGGTCGAGGAGGTCAGCGCCACGCTGGGTGCGCGCCGCGCCTATACCTTGCGCCGGGTGGTTTTGCCCACGTTGACGCCGGCACTTTTGACCGGCTTCGCGCTGGCACTGGCGCGGTCGGTGGGCGAATACGGCTCGGTCATCTTTATCGCGGGCAATATTCCGAACCTCACGGAGATTGCACCGCTGCTGATCGTGATCCGGCTGGAAGAATACAATTACGACGCCGCTGCGGCCATCGGCATCGCCATGTTGCTGATTTCCTTTGCCATGCTGCTGGCGATCAACATCATTCAAATCTGGAGCAGACGGAGGATCGGCCTTGTCTGATATCGCGCTCACCCGTCCCACCCCCGTCACAACCGAGCCGCGCCTGGCCCGGCACCTCCTCATTGGCACGGTTCTGGTGCTGATCGGGGTGCTGCTCTTCGCACCACTCATCGCGGTCTTTGCCGAGGCCTTGCGCAACGGCTGGGCGGCGTCACTTACCGCGCTGTCGTCGCCTGATGCGTGGTCGGCCATCCGCCTCACGCTGATCGTTGCGGCCATCGCCGTGCCGCTCAATGCGGTGTTCGGCATCGCCGCCGCCTGGGCGATCACCAAGTTCGACTTTCGCGGCAAGGCGTTCCTGATCACGCTCATTGACCTGCCGTTTTCCGTCTCGCCGGTGGTGGCGGGTTTGGCGCTGGTGCTTTTGTTCGGTGTCAACTCGTCGCTCGGGGCCTGGCTGGTGGCCAATGACCTCAAGATCGTGTTCGCCTTTCCCGGCATTGTGCTGGCGACGATGTTCGTGACCTTTCCGTTCGTGGCGCGGGAACTCATCCCGGTGATGATCGAACAAGGCCAGGCCGAGGAAGAGGCGGCGCTGACGCTTGGCGCGTCGGGATGGCGCGCGTTTTTCACCGTCACCCTGCCCAATATCCGCTGGGCGCTGCTTTATGGCGTGCTGCTTTGTAATGCCCGCGCCATGGGCGAATTTGGCGCCGTCGCTGTCATCTCGGGCAAGATCCGGGGCGAGACGACGACCATGCCGATCATGATCGAGATGTTCTACAACGAATATCTGTCGGTCGCCGCCTTCTCTCTGGCCGCTGTTCTGGCGCTTCTGGCGCTGGTCACGCTGACCCTCAAATCGCTTCTGGAATGGCGTCACGCCGATGTTCTGGCCGCAACGCGCCGTCACTGAAAGGGCAAACCCATGCATATAGACATCGAAGACCTGGCCAAGGAATTCGGCACCGAGCGGGCGCTGCACCCGGTCTCGCTCGCCATCCCCTCGGGCGCGCTGATCGCCCTTCTGGGGCCGTCCGGGTCGGGCAAGACCACGCTGTTGCGCATTCTGGGCGGGCTGGAATTTCCCAGCTCGGGGCGGGTGCTGTTCGACGGCTCCGACGCCACCGGCCTGAGCGTGCAGGAGCGGCGCGCGGGCTTTGTCTTTCAGCATTACGCGCTGTTCAAGCACATGACGGTGTTCGAGAACATCGCCTACGGGCTGCGCGCCCGCAACCGCAAGACCCGCCCGACCGAGGCCGAGATCGGCCGCCGGGTGAACCGCCTGCTGGACCTCATTCAACTGCCCGATATCGGCGCGCGCTATCCCAGCCAGCTTTCGGGCGGGCAGCGCCAGCGCGTGGCACTGGCGCGCGCGCTGGCGATCGAGCCGCGCATGCTGCTGCTCGACGAGCCGTTCGGCGCGCTGGACGCCAAGGTGCGCAAGGAACTGCGCCAGGGCCTGCGCGATATCCACGACACCACGGGGCTGACGACGATTTTCGTCACCCACGATCAGGAAGAGGCGATGGAACTGGCCGATCTGGTCGTCGTGATGTCGATGGGGCGCATCGAACAGGTTGGCAAACCGGCGGAGATCCGCGCCAAGCCCGCCAATGACTTCGTGCGTGAATTCACGGCGTCCTGATCATGAGTAAAACTGATCTGGACCGCATTGATCGCAAGATCCTGCATGAGTTGATGCGCGACGCGACCATCCCCGTCGCGCAACTGGCCGAGCGCGTCGGCCTGTCGCAAACCCCCTGCTGGAAACGGGTGCAAAAGCTTGAGGCCACGGGCATCATCACCGGGCGGGTGGCCATCGTCGATCCCGCCCGGATCGGCCTTGGCCTGACCGTGTTTGTTGAGATCGAGGCCCCCGATCATTCCCGCGAGTGGCGCGCCGAGTTCCGCGCCGCCATCGCGGAATTCCCTGAAATCATCGAAGTGCATCGCATGGCGGGCGATGTCGATTACCTGCTGAAAGTGGCCGTGGCCGACATGGC
>NZ_JBEPPX010000067.1:0-3191 GCF_040547535.1 Roseovarius sp. MBR-78
GAAAACGAAAGCCTTTCAGGCGCGGCATTGATGACGGTATCTGCATCGCACAACCGGTACCAGCCGCAGAAGCCGCAAACAACTTGGCAATGCCCCCCGATGGCCGGGTGGCAGGCACATGGGGGGCGGTGACACGGCCCCTCTCGCAGGCGATCACCCGCGAGGTAGAGACCCTGTTGAGCGAATAGCCCTCTGACGGCCAAGCCGTATCAGTCCGCACGCACCTCGATCCGCTGTTCGCCCAGCCCGCTGATCCGAAGCACCATCTCGTCGCCCGCCGACAGGAAGCGCGGCGGCCTGTGGCCGATGCCCACACCCGGCGGCGTGCCGGTGGCGATCACATCGCCCGGCTCTAGCGTCATGATCGTGCTCAGATAAGAGACGATCTCGGCCACGCCAAAGATCATTCGCGCGGTGTTGCCGGTCTGCATCGCCGCGCCGTTTACCTCGGTCACCAGATCGAGCGCCTGCACGTCCCCCAGCTCATCGGGGGTGACAAGCCAGGGGCCGACAGGCGCGAAGGTGTCGCAGCTCTTGCCCTTGGTCCACTGCCCCGATCCTTCGAGTTGCAGCGCGCGCTCGGACACGTCGTTGACGATGGTATAGCCCGCCACATGGCTCAGCGACTGCGCCTCATCCACGTATTTCGCGCGGCGGCCGATGACGATGCCAAGCTCGACCTCCCAATCTGTCTTGGCCGATCCGCGCGGCATTACCACCGGGTCAAAGGGGCCGTTCAGCGCGGTCACCGCCTTGAGAAACACAACCGGCTCGGTCGGCGGCTCGGCCCCAAGCTCGGCGGCGTGGTCGCTGTAGTTGAGGCCGATGCCGACGATCTTGCCGATGGCTCCCACCGGAACCCCGATCCGGGGCGTGCCCGCCACCAGCGGCAGCGCCTCGGGGTTGACCCGAGGCAAGGCCCCAAGCACCTCGCCCGCGAGATCGGGCAGCACGCCCGACAAATCCCTCAGCCGTCCCTCGGAATCGAGCACGGCGGGGCGCTCCTGCCCCCGCTCCCCAAAGCGTGCAAACCGCATGACATCCCTCCTGTTGCGCTGTCACTGGCAGCATAGCCGCCAGAGGGCGCGGTGCAAGGGCGCGCGATGCGGGGTTGAGGCGTGCCGCCGCCCCGCCTATGTCTGGGGCGCATCAACAGACGAGGTTTCGCCCATGCCCACGCTCCCCATCCCCGCCCTTGACGCCAACGCCTCTTCGGGGGGCAAGGATCTGGGCCGCCTGCCGGAATGGGACCTGAGCGATCTCTACAAAAGCCCCGACGCCCCCGAACTGGCCCGAGATCTCGACTGGCTCGAGGCCGAATGCGTACGCTTCGCCGCCGATTACGAGGGCAAGCTGGCCACGCTCGACGCCACCGGGCTGCTTGAATGCCTGCATCGCGACGAGGCGATCAGCCGGGTGGCGGGGCGGATCATGTCCTATGCGGGGCTGCGCTATTACCAGCACACCACCGATTCGGGCCGTGCCAAGTTCCTCTCCGATTGCCAGGAAAAGATCACCAATTTCACCACCCCGCTGGTGTTCTTCTCGCTGGAGCTGAACCGCCTCGACGAGGCCGCGCTGAGCGCGATGTATACCGAGAGCGCCGATCTCGCGCGCTACGCCCCGGTGCTGCGCCGCATCCGCGCGATGAAGCCCTACCAGCTTTCCGACGAGATGGAGAAATTCCTCCACGATCTGGGCGTGGTGGGCGACGCGTGGGAGCGGCTCTTTGACGAGACCATCGCCGGGCTGAGCTTTATCGTGGACGGCGAAGAGATGGGGATCGAAGCCACGCTCACCCTGCTCACCGATCACGACCGGGCCAAGCGCGAGGCGGCGGCGCGCGAACTGGCGCGGGTGCTGGGCGAAAACCTGCGCATCTTTGCCCGCGTCCACAACACGCAGACCAAGGAAAAGGAGGTGCTTGATCGCTGGCGCGGGATGCCCTCGGCGCAGATGGGGCGGCACCTTAGCAACGATGTCGAGCCGGAGGTGGTCGAGGCGCTGCGCGCATCGGTGGTCGCGGCCTATCCGCGCCTCTCGCACCGCTATTACGAGTTGAAACGCAAATGGCTGGGGCTCGAGCGGATGCAAGTCTGGGACCGCAACGCGCCCTTGCCGATGGAAAGCCCGCGCACCATCCCCTGGGACGAGGCGCGCGCCACTGTGATGGAGGCCTATGCGGGCTTTGCCCCCGAAATGGCCGATCTCGTCGCGCCGTTTTTCGAGCAGGGCTGGATCGACGCGGGCGTGAAGCCGGGCAAGGCTCCGGGTGCCTTTGCCCACCCCACCGTGACCGACGCGCATCCTTACGTGATGCTCAATTACCTCGGCAAACCGCGCGACGTGATGACGCTGGCGCATGAGCTTGGCCACGGCGTGCACCAGCGCCTCGCCGCCGGTCAGGGAGAGCTTCTGGCCTCGACCCCGCTAACGCTGGCGGAAACGGCCTCTGTTTTTGGCGAGATGCTGACCTTTCGCCGGATGCTCGCCGGGGCGAAAACCCAGGCCGAGCGCAAGGTGCTGCTCGCGGGCAAGGTCGAGGACATGATCAATACCGTGGTGCGCCAGATCGCGTTTTACGATTTCGAATGCAAGCTGCACGCCGCGCGCCGCGAGGGGGAATTGACGCCGGACGACATCAACGCGCTGTGGATGTCGGTGCAGGCCGAGAGCCTGGGCGAGGCATTCGATTTCATGGAAGGGTATGAGACCTTCTGGGCCTATATCCCGCATTTCGTCCACTCACCCTTCTATGTCTATGCCTATGCGTTCGGCGACGGGCTGGTGAACGCGCTCTATGCCGCCTACGAGGCCGCGCCCGAGGGATTCGATGAGAAATATTTCGACATGCTGCGCGCAGGCGGCTCCAAGCACCACAAGGACCTGCTCGCCCCCTTCGGCCTCGACGCCTCCGACCCGGCGTTCTGGGGCAAGGGGCTGTCGATGATCGAGGGCATGATCGACGAGCTGGAGGCGATGGAGGGGTAACCCCCTGCCGCCTGCGCCCGGGTATACCGTCGGGAGCCTCCGGCGGGGGTATTGCTGCCAAGAAGATGCCTGCCCGGTCTTCTTCTTGGGGCCAATACCCTGGGGGGCATTGCCAAGTTGCTTGGTTGATGCTGCGATGCCCCGCGTTTGCCAAGTCATGGCTTCATCTGGAGAGCATAGTTCGTCCACAGATCGAATGC
>NZ_JBEPPX010000068.1:0-3048 GCF_040547535.1 Roseovarius sp. MBR-78
TGGCGTTTGTAGCTGATTTTCTCTGTCTGCATCGACACCGCCTACGCCCGGATCAATAAGCCAGCAACCTCAGGGCCGTTAACGTGACAACACCCGCATTGGGCCACATCCAGACAAAGCGTGGCCCGAAGGCGCGACCGCACATGCCGTAATTGCCCGCCCCGTAAGAGCCACCGACGATCACCGTAACCTTGGGCACGGAGGCGGTAGATACCGCCGTCACCAGCTTGGCCCCGTCCTTGGCGATACCGCCCGCCTCGTATTTCGAGCCGACCATGAAGCCGGTGATATTTTGCAGAAACAGCAGCGGAATCTTGCGCTGGCAGCACAGCTCGATGAAATGCGCGCCCTTGGTCGAACTTTCGGAAAACAGCACGCCGTTGTTGGCGATGATCCCCACCGGCACGCCGTCGATATGTGCAAAGCCGGTGACAAGCGTGGTGCCGTAGCGCGGTTTGAATTCGGCAAAGTCCGAGCCATCCACCAGCCGTGCGATCAGCTCGCGCGCGTCGTAGGGCGTCTTGTCGTTGGCGGGCACGATGCCCATGATTTCTTCTGCAGGATAAAGCGGGGCTCTCGGCTGCTTGAAGTCGACGCTGGGTCGGGAGCCCTGTCCAAGATGGCTGACGATCTCACGCGCAAGCGCCAAGGCGTGCCGATCATCGTCGGCCAGATAGTCCGCCACGCCTGAAAGACGCGTATGGGTGTCGCCGCCACCAAGTGTTTCGGCATCGACGATTTCGCCCGTGGCCACCTTGACCAAGGGCGGACCTGCGAGAAAGATCGTCCCCTGTTCGCGCACAATGATGGTCTGATCGCTCATAGCGGGCACATAGGCACCACCCGCGGTACAGGACCCCATCACAACGGCGATCTGCGCGATCCCTTTCGCGCTCATCCGGGCCTGATTAAAGAATATCCGCCCGAAATGGTCACGATCCGGAAATACCTCGTCCTGATTGTTGAGATTGGCGCCTCCGCTGTCCACGAGATAGATGCAGGGTAGATGGTTTTCCTCGGCGATCTCCTGGGCGCGGAGATGCTTTTTTACTGTCATGGGGAAATAAGTTCCGCCTTTGACCGTCGCGTCATTACACAGGATCATGCAATCACGGCCCTCGACCTGTCCAATCCCCGAGATAGCCCCAGCCGCGGGGATTTCGTCCCCGTACATGCCCGAGGCTGCAAACAGTCCGACTTCAAGAAAGGGCGAGCCTGCATCCAGAAGACCCGCGATCCGGTCTCGCGGCAGGAGTTTGCCGCGAGAGGCATGACGTTGCCGGGCCGCCTCCGAGCCGCCTTGCATGATGGTCGTAGCCCTGTCGGCCACCTTCGCGTATTGCGCTTCCATAGCTTCGGCATTTTCAGCAAAGCCCGGAGCGTTGGGGCCAAGGCTGCTTTGCAATATACTCATCGTCTTCCAGTCTCCGTGTGGTCATCGCGATGCGATGTCTTGCTTTTCCGACAAAGGTTCGGCATCTCAGCGAAAATCGAAGGGGTTTCAGCGCTAGCGTGTCATCAAATCGGGCAGGAAAAGCGTGATTTGCGGGAATGACAGCAGCAGGATCAGCACGATGATTTCCATCCCGAGGAACGGCAGTATTCCGCGAAAGATGGTGCCAAGCGGCACTTTCGTTTGCGCCGCCGCGACATAGGCGTTCAGGCCAAGGGGGGGCGTCAGCAGACCGATTTCCACCGTCTTGGTTACGACGATCCCGAACCAGACCGCATCGTATCCAAGTGCCATCGCCGTGGGAAATGCCAATGGCATGGCCAGCGACAGAATCGCGAGCTGATCCATGAACATGCCCATCACCAGCAAGAGCAGGATGATTATCAGCATGATAACCTCGCGGCGCATCTCGGTCGCCGCCACAAATTCCAGCATGGCCTGGGTGATCCGCGTAAAGGCAAGGTAGTTCGAGAAAATCGCCGAACAGGCAATGATTGCAACGATCATCACGGTAGCCCGGATCGCGCCGCTGACCGATTTGTTGAACTGCACGAAGCTCAGCGTGCGCTGCATCAGCACGATGATCAGTGATCCCATGACGCCCAGTGCCGCCGCCTCGGACGGCGAGGCGATACCGCCGTAGATCGCACCGATCACGGCCACCATCAGCAAGACCATCGGGATGACGTGACGGCTTTGCTTCACCGCCGTTTTCAACACGAAGGGCTCTCCCTTGGGTGCCTGATCGGTGGTATCGGCAATAATCTTGATCACCACGGCAAGACCGGTGGCTGTCAGCAGTCCAGGAATGATCCCGGCAATGAACAGCTTGCCGATCGAGGTTTCCGTCAGCACCCCGTAGACCACCAGCACGATCGACGGTGGCACCACTACGGCGAGCGTGCCGCCGACGCTGACCACTGCGGCCGCGAGGCGGTCGGAATATTTGTGCGCCCGCATTTCCGGGAAAGCAGAGGCCGCCATCGCGGCGGTCGAGGCGGTCGAACTGCCCACCAGTGCCGCGAGGATGACGGAGGCGGCCACAGTGGCCATTGCCAGCCCGCCCTTGACGTGGCCGATCCATGCCTGACAGGCGATAATCGCGCGCCGGGTGACATCGCCTGCGGTCAAGAGTTCTGCCATCAGGATGAACAGCGGAATGGCCACAAGGATAAAAGAGGCGGAGGTGTCGAAGAAGGTCCGCTCCAGCACCGCAAGGGCCGGGCGCATACCGAGTTCCGCCGCAAGGCCAAGGGTTCCGGTAATCCCCATGGCAAAGGCGATGGGAACCCTGAAGGTCATCAGGACGGCCAGAACGACGAGTATGATAATAAAGGTCAGCATAAGTGGCCCGCGCTCGGTTTGAGTGCAAGGCAGCCACCGTACCGGGCGGCTGCCTTCTGGAGGGTTCTGTCGCAAATTTTCAGGTAGGTTGAGATCTGACTGACGCTGGACATAATTATGCAGCGAGCTGGGCAAACTGCTGGAATGCGGTGATGCGGTGTTGTCACGTTAACGGCCCTGAGGTTGCTGGCTTATTGATCCGGGCGTAGGCGGTGTCGATGCAGACAGAGAAAATCAGCTACAAACGCCAC
>NZ_JBEPPX010000069.1:0-3023 GCF_040547535.1 Roseovarius sp. MBR-78
GAGATCGTGCAAGAGCTGCGTTCGGCTGGCGGGTTCCGTGGCATCCCGGTTCCTTGGCAGGCGCTGGAGCAACGCGCGGGCGAGACGGTGGCCGGTGGCACCCCTGACCCGATCAGCACCCGCCCGATCATCGACCGGCTTTTCCCCGATAGCATGGCCAGCGCCATGGGGGCGCAGATGATCCAGATCGACCAGGGCGCAGCGGAATGGCCGGTTGTGACCAGTTCCGTCACGGCAGGATGGCAGGCGACCGAGACCGGCAATGTCGCGGGGCCGACCGTCTACGCCACGACCGACCGGGCCATGACCCCGGCCAATACTCTGGGCATCCAGATGAAGATCACCCGGCGCAGCCTGAAACAGTCGGGTTCGGCGCTGGAGCAAGCGGTGCGGCGCGACATGGCAGGCGCTATCGGGCAGGCGGTGGATGCGGCGTCGTTCTCTGGCACCGGGGCCGATGGCCAGCCTTTGGGCGTGATCACCGGGGCCAGCACCTACGGCATCACCGAAACGGCGATTGACGCCACGGCGGGCGTGGCCGCGTTCCGTGAGGCTGTCGCGGCGTTCATGGTGAGCAACGCGGCATCCGGTGGCGGCGCGGTGCGCGGCATGATCCGGCCCGAGCTTTGGAGCTTCCTTGACAGCATCATGTTTGACGGCGGGTCCGGTCTGACCGAATGGGACAAGCTGGCGGCGCTTCTGGGGCAGATCAACACCACGTCCAACGGGCTGGCCGCACCGTCTGGCACCCCCGAGGCCACCACGGCGCTGTTGACCACATCGAGCGGCGGCGTGGCCCCGTTCTTTGTCGGCGCATGGGGCGCGGTGGACGTGATCCGCGATCCGTTCACCGATGCAGCATCGGGCGGGCTGCGGCTGACCGCTTTGGCCACTCTGGACATTACCGTCGCGCGTCCAGTGCAGCTGCGGGTTCTGACCGGTCTGGAGCTGGCATAATGCTCTGGGGCGTAGCATCCGGCGCGCTGGAGCTGCGCCAAGAGGCTGGAGGCGTCCGGTTATCCGGGCGCTTCCCCTACGGCACCGAAACCGAGCTTGTGCCGGGGCGGTTCGAGCTGTTCGAGGCGCGGGCGTTCTCTGGCCGGATCGAGGCGGGCGAGGACGTTCACCTGTTATCGGGCCACGACTTCAACCGGCCCCTTGCCAGTCGGCAGGCGGGTTCTCTGGAGATCAGGGAAACCGATCAGGCGCTGGAGTTCGAGGCGCGCATCGAGGGCGGCACCAGCTGGGCCACCGACTTTCTGGCAGCACACAAGGCGGGGCTGATCCGGGGCTTGTCACCGGGTTTCAGGGTAGCCCCCGGCGGCGAGCAGATCGAGCGGCGCGGTAATGGGCTGTTGCGTCGGATCACCCGCGCGGAGCTGTTCGAGCTGTCCACCGTAACCCGGCCCGCGTTCGAGCAGGCGCAAGTCGAGGCGCGGAGCTGGCAGGCTGATCCGCACCGACAAGCTGTCGGAGCGCACCCCTTTAAACGCTGGAGGCTTTGACATGGGTTTACTGGACATTTTCCGGCGGCGTGATGGACAAGTTGACCAACACGAAACCCGAGCATCGGGCACCGGTTACACGGCGGCGATCATGGCGGCACGGGCCAGCTACATCAGCGGCGGCAGCGACGTGGCCGAGCTGACCAGCGCGGCGCAGACCTGCATCAGCCTCTGGGAGGGCGTGTTCTCTGGCGCTGACGTGGCGGGCACCGATCTACTGGACCGCAACACCATGGCGCTGGTGGCGCGGTCTCTGGCCCTGCGTGGCGAGTTCCTGGGCATCATTGGCGAGCACATCATCCCGGCAAGTGACTGGGACGTGTCCACCCGAGGCGGCAGGCCGGTTGCATACCGGGCCAGCATCCCCGAGGCGGGCGGCGGGCGCACCGTCACGGCGCTGGCTGGCGAGGTTATCCATATCCGTATCGGCAGCGACCCGGTGGCCCCATGGACGGGCACGGCACCCCTGCGGCGCGCGGCGCTGTCGGCCAACCTGTTGCACGAGATCGAGGAGGCGTTGCGGGATACGTTCCGAGACGCGCCAATAGGTTCTCAGGTTCTGCCCCTGCCAGACAGTTCCCCCGAGGATATGGAAGCCATGCGCGGCGCGATCCGGGGCAGGCAAGGCCAGACGTTGATCATCGAAGGCGTGGCGCAGGCGACGGCGGCGGGCATGAATCCCCAGCTGGGCCAGCGGCGTGATGATCTGACACCCGATCTGCAAAAGGCCGAGGCGGCGGCGATCATGGCAGCGGCGCGCGGCGCGGTGGCCGAGGTGTTCGGCGTCCCTGCGGCGTTCTTCAACCCGGCATCAACCGGGCCAGTGTTTCGTGAGGTGCAACGGCACTTGGTGCAATACACCCTGTCCCCCCTTGCGAAGGTAATCAGCGACGAGGCCACGGCCAAGCTGGGCGGCACTGTCCAGATCGACGTGGAAACCCCGGTGCAGGCGTATGACACGGGCGGCAGGGCGCGCGCCATGCAGGGCATCATCAAGGCGCTGGCCGAGGCACAAGAGGCTGGCATCGACCCCGAAAAGGCCATGCGGCTGGTGGGCTGGGAGACAGAATGAAGGAGGCGCAATGTGCCGTTCGATATGTCATATCCGGCCCCCGCGATGACCCGTCGCGAGCGCGACGCGGCGCGGCGTAAGCTGTCAAAGGATCGAGCGGAAACCATCGTCGGGCATCTATGCGCGCTGACCCGCGTTGCCCTGGAGGAAGGGCGCGTCCTGACCCCGCTGGCTTATGAGGGGCTGTTCCGGCGCGTGATCCGGTCAGAGCTATGTTTGCAGGGCTGGAGCTGGAGCGCGGCAGACGACACGGCGCGCGACGTGGTGGCGGTTGTGTTCGCGATCATGCAAGTGAAGCGGCCAAACTGGTATGAGGGGCAGCCGGAATGGACGATAGAGCGCGGTTCCCTGATCGAGCGCACACGCTGCGCAAACTGTGGCCACCCATTGCCCGAGGATAGGCCGAAATTCTGTTCCGACGGTTGCCGCAAAGTTCACGGGCTGCG
>NZ_JBEPPX010000070.1:0-2895 GCF_040547535.1 Roseovarius sp. MBR-78
CGACAGGTCATCATCCACCTCTTGCGATTGCAGAACCGTTTCGAGATGACCACGCAGGGTTCGCGCGGGGTGCCGCTCCGGCACGCTCTCCAGCAATTCGCGGTGCTCGGCCAGCATCTGCGCCAACAAGCCGGACAGCAGCGCTTTCTTTGTCGGGTAATTGTAAAGCAAGCCGCCCTTGCTCAGGCCGGCCTCCTTCGCGACCGCCTCGATCGTGATCCTGCCCGCGCCTTCACGCGTGGCAATCGCACGCGCCGCTGCAAGTATCCTGCGCGAGGCGTTTCTGCATTCTGAAGGGCGCGTGGGCGTGCTCAAACTATACCGTCCGGTCGGTTTATGTTACGTGGGAGGTAGTCTGTGGGTCGGTCCGGGTCAAGAATTCAATCTCATCTGATCCGGCACGGCGCTCGATAGCGCCCGCAGAAGTACGAGAAGGCAATCCATTGACCACGCCACTTCAAGAGGCATCGCGTCCGCCATATGCCCCCAAAAACGCATCAACCGCCCGTCTTGAGTGCTCAGACACATCGATAGGCTGATCGACGGCCAGCAATTGCGGCATGATAACGCCAGATACAGAGAGATGAATAAATTGAGCAGAGGCGTTTTGAACGTTTTTCACGTCCAGTGATTTCATCTCATGCAAGTCCTTGAGGATTTTCGCGACGATCCTGATGGCACGCCTCGGGCCTGCGCCCATGTATATTTCACCTGCCTCCGGCAGAACCGAAACCGCGCCGATGCAAACGCGCAGGAGGCGAATATAGTCATCATCCATGACCAACCCGATCATGCGCCGAGAGAGTTCTTCCAGCACGCTCCGCGCATCGTTCTGGCTTGAAAGCGGACGGCAGATTTCCTCCGAAAGGCTGTCGCACTCGGCTTCCAAGACGCTCAAGAAAAGTTTGTCCTTACTTGGGAAATGCGCATAGAGGGTCGTCTTCGAAACCTTGGCTTCTTCGGCAATCGCATCGACGCTGGCACCTTCAAAACCGCACTTCAGGAATACCTCTCTGGCTCCTTTCAGCACATCGGCCACTTTACTTTCCCGCATGGCGATCACCTGATTCCAAAACGTGATATCGAATGCACGGCGCAACCTGTCTGACCGCGCTCACAGGCAGAAGCCGGGTGGCGCAGCCTAACTCACAAACGCGAGTTTGGTGAAGCGGCCCCGCCCAAGTCATCACCTTCAAATACCCCCTCGGTCTTCCATCGTTCCGCGATCTCGCCCATTGCGTCGAGAACGCCGCGCAGGTCGTTGCCGCGCGGCGTCAGGCCATAGGTGACCGCAGGCGGGATCGTCTCGGCCTGTTCGCGCCAGACGACCCCGGCGCGCTGAAGCATCCGCAGCCGCTCGGTCAGCATTCGGGTCGATATTCCCGGCACGGCGCGTTTCAGAACCCCGAATCTTTGTGGCCCCTGATCGCTCAGCACCCAGATGATGTGGGTTGTCCACGGTCCCATGAGCAGACGCAGGATCGAATCCATCGGGCATTGTGGCGGCGTTCTGGGCATGGGATCGGCTCGATTTTATAGTTACTTTTTCGTCCCTACTTTAAATAACGACACAACTCAACTACTCCTTATCCATACAACGAAAGGCAAGGTCTCGAATGGCCTGACCGGTGAGGATGATGCAACATGACCCGTATGCCCACGATGTTCATTCCCCATGGCGGCGGCCCGTGTTTCTTCATGGACTGGAATCCGCCCGATGAATGGGACCGGCACCGGAAATTCCTGGAGGATCTGCCTGCCACATTGCCCGAACGTCCCCGCGCGCTTCTGGTGATTTCGGGCCACTGGGAGGAACCCGCCTTCACCGTGCAAACCAATCCCGCGCCACCGCTTCTGTTCGATTACCGCGGCTTTCCACCGCACACTTATGAATTAACGTGGCCCGCCCCCGGCGATCTGGCGCTGGCAGACAGGGTGCATGAGCTGACCCGCGCCGCCGGGTTTGCCGCTGCGAAGGATGCCACGCGCGGGTTTGACCACGGCGTTTTCGTGCCGCTCAAGGTCGCCTTTCCCGATGCCGACATTCCCTGTGTCCAGCTTTCGGTTGCCAGCGATCTCGACCCCGCGCGCCACATTGCGCTTGGCCGTGCCCTGGCCCCCCTGCGCGACGAGGGCGTGCTGATCCTCGGCAGCGGCAACACCTATCACAACATGTCCGTGCTGATGCAGAGCCTGCGTGGCGGGGCGCGAGACGACATCGTTGGCGGCGCGTTCGATGCCTGGCTGACCGAGGCCGTGACCTGCCCCGATCCCGAGGAACGCAACCGCAGGCTTGCGCGCTGGTCCGATGCCCCGGGCGGCCGCGAGGCCCATCCGCGCGAAGAGCACCTGATCCCGCTGCACGTTGTGGCGGGCGCAGCAGGCGCGGACATTGGGCGCAAGACGCTAGAAGACCCCGTTATGGGCGCTGTCGAAAGCGCCTTTCGGTTCGGTTGAGTTGAAAAGACACGAAAGGAGCACCACGAAAAATGCCCGACATCACCGGACCCAAGCCGGTCAGCCCTGCCAAGATCGCCGGCAGGGAAATTCCCCATGTCCCGACCATGCGCGCCGCCCTGGTAAAGGCGATGAAGGAACACGACCTGCCGGAGGCGATACCGTGCTGAAGATACCGCCGCGCGAGGGGCCTAGGCCTGCGACCACGCCTTGTGCCCCGCATACCCAGATTTCCCAGAACCCGGATGCCGCAACGGTTCGGGCGTTCAGGGAACGGGCCTTTGATTTTCCCTTTGTCATCCGCCAGCCCTCGATGATCTCGGTGCCGGGCGCAGAGGCGCTCTGCCTCGAACACGGGCGCGGCTGCGGCTGCCGCGAGGCGTTCATGATCGGCACCGAGTTCGCCCATGTCCATCCGCCGCAGGACGGTAGCCTGCA
>NZ_JBEPPX010000071.1:0-2769 GCF_040547535.1 Roseovarius sp. MBR-78
TGCGCTCGCCCTCACCCCTGCCGGGGTTTGGGCTGAGCTTTGGCATCATGATGGCGATCCTGTCCATCGTGGTGCTTCTTCCTATCGGCGCATTGCTGGGTCGTGGCCTGATGATTGGCCCGGCGGATTTGTGGGATATGGTCAATTCACGCCGTATCTGGGCGGCGCTGTCGCTGTCGTTTCGCGCGGCATTGATCGCGTCGCTGTTCAACCTTGTCTTCGGGCTGGCGCTGGCCTGGGTGCTGGTGCGCTACCGGTTCTGGGGGCGCAAGCTGATCGACGCCGCCGTTGACCTGCCCTTTGCCCTGCCCACGGCGGTGGCGGGCATCTCGCTGACGGCGCTTTACGCGCCCAATGGTGTGTTCGGGCAGGTGCTGGCGCCCTTGGGCATCAAGGTGGCCTATACCGAGGTCGGCATCTGGATGGCGCTGATCTTTATCGGGCTGCCCTTCGTTGTACGCACCGTGCAGCCGGTGATCGAAGAGCTGGAGCGCGAGGTCGAGGAGGTCAGCGCCACGCTGGGTGCGCGCCGCGCCTATACCTTGCGCCGGGTGGTCCTGCCCACGTTGACGCCCGCGCTTCTGACCGGCTTCGCGCTGGCGCTGGCGCGGTCGGTGGGCGAATACGGCTCGGTCATCTTTATCGCGGGCAATATCCCCAACCTCACGGAGATTGCGCCGCTGCTGATCGTGATCCGGCTGGAGGAATATAATTACGATGCCGCCGCCGCGATCGGCATCGCCATGCTGCTGATTTCCTTTGCCATGCTGCTGGCGATCAACATCATTCAAATCTGGAGCAGACGGAGGATCGGCCTTGTCTGATATCGCTCTCACCCGCCATACCCCCGTCACAACCGAACCGCGCCTTGCCCGGCACATCCTGATCGGCACGGTTCTGGTGCTGATCGGCGTGTTGCTGTTTGCGCCGCTGATCGCGGTCTTTGCCGAGGCCTTGCGCAACGGCTGGGCGGCGTCACTTACGGCGCTGTCGTCGCCCGATGCGTGGTCGGCCATCCGCCTCACGCTGATCGTCGCTGCCATCGCCGTGCCGCTCAATGCGGTGTTCGGCATCGCCGCCGCCTGGGCGATCACCAAGTTCGACTTTCGCGGCAAGGCGTTCCTGATCACGCTCATTGACCTGCCGTTTTCCGTCTCGCCGGTGGTGGCGGGTTTGGCGCTGGTGCTTTTGTTCGGTGTCAACTCGTCGCTCGGGGCGTGGCTGGTGGCCAATGACCTCAAGATTGTGTTCGCCTTTCCCGGCATCGTGCTGGCGACGATGTTCGTGACCTTTCCGTTCGTGGCGCGGGAACTCATCCCGGTGATGATCGAACAAGGCCAGGCCGAGGAAGAGGCGGCGCTGACGCTTGGCGCGTCGGGATGGCGCGCGTTTTTCACCGTCACCCTGCCCAATATCCGCTGGGCGCTGCTTTATGGCGTGCTGCTTTGTAATGCCCGCGCCATGGGCGAATTTGGCGCCGTCGCTGTCATCTCGGGCAAGATCCGGGGCGAGACGACGACCATGCCGATCATGATCGAGATGTTCTACAACGAATATCTGTCGGTCGCCGCCTTCTCTCTGGCCGCGGTTCTGGCGCTTCTGGCGCTGGTCACACTCACCCTCAAATCGCTTCTGGAATGGCGTCACGCCGATGTTCTGGCCGCCACGCGCCGTCACTGAAAGGGCACCCCATGCATATAGACATCGAAGAACTGGCCAAGGAATTCGGCACCGAGCGGGCGCTGCATCCGGTCTCGCTCGCCATCCCCTCGGGCGCGCTGATCGCGCTTCTGGGGCCGTCCGGGTCGGGCAAGACCACGCTGTTGCGCATCCTTGGCGGGCTGGAATTTCCCAGCTCGGGGCGGGTGCTGTTCGACGGCTCCGACGCCACCGGCCTGAGCGTGCAGGAGCGGCGCGCGGGGTTCGTGTTCCAGCATTACGCGCTGTTCAAGCACATGACGGTGTTCGAGAACATCGCCTACGGGCTGCGCGCCCGCAACCGCAAGACCCGCCCGACCGAGGCCGAGATCGGCCGCCGGGTGAACCGGCTTTTGGACCTGATCCAGTTGCCCGATATCGGCGCGCGCTATCCCAGCCAGCTTTCGGGCGGGCAGCGCCAGCGCGTGGCACTGGCGCGCGCGCTGGCGATCGAGCCGCGCATGCTGCTGCTCGACGAGCCGTTCGGCGCGCTCGATGCCAAGGTGCGCAAGGAACTGCGCCAGGGCCTGCGCGATATCCACGATACCACGGGGTTGACGACGATTTTCGTGACCCACGATCAGGAAGAGGCGATGGAACTGGCCGATCTGGTCGTCGTGATGTCGATGGGGCGCATCGAACAGGTTGGCAAACCGGCGGATATCCGTGCCAGACCGGCGAATGATTTCGTGCGCGAATTCACGGCGTCCTGATCATGAGTAAAACCGATCTGGACCGCATCGACCGCAAGATCCTGCACGAGCTGATGCGCGACGCGACCATCCCCGTCGCGCAACTGGCCGAGCGCGTCGGCCTGTCGCAAACCCCCTGCTGGAAGCGGGTGCAAAAGCTGGAAGGCGCGGGCGTGATCACCGGGCGGGTGGCCATCGTCGATCCCGCCCGCATCGGCCTGGGCATGACGGTGTTCGTTGAGATCGAGGCCCCCGATCATTCCCGCGAGTGGCGCGCCGAGTTTCGCGCCGCCATCGCGGAATTCCCTGAAATCATCGAAGTGCATCGCATGGCGGGCGATGTCGATTACCTGCTGAAAGTGGCCGTGGCCGACATGGC
>NZ_JBEPPX010000072.1:0-2741 GCF_040547535.1 Roseovarius sp. MBR-78
TAAAGTACCGGCACGGCGACAAGGGTCAGCACCGAGGCAAACGCGAGGCCACCCATTATCGTCACCGCCATAGACGCGAAAAACGCATCCGGCAGGAGCGGGATCATGCCGAAGATCGTTGTGCCGGCGGCCAGCACCACAGGGCGCAGACGGCTGACAGAGCCGTCGATTACCGCCTTGTAATCCGGCACACCGTCCGCGCGCTGCACGTCGATCTCTTCGACCAGAACGATCGCGTTCTTCATCAGCATCCCCGAAAGCGACAAAAAGCCGAGCAGGGCCGTGAAAGTGAAAGGCAGGCCTGTGAAGAGCAGCCCGAGCACCATGCCTGTCACTGACATCGGCACGACAAGCCACAGGATGAGCGGCTGGCGAACCTTGTTGAACATCAGGATCGAGATCGTCAGCATGACAAGAAAGCCGAGGGGAAGCTGTTTGCCAAGGCTGGTCTGGGCGTCGGTGGAGCTTTCATACTGACCGCCCCATTCCATGCTGTAGCCGTCGGGAAGCGGGAGGGCCTCGATCTCGGTGCGCACGCTTTTGAAGGCCTCATCGGCGGTGAGATCCGCCCGTGCGCCGCCAAGGGCGGTGATGGTGCGTTCACGGTTGCGCCGGTGAATGAGCGCCTCGACGAGGCGCGGTTCGAACTGTTCCACAAGGTTGGCCATGGGAACGTAGGCACCAGCCCCATCGGACCAGGCCGACAGGTCCCGAACGCGATCAATCCCGTCGCGTTCGTTGGCGGCCAGCCGCAGATGGATTGGAATGACCTCGTCGCCTTCGCGCAATTCACCGACCCGCAAGCCCGAGGTTCCATAGCGGATGGAATCGGCGATCGCGCTGCGCGTGGTCCCGGCCAGCCGCATCCGCGACTCGTCAACGATCGGCTCGATCAGGATCTCGCGCTGCCGCCAATTGGTGCGTGAATTTGTGATTGTGCCTGCGGCCTCGTATATCCGGGTTGCATCATCGGCGAGTTGGCGCAGAATGACCGGATCGGCACCGGAGAAGCGGACCGCCACATCGGCACCGGAGGGCGGGCCGAAAACGAGTTCTTCGACCCGGACAAGCGCGTTGGGAAATGCGGCGGGCAGATCGCGGTTCAACCGATTGGCCATGGCCGGGATCGCCTCGGCGTCGGCCACCCGGACGATCAGCTGGCCATAGCTGGCATCTGCCTGCTCTGGATTGTAGGTCAGCATGAAGCGGCTTGCGCCACGTCCCACCAGGGTCGTCACATCCGTCACGCCCTCCTCGGCCAGGAACATCTGTTCAAGACGCCGCATTTCACGGTCGGTGACGTTGATGTCAGTGCCTTGCGGCATCTGGAATTCGACATAGAAGAGCGGGGTATTTGACGCCGGGAAAAAGGCCTGCTTGACCTGCCCGAAGGCCATCACCGACACAACTGTGATTCCCACGATTATAAGCACAACCAGCACACGGGCGCGCAGCACGAGCCAGAGCATCCCGCGATAGATCCCGTAGAACGCGCCCTTGTAGGGATCGTCCGAGGTGTTTTTTGGGGCCTTGAGCAGCAGCTTGCCGAGATAGGGCGTGACCGTGACGGCCAGAATCCAGCTCATCAGCAGCGAGATGGTGATCACCGCGAAAAGCGAGAACAGGAACTCGCCCGTGGCATCCGGCGACAGGCCGATCCCGGAAAATGCCATGATCCCGATCACGGTGGCCCCAAGCAGCGGAATGGACGTGGAACTTTCGGTCTCGGCGGCGGCTTTTTCCGCACTCTTTCCGCGCGCCATGCCGATTACCATCCCTTCGGTGATCACGATGGCGTTGTCCACCAGCATCCCCATCGCAATGATCAGGGCGCCAAGGCTGATCCGCTCCATTGCGATCCCGAACACCGACATGAAGAACAGTGTCACGAAAACCGTAAGCCCGAGCGTCGCGCCCACCACGAGGCCCGCGCGCCAGCCCATTGTCAGCATCAGCGCCCCGACAACGATGGCGACCGACATCGCAAGGCTCAGAAGAAAGCTGGAGACGGCCTGATCAACGACGACGTGCTGTTCGTAGATCGGCGTGACTTCGACACCTTCCGGCAACTCAGCCTTCAACGTCTCAAGCCGGGCCGAGACTGCCGCGCCAACTTCGACCACGTTTCGGTTCGTCAGCGCCGACACCCCGAGGGTGAAGGCCGCGGTGCCGTTCTGCCGGATGATCTGACTGGGCTGTTCCGCCTCGTCGCGGGCGACGCGGGCAATATTATGGATCGCGACCTGCCCAACCTCTCCGGCCGCGCCAAGCCGCAACTCCTCGATCCCTTCGGGGGTCACGTAACCTGGCGGCACGGACAGTCCTATCCGGGCCGGCCCCTCGGTGATCTCGCCATTATCGAAGACAAGGTTCTCATCGTTCAGCACGCTCAGAACCTGGTTGGGCGGAAGGCCCAGCTCTGTCAGGCGCGCGGATGGAATCGAGATCGTGATCACCTCTTCGGTGAGGCCCTGAACCTCGACCTTGGCGACACCGTCGACGGTCACCAGCCCCAGCCGCAATCGCGTAGCCAGATCCCGCTCTTCGCGCGGGGTCAGACCTTCGGTTTTCACCGCGTAGAACATGCCGTAAACATCGCCGAAATCATCGTTGACGATGGGCGCGCGTGCGCCTTTCGGAAGGTCACCCTCCACGTCGCGGATGCGCAGGCGCATCTCGTCCCAGACCTGCGGAATCTCATCCGGGCCATATGTGCCCTCGATCTCCACGGTGATTTGCGC
>NZ_JBEPPX010000073.1:0-2741 GCF_040547535.1 Roseovarius sp. MBR-78
GCGCAAATCACCGTGGAGATCGAGGGCACATATGGCCCGGATGAGATTCCGCAGGTCTGGGACGAGATGCGCCTGCGCATCCGCGACGTGGAGGGCGACCTGCCCCAGGGCGCGCGCGCACCCATTGTCAACGACGATTTCGGCGATGTCTACGGCATGTTCTACGCGGTGAAAACCGAAGGTCTCAGCCCGCGCGAGGAGCGGGATCTGGCCACGCGATTACGGCTTGGGCTGGTGACCGTCGACGGCGTTGCGAAGGTTGAGGTTCAGGGCCTTACGGAAGAGACGATCACCCTCTCGATCCCGTCCGCGCGCCTGACGGAATTGGGCCTGCCGCCAAACCAGGTTCTGGGCGTGCTGAACGATGAAAACCTCGTTTTCAACAATGGCGAGATCACCGAGGGCCCCGCCCGCATCGGCCTGTCCGTTCCGCCGGGTTACGTGACCCCCGAGGGGATCGAACAATTACGGCTTGGCGCGGCCGGAGAGGTCGGACAGGTTGCGATCCGTGACATCGCCCGCGTCTCCCGCGACGAGGCGGAACAGCCGAGCCAGGTGATCCGCCACAATGGCACGGCAGCCTTCACCCTCGGGGTTTCGGCGTTGACGAACCGCAACGTGGTCGAAGTTGGTTCGGCGGTCGCGGCCCGGCTTGAGACGTTGAAGGCCGACTTGCCGGACAGCGTCGAGATCACGCCGATCTACGAACAGCACGTCGTCGTTGACGAGGCCGTCTCCAGCTTTCTCCTGAGCCTTGCGATGTCGGTCGCCATCGTTGTCGGGGCGCTGATGATCACAATGGGCTGGCGCGCCGGCCTGGTGGTCGGCGCGACGCTCGGGCTCACTGTGTTCGTCACGCTGTTCTTCATGTCGGTCTTCGGGATCGCGATGGAACGGATCAGCCTTGGTGCCCTGATCATCGCGATGGGGATGCTGGTCGACAACGCCATCGTGATCACCGAAGGAATGGTGATTGGCATGGCGCGCGGAAAGAGCGCGATAAAAGCTGCGGCCGAGACCGAAAGTTCCACGTCCATTCCGCTGCTTGGAGCCACCGTGATCGGGATCATGGCCTTTTCCGGGATCGGACTTTCGCCGGACTCGACCGGCGAGTTTCTGTTCTCGCTCTTCGCGGTGATCACCATCTCGCTGCTGATGAGCTGGATTCTGGCTGTTACGGTCACGCCCTATCTCGGCAAGTTGCTGCTCAAGACCCCAAAAAATACCTCGGACGATCCCTACAAGGGCGCGTTCTACGGGATCTATCGCGGGTTGCTCTGGCTCGTGCTGCGCGCGCGTGTGCTGGTTGTGCTAATAATCGTGGGAATCACGGTCTTGTCGGTGATGGCCTTCGGGCAGGTCAAGCAGGCCTTTTTCCCGGCGTCAAATACCCCGCTTTTCTATGTCGAATTCCAGATGCCGCAGGGAACCGACATCAACGTCACCGACCGTGAAATGAAACGGCTCGAGCAGTTGATCCTGTCTGAAGACAAGGTGACGGACGTGACGACCTTGGTAGGGCGCGGCGCGAGCCGATTCATGTTGACATACAACCCGGAGCAGGCAGATGCCAGCTATGGCCAGCTTATCGTTCGTGTGGCCGACGCCGAGGCGATCCCGGCTATGGCCAATCGATTGAATCGTGATCTGCCGGCCGAATTTCCCAACGCGCTCGTCCGGGTCGAAGAGCTCGTCTTTGGCCCACCCTCAGGTGCCGATGTGGCGGTCCGGTTCTCTGGTCCCGATCCGGTCGTTCTGCGCCAACTCGCCGACGATGCATTACGGATATACGAGGCCGCAGGCACAATTACCAACCCGCGCACCAATTGGCGCCAGCGCGAAATCCTTGTTGAGCCGATCGTCGATGAGTCGCGCATGCGGCTGGCCGGGGCCACGCGCAGCGCGATTGCTGATACCGTCCGCTACGGAACGTCGGGCTTGCGGGTCGGTGAATTGCGCGAAGGCGACGAGGTCATCCCGATCCACCTGCGGCTGCCCGCGACCGAACGGGACGGGGTTGACCGCGTTCGGGATCTGTCGGCCTGGTCCGATGGTGCTGGCACCTACGTTCCCATGGCCAACCTTGTGGAACGGTTCGAGCCGCGCCTCGTCGAGGCGCTGATTCACCGGCGCAACCGCGAACGCACCATCACTGCCCTTGGCGGTGCACGGGCGGATCTCACCGCCGATGAGGCCTTCAAAAGCGTGCGGGCCGAGATCGAGGCACTCCCGCGTCCCGACGCCTACAGCATGGAGTGGGGAGGCCAGTATGAAAGTTCAACCGACGCCCAGACCAGCCTTGGCAAACAGCTTCCCCTAGGCTTCCTTGTCATGCTGACAATCTCCATTCTCATGTTCAACAAGGTGCGCCAACCCCTCATCCTTTGGCTTGTCGTGCCAATGTCCGTGACGGGCATGGTGCTCGGGCTGCTTTTAACCGGCCTGCCTTTCACCTTCACTGCTCTGCTCGGCTTCCTGTCGCTGTCGGGAATGCTGATGAAGAACGCTATTGTTCTGGTCGAAGAGATCGACGTTCAGCGCGCAGAGGGTGTGGCGGATTACAAGGCAGTGATTGACGGTTCGGTCAGTCGTCTACGCCCTGTGGTGCTCGCCGCCGGCACGACGATCTTCGGCATGATACCGCTGCTGCCGGATGCGTTTTTCGCGTCTATGGCGGTGACGATAATGGGTGGCCTCGCGTTTGCCTCGGTGCTGACCCTTGTCGCCGTGCCGGTACTTTA
>NZ_JBEPPX010000074.1:0-2587 GCF_040547535.1 Roseovarius sp. MBR-78
TGCGCATTCCGGGGTGATCCGGTCGGGGATTCCGATTTGATCCGGTCACCCATTCCAATCTGATCCGGTCACCGATTCCGGAGTATCCGGTCACCCTTTTTGGGTGTGGATCTGACGCTGCTGGGCAGTCCTGTGGCGGGCTACACTTGCTCTTTCAAACAGAGCAGGCGGCCCCATGAAGAGACTGACGATGCGGAAGATCAGAGAAGCACTGCGGCTTCATGCCAGCGGATTATCAACCCGGAAGATCGCAACGAGCCTCGGCGTCGGGCAGAGCACGGCCAGCGAGTATCTGAAGCGGATTGAACGGGCTGCACTCACCTTGCCCCTTGCCGCGGAGATGACGGACGGTGAACTGGAAGCGCTGCTGTTCCATCCGGCCGGGGGCGTCAGTCGGCTTGTCGAGGCTCAACCGGATTGGCCGACGATCCATCGCGAGCTCAAGCGCCCGGGCGTGACGCTTTCCCTGCTGTGGGAGGAATACCGCGCCGTTCACCCGGAAGGCTATGGATACAGCCGGTTCTGCGATCTGCATCGCCGCTGGACAGGGCGTCTGACGCCGGTGATGCGCCAGCACCATGTTGCCGGGGAGCGGGTATTTGTCGACTACGCGGGCACCACGCTGGCGGTCATCGACGCAGGCACGGGCGAGGTTCGTCAGGCGCAGTTGTTCGTGGCCACACTCGGGGCCTCGAACCTGACCTATGCCGAGGCAAGCTGGAGCCAGAGCCTGTCAGACTGGATCGGCGCGCACTGCCGGGCTTTCAGCTACTTCGGCGGCGTCCCGGCGCAAGTGGTCTGCGACAACCTGAAGTCCGGCGTGACCAAGGCCTGCTTCTTTGAACCGGCAGTGAACCGGACCTACGCCGACATGGCCGCGCATTACGGCACGGCTGTCGTGCCAGCACGGCCTTACAAACCCAAGGACAAGGCAAAGGTCGAGGTGGCGGTTCAGATCGCAGAGCGCTGGATCGCGGCGCGTCTGCGCAACCAGCAGTTCTTCTCGCTGGCGGAACTGAACGCGGCGATCCGCAGCCTCCTCGACCGGCTCAATGATCGGGTGACCCGGCATCTTGGTGCCAGCCGCAGGGCCCTGTTCAATCAGGTCGAGCGATCCGCCCTGCGGCCCTTGCCTGCAGAGCCCTACGTTTTTTCTGAATGGAAGAAATGCACTGTCGGGCTCGATTACCACGTCGAGGTGGACAAGCATTACTACTCGGTCCCGCACAACCTGCTGCGCGAGAAGGTCTGGGTCCGGCTCACGGCGCGGACTGTCGAGATTTTTCACCACGGCAAACGTGTCGCAGCCCACGCCAGGACGTCGTCCAATCGCAAGCACACCACCATCGCCGATCACATGCCGGCCAGCCATCGGCGTTATTCCGAATGGTCGCCCCAGCGATTGAAGAACTGGGCTGCGAAGATCGGGCCCAATACCGCGACACTGGTCGAAGTGATCCTGCGCGACCGCAGCCACCCCGAGCAGGGTTTCCGCTCCTGCCTCGGCATCATGCGCCTGGCCAAACCGCACGGTGCCGAGGCGCTGGAGGCGGCTTGCGAGCGGGCGCTCACGATCGGGGCGCGGTCCTATTCGTCGGTCAATTCCATCCTGAAGAACAACCTGCATCGCAACCGGCCCGAACCCGCCGCGGACGGGCCCGCGATCCAGCACGGCAATATCCGCGGCCCCGGTTACTTCCATTGAAAGGACAAACGATGTTGACCCACCCCACCTTGGACCAGCTCCGGCAGATGAAGCTCGACGGCATGGCCGAGGCCTTCGTCGACTTGCAGGCGCAAGATGCCACCGCCGACCTGAGCCACGCCGAATGGCTTGGCCTACTGATCGACCGCGAGGTCGTCACCCGCAACACCCGGCGGTTCCAGACCCGCATGCGAGCGGCAAAGCTGCGCCACATCGGGGCAGCCATTGAAGACGTCGACTTCCGCACACCGCGCAAACTGGACCGGGCCTTGTTCCAGCAACTCGCCACCGGACGCTGGATCAAAGACGCCCGCAACCTGATGATCACCGGCCCCTGCGGGGTCGGGAAGACCTGGCTTGCCTGCGCCCTGGGCCAAAAAGCCTGCCGCGACAACCTCACCGTCATCTATCAGCGGCTGCCCCGTCTGTTCGCCGATCTCGACTTGGCCCATGGCGACGGACGCTTTCCCCGCCTGTTCCGATCCCTTGTGAAAGCTGACCTGCTCATTCTCGATGATTGGGGCCCCGATCGCCTGAACGCCGGACAGCGCCGCGATCTCATGGAGATCGTCGAGGACCGCCATGGGCGAGGCTCGATCCTGATCACCAGCCAACTCCCGGTCACCGCATGGCACGACGTCATCGACGAACCCACGTTCGCCGATGCCATACTCGACCGCTTGGTCCACAACGCCTATCGCCTCGAACTGGATGGCCATTCAATGCGCCGCTCGACCGATGCAACAGAAAAAGTTGACGAAGGCCTCCCAGCCTGACATCAAAAACCATGCCTTCGCGGCAACGATCCTCAGGTGACCGGATACTCCGGAATGACTGACCGGATGTTGTCGGAATAGCCGACCGGATGTCTCGGAATGCGCA
>NZ_JBEPPX010000075.1:0-2417 GCF_040547535.1 Roseovarius sp. MBR-78
TAGAGGCGGCGCGAGGCCACGCCGCCGCGGGCGATGACGCGGGCACCGGGGGTGGTGTCGAGGCCAAGGCGCAGCGGATCGAGCCGCGCCAGCCCGCGCCCCAGCAGATCGCGGATGACGGGCGCGCTGTCGGTCTCGGGGTCGCGGCGGATGCCCCGGCAGTCGATGCCGTGCTCGGCGATGAGCATGTGCTCGGTATCGCCGGGCAGGCGGATGACCAGCCCGGTCTGCCCGCCCATCGGCACGGCCTCGTGAAACCGCGCCTTCACCAGGTCAAGCTGGCCGCTGGCTTGTGCGGCAGCGATAGTGCGCGCCGATTGCGGCGGCATGCGGTGGCGATGCACCTCCCACCAGGTTGCGGCATGGCGCAGGAAACGCGCGCGCGTATCCTGATCCCACGACCGCCAGATGGCCGAGACATGCGGGCGCAGCCCGTCGAGCACAAGCTGCCAGGGCGTGCCCTTGGCGGCGGCGTGGCGCACACGGGCGCGCAGCCAGTGCAAGAGCGCGCTGACCGAGGCGCCAAGCGGCACCTCTTCGCGCCCCATCGGCACGGGCGCGCCGCTGGCATGGGGCTGCGGCAGAAGGCCCCGGCGCGACAGGCAGGTGATCGGCCCGCGATGGCCCTGCGCAAGCAGCGCCACGACGTGATCGACCATCGAAAGCCCCGTGCCGATGATCACCACACGTGCCTGGGGATCGCGCGGCGGGGTGAAATCCCACGCGCCATAAAGCCCGTCGCGCGGCACCATCGGCACGGCGTGCTCGGTGGCGAGGATCGCGCGGTCGGCCAGCACGGTGGTGCTATCATCCAGATGCGCGCTGATGCCGTGGCGCGTCTCCTCGACGCGCAGCACCTCGCCCGCAACACAGCGCAGGCGGTCCTCGCGCCAGGGCGACACGAGGCCTTCGAGATAGCGCCCATAGGTACCGCGACTGACAAAGCAGGCCTCCGTCGCGGTGCAGGTCTCATCGCGCGCCTGAAGCCAGCGCAGGAAATGATCGGGGTCGTCGGGAAAGGCGCTCATGTTGTGAACGCGGGTATTCAGCAGGTGATCGGGGTGATCGGTGGCATAGGCCACGCCGCAGCCCAGCACCTCGCGCTTTTCCACGATGGTGACGCGGGTCTCGGGGGCGGCGTGCAGAAGATGCGTCGCCATCAGCGCGCCGCTCGCGCCGCCGCCGATGATGAGAACGTGCCGCGCGGCCCGGCTGCCCCCGCCATCCATCACGCGACCGCCACGAGCAACAGGGTGGTCAGCGCGAGACAGGCGAGGCCAAGAACGATCTCGCCGCGTGCGGGCAGCGGGCCGGTTTCGATCACGCCGTATTCGGGGGCGAACATGCCGGCGAGGCAGGGATCGGGGGCGTAGCAGATCATGGGCGCGGCTCCTTGTCTCGGGGTCGGGGTCTCGGGGTCAGGTCAGGACCAGGATGGCCAGCATCGAGAGATAGGCGATGGCAAAGACGGTCATGGGAACGGCCTTGCGGATACGGTCAAGAATCGGTGTCATGCGATGGCCTCCTGTCGGCTCAGATGGGTTTGGAAACTTGCCGTGGCGCGGCCCGGCAGCGCGGGCAGGGTCCAGATCAGATCGCGCAGGGCGCGGCCCTCGGGCCAGGGGCCAAAGCCGGAGGCCACGTTGATATGCCCCGCCTCGCCCATATCGACAAACTCCGCGCCCCAGCGTTTGGCGAGCCAGCGCGCACGCGGCTGTGCCATCCACGGATCGTTGCGGCTGGCCGCGACGATGGTGGGCACGCGCAGGGCCACCTCGGGGATCTTGCCGAAAGGGGCGGTGCGCGCATCATGGCTCGGCTCTGCCGGGGCGACCAGAAGCGCGCCGCCGACCTTGAGCTGCGGCCAGCGCGACAGAAGCTGCACCGCCGCCACCGCCCCCAGCGAATGCGCCACCAGAACCGCACCGGGATGCAGCAAAAGCGCACCCGCGATCTCGGTCAGCCATTGATCGGAGCGCGGGCGGGTCCAGCATTTCTGCTCGACGATGCGCGCGGTCGGATCCATGCGTTCCCACCAATACTGCCAATGGGGGGCGGGCGAGCCGTCGAGGCCGGGCAAAAGCAGGGTTTTGATCATGGAACATCTCCTTTCCCAAATACACTATCATGTTTATCGTGTTTTAGGGTTCCAAATTTGCCATGGGTTTTGGAACGTGAGTCTCCTTTTGGGGGGTGGGTCAGGCCGTGGCGATGTCGATCGGCAAGACGGTGCTGTCGCGGATCACTTCCATCGAGAATTTCGAGGTGACATTGCGACAGGGCAGGCGGCGGGTCAGCAGCAGGTAGAATTCGTCGAAACTGGCCATGTCGGCCACGGCCACTTTCAGCAGGTAATCGACATCGCCCGCCATGCGATGCACTTCGATGATTTCAGGGAATTCCGCGATGGCGGCGCG
>NZ_JBEPPX010000076.1:0-1572 GCF_040547535.1 Roseovarius sp. MBR-78
GCTTCCGTAATGGGGCGGGCCTCTGTCAAGGGTTTCGGGCAAGTCAAAAATCACGGCGAAGATGTCATTCTTCACCGAGTTTTAAGGCACAAATTCAGAAGCTTACTTTTTCTTTTTCACTGCACCCGCACGTCAGGACTGAAGGACACCCCCTGCACGGGCTTCGCTCTTCCGTCCGTAGTCAGCCTCATGGCTGCCACTCTATGCCTGGTCCAAATCTGGTCCCTGGGTGCCCATCTTTTACGCGTATTCAGCGTTAGCCGATAACTAGCGGGCTTTCGGCATCTCCAGGAACCTCGTCCCGGCAAGGGACCTCGTCGTACCTGTCGTCAGGTGCAGTGCGTTCCTCCGTCAGATCAAGTTCTGGAATTGTTTTACTCAGAACGTTGCCGGGGCGCTCTGCACATGGCGGAATGGTTTGCCGTCCCGCCACATGCGGTGCAAAACAACGCCAATGCGCCGCGCAAGTGCAATCAAAGCCCGTTTTGATCCACGCCGATGGGCCACTCTGAGCGCCCAGGCCTGAAGCCAGTTTGGTGACCCACGGTGCATCAGGATCATCGCCGCTTGATACAAGGCCGTTCGAAGGGCCCGATCGCCGGCTCGCGTAATTTGCCCGACGATGTCCATCTCTCCGGATTGAGTGCGCTTCGGCGTCAGCCCCACCCACGGGCCAACATCCTTCGATCGCGCAAACCGGGTCGGATCGTCGATCGCGGATTTGACCGTCAGGGCGACGATCCGACCGACGCCTGGCATCGTCATCATCAGACGGCAAACGTCGTCTTGTTTTGCCAGATCCGCGATTGTCGCATCCAATTCAGCCAACTCGGCGCGCAACTGCGCACGCGCGCGCAAGAGGGCCTCTGTCGAAGCCGACAGGATTTCATTTTGCTCAACCAGTTCCCTCACCCGGGCCTCGTACCTGATCCGGGTGACATGCCCGAGCTTCAGGCCGAAGTTCCGCAGAACACCCCGCATGGAAAGCTCGAGGTTGATGATGGCCTGCTGAACTGATTTGCGCGCCGTCAGCAACGCGCGGATTTCCTGGGAGGACACAGATTTGCGGTGCACGGGCTTGTACCATCCCATTTGAAGCAACCGCGCAATCCCCTGAGCATCGCGCCGGTCAGTTTTGATCGGCATGGCTTTCAACGCGGCCTTCACCAACCGCGTTTCCATCATGACCACGTCAAAGCCAGCTTCTTCCATTCCCTTGCTCAGCCATTGGGACAAAGGTCCGGCTTCGAGACCGATCGCATCGACCGCGTATGGTAATGACGTCATCGCACGCACCAGCGCCTCAGGCTCGCTGGCTGCCTCCAACTCCTCAACAACCTTCCCCTGCGGCCCCAGCACACAAATCGCCGTGCTTGCCAGAGATACATCCAGTCCGATAAATACATTCATGTCGTTGCCCTTCTATTCTCAGGAATTGAGGCGCATGGAAACATACGACCTCGTAGACGCGCTGCAGGCGCATCAAGGGCAACGGCACTTCAAATCATGCTGACAAACAAGCGAAACGTGCTCGATTCGCCGAAAGCCCCATTACGGCATCTTTGACTTTTC
>NZ_JBEPPX010000077.1:0-1361 GCF_040547535.1 Roseovarius sp. MBR-78
GGCGGCATATCATGGCGGTGTTCACGCGCCGTCAATTCTCTGGAGAGAAAGGGATATGCCACATGACGAAGATTACCATCACGCCGCTGCCTGATCCATCGGGATTTTCACCTGACCCGTTGACGGATATATTGCGCTCGGGCGCACGGCGTTTGATCGAGCAGGCGGTGGACGCAGAGCTGTCAACTCTGCTTGCCGCCCATGCCGACGACAAGACCGAAGATGGCCGGTCCCGCCTCATGCGCCATGGATATCTGGCGGAGCGCGAGGTGATGACCGGGATCGGCCCGGTGCCGGTGAAGGTGCCCAGGGTGCGCGACCGAGCCGTCGGGGCCGAGAAGGTCTGGTTCGCGTCCTCCATCCTGCCGCCCTATCTGCGCAAGGCGAAGTCGGTCGAGGACCTGCTGCCGTGGCTTTACCTCAAGGGCATCTCCAGCGGCGATTTCCAGGAGGCGCTGGCAGCGCCGCGATCTCGGGACCCGGCGCATTGTCTACATCTGGGCCGATGGTGTCTACTTCCAGCCGCGCATGGCCGAGAAAACGCAATGCGTTCTGGTCGTGATCGGGGCCGACGAATGGGGCCGCAAGGAGGTTCTGGGCCTTACCGACGGCTACCGCGAAAGCACGCAGAGCTGGCGCGAGCTGCTGCTCGATCTGAAGCGCCGTGGCCTCACCCGCGCCCCGGAACTGGCCATCGGAGACGGAGCACTCGGGTTCTGGGCGGCGCTGCGCGAGGTGTTCGGCAGCACCCGCGAGCAACGCTGTTGGGGTGAGAGGCGTCCCGGAATTGGTCCGGGGGACCAATTCAGCCTCGAACGGGCGGAGCCCCGGACCACAAGACCGGCAATGTCCTCAACGCGATGCCGAAATCCGTACAGGCCAATGCCAAGGGCATTGTCGGGTGATTTCTTCCCCCGGAAAAAATCATGATCCCCTCCAATTGCACGACATCTGGCAGGCCGAGACCAAGGCCAAGGCCGAAGCCGCCTTCGATTTCTTCATCGGGACATATGGCGTGAAATACGACAAGGCGGTCGCCAAACTGGTCAAGGACCGAGAGGTGCTGCTCAGCTTCTACGACTTCCCGGCTGAGCACTGGAAACACATTCGCACCTCGAACCCGATTGAGAGCACCTTCGCCACCGTCCGTCACCGCACCGGCAGAACCAAGGGCTGCCTGAGCCGAAAGACTGGGCTGGCCATGGCCTTCCGCCTGATGATGTCAGCACAGGCGAAATGGCGAAAACTCGACGGTGCCAACCAGCTACCCGAGATCATCCAAGGGATTGCCTTCAAGGACGGGATCAAGCAACTTCAAACTGCCGCCTGATCACGCAGTCACCAACTTTCGGGCATAGCTC
>NZ_JBEPPX010000078.1:0-1291 GCF_040547535.1 Roseovarius sp. MBR-78
GGGCACCTCGAAAAATTGCGCTGACACCGGCGTTTCGGTATGATCGGAGCGATAAAACGGGATGGGGTGCAACGATGGCGCAGATGGGTTTCTTTGATCTTTCAGACCGCTACGCGAGCCTGGACGCGAAGTGTGACCCGCTGGTGAAGATCGACGCGGTCGTGCCTTGGGAAGAGTTTCGCCCGACGCTGGAACGGGTCTGGCGCAAGCCGGATGCAGAGCGCAAGTCGCGCGCAGGGCGCAAGCCGATCGACGCCATCGTGATTTTCAAGGCGCTGGTTTTGAGCGCGCTCTACAACCTGTCGGACGACCAGATCGAGTATCAGGTGCGGGACCGGCTGTCGTTCATGAGGTTTCTGGGGCTGGGCCTCGAGGATCGGGTGCCGGACGCCAAGACGGTCTGGCTCTATCGCGAGGGGCTGGCGCAGGCGGGTCTGGCCGAGGAGTTGTTCCGCCAATTCGACGGGCATCTGGCACGGCAGGGCTACATCGCGCGCGGCGGGCAGATCCTCGATGCGTCCATCGTGGCGGTGCCGCGCAACCACAACACGCGCGAGGAAAACCGGGCAATCAAGAACGGCGAGGTGCCCGAGGACTGGGCCGACAAGCCCGCGAAGCGATCGCAGAAAGACGTGGACGCCCGCTGGACCAAGAAGCACGGCAAGAGCCATTACGGCTACAAGAACCACGTGAATGTGGATCGCAAGCACAAGCTGGTGCGGCGCTGGCATGTCAGCAACGCCGCCCTGCACGACAGCCAGGCAGTGGACCACCTGCTGATGCGCGGCAATACCGGCGCGGGCGTCTGGGCGGACGCGGCGTATCGCTCCGAGGAGATGGAGGGCAAGCTGCGCAACCGCAAACTCAAGAGCCACATCCACCGCAAGGGCAAGCGCGGCAAGCCATTGACCGAACAGGCGAAGGGCAGCAACCGGACGAAATCGAAGGTGCGTGTGCGGGTCGAGCATGTCTTCGGTGCGCAGACCAACGACATGGGCGGCACGCTGGTGCGCACGATCGGCATCGCGCGCGCCAAGGCCAGGATCGGGATGAAGAACCTCGCCTATAACATGCGCCGTCTCGTGCAGTTGCGCCGCATCAACCCGTGCCCGGCGTGACCATCGCGCGGAGCAGCGAGCCGATCAGCCCGCATGGCAGAAACAACCGAGCATGAACGGCGCAGAACTACGGACCTCTGGGAGGCATAAGGCCGTCAGCCGACCACGACATCCAGCCTCACCCAAATCGCACCGCTGCGTGGCAGCGAAAACGGTCAAAAATCGAGGTGCCC
>NZ_JBEPPX010000079.1:0-1289 GCF_040547535.1 Roseovarius sp. MBR-78
GGGCACAAGTGCGACCGTCGTCACGCTGCAAGCGTGCCTCTGGCACGACGTGTGCGCCGCTTGATGCGTCTGATGCGCGTTCGTCGGGAAAACAGTCCCCCGGACTGTTTTCTGAACCTCCTCACTGCCGATCTACCAGAAGCCCAACACCAGCAAGAAGCACCCGGCGCACAAGATCTATCCCTACCTGCTGAAAGGGCTGGCGATCACCCGGCCCAACCAGGTCTGGTGCGCCGATATCACCTATATCCGCATGGAGCGCGGGTTCCTGTATCTGGTGGCCATCATGGATTGGCACAGCCGCAAGGTGTTCGACGGGCTTACGCGGCCCCACCGGGGCCACGGTCCCATCTCACCCTGGCGGTTGTTGAACACGCTCGAAGCGGATTTCTGTGTCGCGGCCCTGAAAGAGGCCCTGGCCGAATACGGCCCGCCAGAGGTCTTCAACACCGATCAGGGATCGCAGTTCACCAGCGGCGACTGGACCTGCGAGCTGAAGGCGGCCAAGGTGCAGATATCGATGGATGGCAAGGGCCGCTGGATCGACAACCGCATGATCGAGCGCCTGTGGCGGTCGCTGAAATACGAATGCGTCTACCTGCGCACCTTCGAGACCGGCTCACAGGCACGCGACGGCATTGGGAAATGGCTGACCTATTACAACGCCGAGAGGCCCTATTCGACCTATGGCATCTTGACCCCCGACGAGGTCCATGCCAGCAAAACCGAACCCATGAGAATGGCAGCCTGATGTGAAACCCTGATCCACCTTAACAGGGCTGCAAACTGGTCGAAAAAGCAGGATCACCTCATGAGGTTCGTAGATGAAATTATATTTCACTTTTGTTTACGCGGTGTTGGGGCTTGGCTTCGCCGCATTATCGCTTCCCGCGTCTGCCAAACCCGCGAGCTGCGTGCTTGAGGTCGGGGGGCAATCCTACATTGAGGGACCTTGTTCCTTCGAGCGTCTGTCCGATGACGACGGCAGCTTCAAGATCATGGGCGCCGCGGGCGACTATTTTGCTTATGTGTATGTTGAAGGGGATCGGGCGACCGCGCACTGGAACGAGATTGCCTGGGCGAACTATGCGCACACGCCTCTGGGCCAACTGCGACGCGACGGGGCCTGTTGGATCAGTGATGCCGCGCGCATCTGCGCGAGATATAGCTGAAAGTTGGTGATGGCCCCTGAGGGGCGGCATATCATGGCGGTGTTCACGCGCCGTCAATTCTCTGGAGAGAAAGGGATATGCCACATGACGAAGATTACCATCACGCCGCTGCCTGAT
>NZ_JBEPPX010000080.1:0-1239 GCF_040547535.1 Roseovarius sp. MBR-78
GCGGGGGTCGTCAAAAATCAGGCCACCGCCGAGGAAATCGTTCAGGAAACATGGGTTGCGGTGCTGGAGAATATCGCGGGCTTCGAGGGCCGATCCTCGCTTGCGGGCTGGATTTACGCCATCCTGATGAACAAGGCGCGCACGCGGCTCAAGCGCGACGGGCGCAGCATTTCGTTCGAGGATAATGGCGAGGAGGACAGCCTTCAGGCGGCGTTTGACGGGCGCGGGCGGTGGAAAGAAACGCCCGACTTGTGGGATGACCTGACGCCAGAGCGCATCCTTGCCGGCAAGACCGCGCTTGACCATGTGTCACTGGCGATCACGCGCCTGCCGCCCGCGCAACGCGCGGTGCTTTTGCTGCGGGGTCAGGCCGATCTGGACCCGGCGGAAATCTGCGACATTCTCGACATCTCACCCGCCAATATGCGCGTGCTGCTGCATCGCGCGCGGCTGGCGATCCGCGATACGCTGGATGAGCTTCAGCAACCGGCCATCGGCGCGACCCCGGCTCGCCGGTGATTTTCTTTGTAACGTTTCGCGGTTTGCATAGTCACGTTGGTGTAAGGATCGAAAAGGGATCGCTAAGATGCTGCGGTGCAAGGATGTCGCCAGACGCGCAAGCGCGCTGATCGACGGCGACTTGTCCTCTTGGGAGGCGCTTCAGATGCGGATGCATCTGGCAATCTGCAAGGGCTGCACCGCCTTTGTCGGCCAGATGCGCACGACTGCGGCGCTGAGCGATATGGCGGCCAACCCTGCGTCAGATTCCGACACTGATACGGTGCGGATCGAGGCGATCCTTTCAGATGTTCACAACCACAGGAAACCGGGCAAGTGATGCCCGCAGAAAGGAAACGACATGACTAATCTGAAACCGGGCCTTCTCGCAGGCTTTATCGCCACGGTGGTGCTGTCGCTGCTGATGATGGGCAAGGCGATGATGGGTGTGATGCCCGAGCTTGACGTAATCGCGATGCTCAGCGGGATGATGGGGATGCCCGCCGCCATGGGCTGGATTGCGCATTTCATGATCGGCACGATCGCATGGGGCGGGGGCTTTGCGCTGCTCTATTCGGCGCTGCCGGGGGGAAGTGCCATCGTCAAGGGAATCGTGTTCGGGATCGCGGCATGGCTGATGATGATGATCGTCGTGATGCCGATGGCCGGTGCCGGAATGTTCGGCATGAATTTCGGCATGATGGCCCCGATGATGACGTTGGTGCTGCATATCATCTTCGG
>NZ_JBEPPX010000081.1:0-1223 GCF_040547535.1 Roseovarius sp. MBR-78
AACTGCCATCAAAGCCTCCATCATTTGAAGACAGTGATTCAGATTTTTCTGCAGAAGGGAATCCTCTGCGAGTCAAACAATCAGGCCGTTGGTATGAGACGTTGGCCCACAGGCCGCGAACACGAGCGGCAGACCGACCAAAAGCAGGAAATATGACTTTATATAAGGCTTTTGGGCCATGAGAGGCAGGCTTACAATAAACATGCCAATATTTCTGAATGACCGCCTGGAGAGCATCATGGCTACCACATTGAGACCCCCCGAATTTGACCATCTTCGGTTCGAGGCGGACTTCCTGCTTCCGGGATTGACCGGCTTCTCCCTGACGCATGAGACGCTCGGAAACGCATTCGGCGACACGGACGAGCTTACGGCGGTATCGCTGGCGTCCAACCGGATCGCGTTGTCGGCGCGTAACTCCCTGACCGCAGAGCAGTTTTCCGTCGTCGTGACCGGAGCGGGGATTTCGCCGGTGAGCACGCTGGACGCGCTTGAACAGGCGATCATGGATGGATTGGCGACTGGCGCGCTGGACCGGATTGTCGTTGCAGATAGTAGCGGTTTTGAATTTCTCACGCTTGATATTTCTGCAACGGGTTACACCCTCACCTCTGGGGAGCAGGTGCTCACGGTTGATGGCACACTTCCCGATTCTCTGGGCAGGATTGGCGCATTGGCAGCCGATTTGTCGAGCCTTGACGCGGCCCTGACCGAGCAGGCAGAGCAGGATGCCCTTTCGGCGCTTCTATCCGAATTCAGCGCCTTCAGTATTGACGCGGTCGCGTTGAAAAATGCCGGTGTGGACATCGCCAGTATCGCCGTTTCCGACACCGAGGTGCGTATCGAGGCAGACGGCTACGCAGTGATCGTGATCGGGAATTTCGCGGACTTCCTCGCCGGGGGCACGCCGACGCCCGAACTCATCGTCGACTCGGTCGTGATTGCAAACCCGAACGGCGACGAAATCGCGTCGATTCGGGATATTGCCGACCTCAATGATCTGGAGATTGCGCTGGATCAGTTGTTCCCCGAAGAGGGTAAATCGGCATGCAAAAGTGACCCACCTGGGTGGGTTATGATCATCCAAAAATGACCCACCTGCCACTCTAATACCAACGGCCTTAGCCGCTGACCTCTTTGGCATAATCGCGGCTGGAGATGGATCGGACGGTGGCGGTGTCGTTGGCGAAGAGGTTCCAGGCTTCGCAGCATCGTGTGACGAT
>NZ_JBEPPX010000082.1:0-1206 GCF_040547535.1 Roseovarius sp. MBR-78
AAGAAACCCATCTGCGCCATCGTTGCACCCCATCCCGTTTTATCGCTCCGATCATACCGAAACGCCGGTGTCAGCGCAATTTTTCGAGGTGCCCTACAGTTGGCTTGGACCAGACAATCTGGCGAATTCGAAGTATCCAATCACTTATCTTCGCTGAACGGCATTTAGGCCGATCAGTCCGCCAAATTACTCTGGAGGAGTTTTGTGAATATTAACTTATCAGTACAGTGTAACAACTGTTCAAACCTCACGAACTGCCGTGTTGGAATGAGCAATAGAGACATCCAACCAATAAAATTCGCCTGCAAGAATTGCGGCTCATTGATCGGTCTAGATTTCAAAATTAAGGGAGGAACTGACCTCGACACCAAGGCTGTTAGAGCCATGCTTGAAGGTCAGTCTCCTCGCGACGTGAGGGTAAATCAGGGCGTTTCTTACAATATTAGGGGCGCTAAGAAGGTGGCGATACATGGCGGATTCGACTCAAAAGTCGACTTTGTTGATTTACACTTGGACTTTCCGGTTGCCTTTGGCGAGTATGTTATGGGACGGACGCCATTTCTTGAGGCTTCAATCAGAGCGGGCGCTGAACAAGCAGAGTTTCACCGAAATCGGCTGCAGCTGATAAATTATTAATTCAAGAAGTGCCCAAAAGTCGCCAACCTAATCAGAATGTACGTAAAGGGATTTTACGGTCCTTTTCTGAAATCCGCGCGAACACAATTCAAGATCGACGTCAAGTCAAATAAATTGGAGGATATAAACGCTGCCCTTTACACCGTGATTAGCCGCTTCATTCTTCCATTCACGCTTCCCGACGACAGCAGTGCTCTCGTGGAATACTATACGAAAACTGTCATCGAGCTTGTCGAAAAATACAAGGCGCCAACGGCAGCATTTCTGCAAGATGTTGTCGACACAAAGTTCCTTGAACATCTTCAGAGTGACTGTCTGAAGTTGTATAAACCGATTGGTCGTGTCGCGAAGGTGGTGGAAATTTGAAGGTGGCGTAATCTCCGGGTGAACGAAACCCACCCAACCGGCGGCTGGCACCGCCAAAGGAGATCACGCCATGAACCAGATTACAGATACCAGCGCGCTTTCGCTACTCGCTTGCGATGACGGTTTTGACCCGATCGAGGACCGGCTGCGCGCCAACATCCGCGGCACCATCGAGGCGGTTTTCAACGAGGAACTGGACAGCTT
>NZ_JBEPPX010000083.1:0-1172 GCF_040547535.1 Roseovarius sp. MBR-78
CTGCTTTCTCAAAGGATGGAGGCAGGCATGGCAGGGATCGCGATCACGCGGACGGAGTTCACGGCGACGGAGATGCGCGCGGCGGCGGGCAAGACGAAGCATGCGCGGGCGGCGCGGCGGATGCTGGCAATCGCGCTGGTGATTGAGGGTGCGAACCGCAAGACTGCAGCGGAGACCTGTGGGATGGACCGGCAGACGCTGCGCGGTGAGGAGGATGCGGAAACTGTCCGGGGGACAGTTTTCCCGACGAACGGACATCGCTACAACGCCGAAGGGTTGGAGGGCCTGACGAACCGCCACTCGGCTGGGCCTGCGCCACGGCTGAGCCCGAACCAGAAGGCGGAGCTGGCGCAGATGGTGCGCGAGGGGCCCGACCCTGCGGTGGATGGGGTGGTGCGGCTTGCGGCGCGTTGACCTCAAGCGCAAGATCGAGGATCAGTTCGGTGTCGAGATGCACGAGCGCACCGTGGGCAAGCAGTTGGCGGCGCTCGGGTTTCGTCGGCTCTCGGTGTGCCCGCAGCACCCGAAATCCGACCCCGAGGCGCAGGAGGCGTTTAAAAAACTTCGCCGCGTCAGTAGCCGACGCGCTGCCGGAGCACGCCCGGACCAAGCCGCTGGAGGTATGGTTCCAAGAGAGAGCCGGGCCAGAAAACGGTCCGGGGGACCGTTTTCCCGGCGAACGCTCGGGTCGGCCAGCAGGGCACGCTGACCCGCATCTGGGCCGACCGAGGCAGCCGCCCACGCGCGCCGCGCGACACCCGCTACAAATGGGCCTACATCTTCGGTGCCGTCTGCCCCGAACGCGGTGCCACCGCTGCGCTGGTCATGCCCCATGCCGACACGCAGGCGATGAATGCCCACCTCGCCGAGATATCCCGGACCGTCGCCGGGCGCGCGCACGCGATTCTCGTGCTGGACGGCGCCGGATGGCATGGCGCAAAGGCCCTCTGCGTGCCCCACAACATCACCCTCCTGCCGCTCCCGCCATACGCCCCGGAACTGAACCCGGTCGAGAACGTCTGGGCCTATCTTCGCGCCAACCGCCTCGCCATCTCCGTCTTCGAAACCTACGACGAGATCGTCACACGATGCTGCGAAGCCTGGAACCTCTTCGCCAACGACACCGCCACCGTCCGATCCATCTCCAGCCGCGATTATGCCAAAGAGGTCAG
>NZ_JBEPPX010000084.1:0-1167 GCF_040547535.1 Roseovarius sp. MBR-78
CTTGTGTCTGGAGATTGTGCTATTATGGGCCCATGCGGCGCGTAAGCGCGCGCCGCATGGGCGGGTGTGCGCCGGTTCGGCCTTGTTGACCACGGTCACGCAATCAAGCGTGGCGGCACCTGCTCTCATCCTTGTCTCGAACGGTTGATTGGGGAGCCCCCGGCTGCCCCGGACCACAAGATGGAGACCCCGATGACGATAACACAAAACATCTCATTTGTCGGCATCGATGTCGGCAAGCATGATCTCGTTCTCGCCCGCCACGACGCCCCGAATGTGCAGAGCTATTCCAACACCGCACCGGGCATTGCCGCACTCACGGCTGAGCTTGGCGGCGGCAAGGCACCGGTCCAGGTCGCACTCGAGGCGACCGGTGGCTATGAGTGGCCGCTCTGGGAGGCGCTCCATGCTGCGGGGATCCCCGTGCGTCAGGTGCCTCCGGCACAGGTGCGTGCCTTTGCGCGATCTCGCGGGCAGCGGGCCAAGACAGACCGGACCGATGCGCAGACAATCGCCGGTTTCGCGGCCTTTCGTCCCGAAGCCGGACGCCGCCTTGGCCCAAAATCCGTGCGTGAACTCAAGCTTTTGGTCACCGCCCGCCGTCAACGCGTGACAGACAGGAAACGCGTGCAGACCCGCAGCCAGCGCACCGGTTGCGAGACCCTCGCACAGCTCGATCAGGCGCTGCTGGACCTGCTCAAGGCTCAAATCGCCGACCTCGACAGGCAGATCACAAATCAGATCGCCGCGTGTCCGCAGCTCTCCCGCGCCGCCCGGTTGTTGCGCTCCATCCCGGGGATAGGGCCTGTGATGACCGCGACATTGCTGGCCGAAATGCCCGAACTCGGCACGCTCTGTGGCAAAGCTGCAGCCGCGCTGACCGGCCTCGCGCCGATCGCCCGCGACAGCGGCACCTTCAAGGGGCAGCGCTTCATCGGAGGCGGCCGAAAACCCGTCAGAGATGTCGCATTCATGGCGGCCAGCGTTGCACTCAAACACAACCCAGACCTCGCTGTATTCTTCCAGCGCCTGAGAGGCCGCGGCATGCCACACAAAAAGGCCATATGCGCCACCGCCAGAAAGCTCATCCTCCTCGCCAACACCGTCCTCAAGCGCGACACGCCATGGCAACCAAACCCGCCGTCCTGAGACGGTTGCTTGATTCCG
>NZ_JBEPPX010000085.1:0-1102 GCF_040547535.1 Roseovarius sp. MBR-78
GCCAGCCAGTGCCCGATACCTTCTCGGGCCTGTGAGCCGGTCTCGAAAGCGCGCAGGTAGACGCATTCGTATTTCAACGACCTCCACAATCGCTCGATCATGCGGTTGTCGATCCAGCGGCCTTTGCCATCCATAGATATCTGCACCTTGGCCTCCTTGAGCTCGCAGGTCCAGTCGCCGCTGGTGAACTGCGACCCCTGATCTGTATTGAATATCTCTGGCGGGCCGTATTCGGCCAATGCCTCTTTCAGGGCCGCAACGCAGAAGTCTGCCTCCAGCGTATTGGACAGCCGCCAGGCCAGCACCTTGCGGCTGTGCCAGTCCATGATAGCCACCAGATACAAGAAACCCCGCTCCATCCGGATATAGGTGATATCGGCGCACCAGACCTGGTTGGGCCGCGTGATCGCCAGCCCCTTGAGCAGGTAGGGATAGATCTTATGGGCAGGGTGCTTCTTGCTGGTGTTGGGCTCCTGGTAGATCGGCACGAGCCGCATCAGACGCATCAATCGACGAACACGGTGGCGGCCGCATTTGTGACCCTGCCGCTGCATGTGCCGCGCCATCTGGCGTGACCCATACCACGGGGTCTCCAAAAACTGCTTGTCGATGAGCTCCATGAACCGCAGATTCTCGGCGCTTTCGCCCTTGGGCCGATAATACAGCGTCGAGCGCGACAATTGCAGCAGCGTGCATTGCCGCCGCTGGCTCAGATCATGTTCCTTGCTCACCATTTTTTGCCTCGCGTCCCGAGCAGTTGATGCGAGGCATTGGCTAAAAAATCCCGTTCCACCACCAACTGCCCGATCTTCGAATGCAGCTTCTCGATCTCGGCCTCGTTCCCCTTCCCGGGATCAGACCCGCGCCGGGTAAACGCCGTGGCCATGTTGTCGATCGCCGCACGCTTCCACGTGCTGATCTGGTTCGGATGCACGCCATACTTCTTCGACAGCTCAGCCAGCGTCATCTCTTCACGGATCGCTTCCAGCGCGACCTTCGCCTTGAACTCAGGCGTATGCATTTTTCTCTTCGTCATTATGGATCGTCTCTCTCGTCATGCGATCCACCTTAACAACTGGTCCAAATTTCCGCGACCACCTCT
>NZ_JBEPPX010000086.1:0-1101 GCF_040547535.1 Roseovarius sp. MBR-78
AGAAACCCATCTGCGCCATCGTTGCACCCCATCCCGTTTTATCGCTCCGATCATACCGAAACGCCGGTGTCAGCGCAATTTTTCGAGGTGCCCTGAAGTCCGCGAACCGGAACCCTATCACGTTACCGGACGACTATGTCCTGACAACACCTCGGGGTGTTTTGATTGCGGCGGCAAAGATCATCATCATAGGGGTTGCCCTTGCACCTCGTGTGAAGCGCTTGTCTTATGACTTTCCTTGGCTCCAAGGGCAAAAGGGAGCCACTGCCCGCCACGCCATTTATGGCGGGCAGTGGCTGCGGTTGGATCGCAAACAGCTTGGTCTACCAGGACCGTTGAGAAGTATGATCAACCGCCGTCTTCACCACAGGGCCTGAACTGATACGCGTGTGACAATCACGCACGACAAGCATAGGACATGGCGAAGATGACTAAACACACCATCGGTGTAGACATTTCAAAATTCCATCTGGATGTCTTCCGGCTGGAAGATGATGAAGCGCAGCGCTTCGAGAATTCGGCGGCGGGATTTCGATCGCTGAAAAAATGGCTGAGCACGGCAGCAGCGGCACGGATCGTGTTCGAGCCGATGTGGCCGTATCATAAGGCGTATGGCACCCGCGCCAAAACCGATGCCGTAGATGCTCAGATGTTGGCCCGGATGGGGACTGCGGTCAACCTTGAGCATCAAGCGCCTTGTTCTAAGGAAACCCTTTTCTCAGGGATTTATACGTTGCCCGTGCCGGGCTGATCAAGGACCGCACGCGACTGGAAGTCGAAGGGTTTGCTCCTGAGCGTGGATACTAAACCGGCAATCCTTGGCCCGTTAATGCGACAACACCGGTTCAGTCTCTCGCACAACGAGATGCGTGAAATAGTATTCTCTCGCCGTCGGCTTCAGGCACGTCAGCTATGCTCCAGCGGGTGCCTTCTTTGGAATGGTGTCATACCAACGGCCCTTTTGTCTGACTCTGAAGGGTTCCCAAAGCTCGCGAACTCTGACTCACTGCTTTCTCAAAGGATGGAGGCAGGCATGGCAGGGATCGCGATCACGCGGACGGAGTTCACGGCGACGGAGATGCGCGCGGCGGCGGGCAAGAC
>NZ_JBEPPX010000087.1:0-1054 GCF_040547535.1 Roseovarius sp. MBR-78
GCCGAATACGCGCAGGCCGAAGTTGCGCTGCGCGAGGCCGAGCGGCGCCTCTCACAGACGCAGATCATCGCGCCTTTCGATGCAATCGTGGCGCGCACCTTCATCGAGGAATATGTCAACGTCACCTCCGCGGCGCCGGTTGCGCGTCTTCAGGATGTCAGCGAGATGCGGATCATGATCTCTCTGCCGGAAGAATTGGCGGCGGTCGCACGCAGCGCACCCGACGCCTTCGATCTCGTGGCAAGTTTTCCAGCCGTGCCCGGCTACACGGCTCCGCTCATGCTTCGGTCTTTTGCAACCGATGCCGACCGCACGGCGCAGACCTACGATGTGGAATTTGCCATCCGGGGTGATGTCGACTCGCGTCTTCTGCCGGGGATGACGGCCAGGGTGCGTCTTTCAAATGCGGCGGCCGAAGCCAGTGCACAATCCGCCATGGTCCCCGTGTCGGCGATCGATACCTCTAGCCGAACCGAGCCTTCGGTCTGGATTTACGACGAAGAGTCGGGGCAGGTCACGCGCCGGACCGTGCGTCTGGGCCTTCCCGTCGATAACGAGATCGTGGTTCTGGAAGGTCTCCAAGGCGATGAACTGGTCGTCTCCGGCGGGTGGTGGCGGCTTCGCGACAATCAGACCGTGACGGTTGCGGGGCTCTGATCCCGCCCCCTTGACAGGACACGAACAGATCCATGGCATTCAGCATTTCCGGCGCAAGCATCCAGAGGCCCGTGGCGGTCTGGCTCCTCATCCTTTTTTGCCTTCTTGGCGGGTATTGGGGGCTGAACACCGTGGGCCGCCTTGAAGACCCGAGTTTCACGCTCAAGACCGCGCTAGTCTTCGTGCCGTATCCCGGCGCGACAGCAGTCGAGGTCGAGGAAGAGGTCTCTGACGTCATCGAAAACGCGCTGCAGCAGATGAAGCAGCTTGACCGGGTCGAATCCAAGTCGATGCCGGGCATGGCGCAAATCACCGTGGAGATCGAGGGCACATATGGCCCGGATGAGATTCCGCAGGTCTGGGACGAGATGCGCCTGCGCATCCGCGACGTGGAGGG
>NZ_JBEPPX010000088.1:0-1032 GCF_040547535.1 Roseovarius sp. MBR-78
TCGAAGACCGAGATGGCGAGTTTGCTGGCGCGCAGGTAGGCCCAGATGTTCTCGACCGGGTTCAGCTCTGGGGCGTAGGGCGGCAGTGGCAGGAGGGTGATGTTGCCGGGCACGTTCAGAGCCTTGGCACCATGCCACCCCGCACCATCGAGCACCAGGATGGCGTGGGCACCGGATGCGACGGTTTTCGCGATCTCGCCAAGATGGACGTTCATCGCCTCGGTGTCTGCTGTTGGCATGACCAGGGCTGCAGTTTCGGTGTGGGCGGGACAGACAGCAGCGAATATGCAGGCCCACTGGTACCGCGTGTCGCGCGGGTTTTTTGGCCGGGTCCCGCGTTCGGCCCAGCCCCGGGTGAGCGTGCCTTGCTGGCCCACCCGGGCGTTCGCCGGGAATCCGGTCCCCCGGACCGTTTTCCGGCCCGGCTCACTCTTGAAACCAGACCTCCAGCGGCTTGCCGCGGGCATGATCCGGCAGCGCCTCGTCTACCCTGGCCGCGAAGTTTTTTTAAAAGTCTCCTGCGCCTCCGGGTCCGATCGGGGGTGTTGCGGGCGCACCGAAAGACGGCGAAACCCCAGAGCGGCCAGGTGTTTGCCGACCGTGCGTTCATGCATGACCACGCCGAATTCCGCTTCGATCCGGCGCTTGGGATCGGTCCGTCGCCATCGGACAACGCCGTCGCGGGCACGATCGGGACCCGCACGCACCGGGTCGGCCAGCGTGGCTTTCTGCTCGGGCGTCAACCGGGCCGGCCGACCTCCCCGTCGCCGGTTTGACAGCCCCTCCAGCCCCTCGGCGTTATAGCGATGGATCCAATCGCGCAGCGTCTGTCGATCCATGCCGCAGACCTCTGCCGCAGTTTTGCGGTCATAGCCCTCCAGAACCATCGCAATCGACAGCATCCGAAGCGCCGCCTTCGCATCCTCGCATCTCGCTGCGACCGCTCGCCCCCCCGCCGTCCGGTCGTTTCGTGTGATCTCCACCGCCTGTGAGCCCTCCATTGCCTCGATGGCACTGAATCACCTCCGAAAG